>QNEL01000184.1 GCA_003645185.1 Candidatus Parabeggiatoa sp. nov. 3
GGTGGGCAACAAAAACCCGTTACCCACCCTACAAGAATGTAATTATCCCAAATGCAGTCATTTCACGCAGGTTAGGTAGGGAATGGTGGGCAACAAAAACCCGTTACCCACCCTACAAGAATGGGATAATTTATTTTTTGGATATTCCTAACGTGGAGCGATTGTCAATCTCATACCTGGGTAGACGCTATAAGGGCTACCAATGCCATTCAATTTTGCCAGTTCAGCGAAAGACATGCCATATTTTCTAGCAATACTACTCAAGCTGTCTCCTGCTCTCACAATATGATGATCAGGTGTTGGAGGAAGTCCAACGGGACGCAGGTAGCTGCTGTCTGGTGTGAGTCCTGGCATCATTGATGACGGTGGCGTAACCCGTAATTTTTGACCCAATGACAAGTCAGAAGTGGGTAAATTGTTCCACTGCGTTATTTCCTGAACACTGTGCCCATAACGTCGGGCTATGTTGAACAAGGTGTCTCCTAACGCTACTATGTGATAATCCGAACTATTGTCATCAAAAGTGTCAGCGGGAGACAGATTTGAAGACGGTGTTATGGTATCGGTGTCTGGTGGACTGACGCGCAAATGTTGTCCCAAAGACAAGTTATAAGGCGGTTCTATGCCATTCCATTCCGCGATTTCAGCTAGACCAAAACCGTAATGTTTAGCAATTTTATACAAGGTGTCACCGGGTAGGACGGTATGAAAGTCTTGATCGCCTGAAGCAGGTGAACTGGGTTGAGGTTCGATCACGGTGGGTTCTGTGGACACGGGTGTTGATAACGAATCCCATCCTTTTGAAGGCGAAACCACTAAAGTTTGTCCCACTCTGAGGCTATAAGGTGATGTGAGATGATTCCAAGTAGCGACATCACCTGGATTTTGTCCATACTGCCTAGCAATGCCATACAAGGTTTCGCCGGGTTCGACGACGTGGATACCCCTCTGTGGCGATGAACTGGGTTCAACAACAGGTGGCTTCGGTTCGATGGGCGTTGAGACGGGCGGTGGTGATGTTGGAACGGGAATGCCCGCATCCGGATTTAAAGGCCTTGCCAGACGCTTAGTAGGGCCATCAATTCGTAGCTGTTGACCAGGTGTGAGTGGATCAGAGAGGGTAATGTCATTCCACTCAGCAACCTCTTTGTAATCTCGCCCATAGAGTGTAGCAATACCATATAGGGTTTCACCCGGCCTAACAGTGTGATAACTGGCGGTATCAAGCTCTTGAGGAGCAGACGGGAGGTGTCCAGGGTCGGTAACAGGGACTACGGGACAGCCATTCAGTAACACAATGACTCCCAAGCTGAGGACTAGCTTTACTGAATGTGTGATCAATTTAAACATATTTAAAATTCTCCAAAATAATAAGCACTATAAGTAAGTGATTTCAAGATTTCACGCAAAAGTACGCTATACAGTTCACAATTTGCGCCCACTCACTAAATTTTGAACGAAATTGGGGCAGCAAGCAAAATAACAGGCATTCCAATTAATCGCAAAATAACAAGGAACGAAAATTAATCGCAAAATAACAAGGAACGAAAATTAATCGCAAAATAACAAGGAACGAAAGCCTAAAGCAAAATAAATTTTGAACGAAATTGGGGCAGCAAGCAAAATAAATTTTGAACGAAAAAAACGATTTTTACAAACGCAAACGTATTAAGGGGTTTAATAAAAGGTTAAAAAGGACGCGCTGGGAGACAAATAAAAATCGTCTGTTTGTGCGAGGTTTGATGACGTTTTTATTCGCGACTTGTCTTGATTACTGCGTAATCAAAAACAATTTTAACTCAACTTTCAATCAATTATCAATTCCACTTATCAGTTTCACATTTCACGCAAAAGTTTCGCGAAGCGAAACTTTTGCGTGAAATACAGTTTTGCGCGTGAAATGTGAAAATCAGTTTCACGCAAAAGTTGCGCGCAACTTCTTAAGTGAAAATCAGTTATTAGTTTCAGGCAAAAGTTTCGCGAAGCGAAACTTTTGCCTGAAAATCAGTTCCACATTTTACGCTAAAGTATAGCGAAGCTTCACCGCGCGCGTGAAATAATGTTTTTGCGCGCAAAAACATTTGCGTGGAAATCAGTTATCAAGGATTAATGGTTAATGAAAGAGATGAACAAGGACATTTGTATATAAGGGGCCGGACTTTAATTGAACAAAAAAAAGCCCCGACCAATCTTTAAATTTGATTGGTAAAGGGCCTTATTTTTTGATTACGCCGATGTTTGAAACCGAAGGGAGTTAATGTGATGATAACTGATTTTCACTTAAGAAGTTGCGCGCAACTTTTGCGTGAAACTGATTTTCACTTAAGAAGTCAACTTTATTTCTTAGCGATAGTTTCGCTTCGCTATACTATCGCTAAGAAATGTGAAATGTGAAACTGATAACTACTGAAGTTGATGCTTAAATAGCAAAGCGGTTCCGGGCATTTGCAGATATTCCAACACGTTTTCCGTGACTTTTTGAGTACGCGGTTTATTTTGCTTTTTAAATAGCGTGTCATTAAGTAATTGAGACAAATTTAACGACAAGCCATAATAGAGATTGCGCGATGTGGGTTGAGTATCTGTGCCATCATTGGGTTGATAACCTCTGGTGCCATATCCTACCGCTAATTCCAAATAGCGCAAAAACGGATTTTGACGTAATGTGGGTATACCACTGGCTTTGGTAATCAACAAATAAGTTTGCCCTGAATAATCGGCCACGGGATCATAATCCTGTAATCTTCTCGCATCATCAGAAGGCCAATACTTGATACGAATATCAACCAAATCATCCCATTGTGGATAAGATTCAAGCACCGTTCCTAAACCGATACCTGACAAATTCATCATTAAATCTTCAGTGCTAAAGCCGTATTCTTCTGTGAAACCATCCATAATTTCTACGCCTAGCGACAAGACACCGGAAGTTAAGCCCGCCAACTGAGCCGCTTCTTTTCGGTTATGCCCGGCCCATTGAAAACCATTCGTCATCAAGCGCGTGCTGACATAAAAAGAAAAGGCATGTCCCAATTTATCGGCCCCGCCATTTGGGGTATCGGCACCAAACCAACCTTCATGTCTCACCCGAAATGTTGATGCACTTTTATCCCACCAAGAAATATAGCCGTAAAGCGCTGTACTCAACGTCAAACCCGAAATTAATAAGCCAGTGCGAAACTGTTTTTGTTGTTGAACTAAGGTATTTTCGTGTGTTATCAAAGGTGTAGGCGAATCGCCATTTGCCGTTATCGTAGGGGCAAACCGACGTGTTTGCCCCCATTCACCAATGGTGTCAGGTAAATTGGCAACAGAAATGCTCTGCCTATCCTGTAGGGGCAAACCCTTGTGGTTGCCCAGAAATTCAGCGCCGACCAAAATCGGGAACAATAACAATCCTAATCCTACCATATTATATTTAAGATATTTCATAAGTCAGTGATTCTGTCAAACCTTAACTCAAAAAAATACCAGCTTCCCGCGTGTTCAAGATAGCTGGTATGCTTAAAAATAGTGACATGGGTGCTTGGGGTGTTAAATTTCAGGTATTTTCGCTATTTTTCGTAGGGTGGGTAAACGGGCGACAATGAACTCAATATAAACCCTGATTTCACCGCCCGTTTGCCCACCAGTCCACCATCAGGGAATAAAAATAGGGTGAAATAATAATAAACCAAGAAATGTGTTTATATTTAACACCCCAGCTTGCCACCCCATGCTTCAAGAACAAAACCCCAGTTAGATCAATGCTGGCATTAACCATTAATACCAGCAATTTTCACTTGTTGGCTCTTTATTGCCGAGATCATCCAACGAAAATAATTCACACTGCACATCCGCTATTTGAGGCCCAGCTGCCCTCGCTCTAAAAATGAAGCCATCCGAACCTTTCTGATCCAAGGATAAAGTATAATAACATTCTTTAGAACGAAAATCAGCTGTATTTCTACCATTACAATCCTTTTTGTCAAACCCATTCGCCTCTAAATTGAGCGAAGCAATATCGGTAGTATAACTACCCTTCTGATAACGATATTCTTCTTGCAATGCCGTCAATTCAGCTAAAGCCCCTTGAGCATCAGAGCGACGTGTTTTTCTCACCTGAGATTGATAAGAAGGATAAACCACTGCGGCCAAAATGCCTATAATGGCTACGGTAACCATCAATTCTACCAGTGTAAATCCTTGAAAGGGTTTTAATCTATTCATATCAGTTATCAGTTATTTATCAGTTAGTTCGTTGGGTGATGTCGGGCGTTCCAACTTTAGTTTTAGCGTAGCTTTCTGGCGGTTCGCGCCAAAACTTTTGGCGCGATTTTCGTTCCAACAGCTTGTGGTTACAAACCACAGCCTTCTTTTTGCATCCAAAATGTTTTTTTAACGGGAGGAAAACCCAAAGAAGGTCCATCAAGAATGAATTGTTCAGTCGATTTTTTTTCATCTTTTCCACCTGGTGAGCGAATAATAACAGGGCCACCACCTGGACCACTACCACTCTCTATAAAACGATCTGAAGACTCGTCTCCTCCCTCGGTATCAGTATCAAATTTCTCTTCGCTCACATCATAAGCCGGGCCGCCACTGAGCAGGAAAAGTATATATAATCGACTCTGACCTTCATTAAAATGACAAGCATCATTATCCCCTAGAGAGGGTACATAAGTGGTGAAAATCACCTTTTCTTCCACAATCACTGGTGCCGTTATCCCCTTTTCACCAATCCAAGAGAGAGCACTCCCGCTACCGCCATCGGCTAGGTTAAAATACCAACCTTGTTTATCATCATCACTTTTAAATTCCATCAAGTTGACTTGACTACCCTCACTCCAAGCTGTCACATCTACCATATCCGTCTTAGGCTTGAGGGTTCTGAGTTTATCCTTATCTTCATCCCATTTTTGATCTAGGAAGACATAAAACTGATCACGCACATCATTGCCACCATATAAGGGATGAGGACGTGTTCCACTCATGGTGGCTATCAGTAATTTTCCTTTAATCTCAGTTACTGCTGGGGGATAAAAGAAACTGCGTCTGTTTGTATTGCCTACATCAAACGTTTGCGTTTCTGATACCACTGCTAGGCGGCCACCCCGCGTCTTTCCTCTCCCTAATAACTCAATCCGCCAAAGTTGGCCACCAATGTCGCCCACATAAATCAGATCGGTATTATCATCACTAGCTAGCATCGTGACAGCAGACGGAATCGAATAGATCATATACTCCAGTGTCAAATCCGCTTCCTCGGCACTACTGGCCCACCATAACAGTTGACCCGTTTCGGCATGAACCATATAAATGGCATTACCCATACGGCTCGCTTCGGTGCTGATTTTGCTCACGCCTTCATCTTGAGTGGAGTTATAACCGCCGCCAAACAATAAGACAACACAGCCCTGTGCATGAGCATTGATGACATGACAATAACTGGGATCGACGACTGTCGGTCTGGGCGATGACCAGGTTTGCCCCAGTTTTTCATAATCACCCTCACCCCCTTTTATAACCCACATGAGTTTTGGTGGTGCCCCGAGACTATCCTCGGTACCGGTGACATCAAGGGCATAAAGATTCCGACCGCCGCGCCGCATAGTCATAAACATTTTGACAAAATCACCGGCTCCTGGATTGATTTGGTTATCGTTTCCATCATTTATCCAAAATGTGGGTGTATTATCTAGCCCATAAATCCGGTCTACACCCAATGGATTCTCCATCAAGAGTTTTTGTATAGGCAACAGTTCTTGCGGCAAAAAAGCCCATTCTTCTTGACCACTATCGGTGTTAAACATCCGCAATAGGCCATCATTGGTACCGACAAACAACTTGTTTTTCTGATTGTGTTCATCCCCGCCATAAGTGATCATTTTGGGCGTACTGTGTAAGGGATCGCCAAACATCCAACGTTCGTTGGCACCGCTGCTGGCCACGCCTTCTACCAGACTCACATCTTCACCCTTGATCCATTTGATCAAATAGTGACGTGCCCCTTCAGCCTCAGCTTCATCTACTGGCATATCATCACCCAATAAGGCTTGAGTCAAGGCCTTATCAAATTCTTCATCACCAGAGGCAACCTCAATCGGATATTGGGCCAGATTGACCTCATGATTATAACCCGGCGATGTATCACCAAGATAAGTATAAATCTGACGGCCAGCACTTCCGAGACTGATTAACTGGCTGCCAACCCCGCCTTTGAGGACTGTCCCGCCTTCATCTTTGGAGGTACTACTACTCTCGTCCCAAAAATCTCTGGCACCGTCTTTGATGTGATTGTTTTCTAGGGCTACGTTATCCGATTTATCAAGCACCAGTCCGTTTTCACTGAGGCGAAATTTTTTGACATTGCCATTCCAATACCGATACGGGCTAGGTTCAAACAATGCGTAGAACACTTGGTCATTATGTTCTAAGCTATTGAAATTATTGATTGAAACACCGGGAGCGGCAAATGATGAACTGCTGGTCATGGCTTGAGCGGTAATCTCATCAAAGGCCTTGCTTAAATCATCAGCGGTATCAGCGGGATAAAAATTTCTCTTTTTATCACCGCTTTTACTAACCGAAGCCAGTCTCTTGAGGTATTTGACCGCTTTAAGATTGTTTTTTGTTCCATTAGTATCTTCTTCATAACCGTCCTTTAGGATAGGGAGCTTGTCCTCGGGCACTTCGCCTCCGTTTTCATAGTAGGGAATACCATCCTTTTTGTAAACGCGGTTACCCTCCTGATCAACATACTTAACACGCCACGCGTTCCCCAATTGAAAGCCAATGGTGTGGACTGTGATGTTGTTCTCGGTGTTTTCAGTGTTTTCTCTCTTATTGAGATGATCTTGGTTGTACAAGAAGTCTGCCAATTCAATACCACATTTCCCACGGTAGGGCACATCAATAGACTCTCCATTTTCAGGATCATCTGGATCAGGATACTCTTTGACACAGTTATTCAAGCCAACCATTTGTTTAACTTTATCTTCGGCTGTGTTTTGAGTGGCAATACCATCTGATAGGAACACTATGTGGTTAGTTTGGCAACTGGACTTGATTGGACTCTTGTAGGTTGCCGGGCCTGTAATTTTTTCACTGGCACAGTTCTCATGAAGAGGCTTGACATTGATTTTACAGTTATCAAAGTCGCGTTCAATCTGACCACCGCTATAGGTGGCTGGGTGACTGACAAGGTATTGGGCTTGATTATGACGATCTTTACCATAATCCACCCGGCCACTTCGGAAGTAGAGTGCTGACTCATACAAGGCATTAACAATGGGTGTGGTACTGGGTGGAATTTCCATTTTTTTGACAATTTTCTTTAAACGACGGCGTACCGTCATCAAATCCCCTTGTCCGCTTTCGCCCAAGTAACCCTTGACTTGAATCAGCAATTTGGCTGAGGATGTGGGCCCGGCTCTAAAAGCGGAAATATCTCGCTGTCCATGGCCCACGCTGAGGAAGAAGGCCATGCTGTTATAAATTTCCCAATCCGGCTCGTTAATAATTTCCTGAATAATGGGACTGATATCGGCGGATCGGTAGAGTTTGTTTCTTTCCCAAGGGCCCGGTGCCCAAGGCACTGTTGTGGTTTGAGTACGCTGGCCTAAGTCAAATTTATTATTAGTAAACACTTTGGCATTACCAGACTTTTCACCCGATATCTTAGTAAGGGTATCTTTGTCACCATCATTTCGAGCGGTCAAAATCAGCTGCGCTTTAATAATGGTAGCGTTTTTGCCAATGGGAATGTCATTAAAACGAAGTCCGACTAACCGTGCTTCATTCCCACGAGCCGGAAATTCTAAGGCATCACTGGCGAGATAGATATCACCAGCTTCGCCGCCGGACATTTTTTGTTCGGCATCGTCATTCTCAGCAGCAATTTGCCCAATGAAGTTTTGGTGAACGCAGCCATTACCAGTAATCGCTTTGGAATCAAATTCGACCTTCAAGACGGGGGCATATCCCGGTCTGTCATCGTAAGATTTCACATTGCGTAACGGGTTGCCACTATCAGTGGAGATGATAAAGACAAGACCACCCACACCACCACACCAATCAGTCTGATTCACCAGCTCTTGCACAACACTTTTGAGATCAGGTGTGGAATAAGTCACCCCCTCAGTCCAAGCTTCAATATTATCCCAAGTGACCCTTTCCCCAGTGGTGGGCCGGTTTGAAATATTATTGTTCTCTTCAGTGAAGGTTTTAGCATTAGCGGTCTTTTCGGCTTTGATAATCAGGTTAGCATGCCCAGAGGCATCAGGGCCACTGACAAATTGAATGGCGGCACTGGTCACCTTAGCCCCTTGAGGAATATCCACGGCTTCAAAGCGTAAACCGACTATTTGCTTATCCATATCCGGATTTTTAATCTCGGTTTCTTCAGGCAAACCGACAGAAAATTTGACTTGCAGTCTGGGCAAGGTATTTTCATTGGGTTCAATTTCAGCCTGGTCAACTGTAATCAAGCTGTTATTGCTATTCCTATATATGTCCCGTGAACCGACAATTCTTCTAAAGCCGGTATTGGGCGACACAGGCTCACCATTTCTTTCAAATAAAAAAGCCATATCATTGCCGCTTTTCCAGTCAGGTTGATCGGTAATTTCCTGTAAGATAGCGGCTAGCAGCGGATCGGCGAGAGTGAATGGCTTACCGAGTAGAGGATCATCACCCACGTCGGTCTCAGCCACACCATCCCATGTGACAAAGGTCTTTGTTTTCTTACGTTCCGAGACTTTACCCCCTGTTATATTTTTATTCAACTTGACCGCATCCGGCGATTTATCACCATAAACTAATAGATTGAGTAATTCGCTACCCGCAGCGGGTTCTGGGCCACTTTGGTGCGTGAAGGTGATATTGGCCTCAATGATTTTAGCCCCTTGGGGAAGGGGCACGGCTTCAAATCGAATACCAACTAAGGTTTCGTCTCCGTTTCCATAAGAAGTTCCTTTGAGTTGTTTTCCGAGTCGAATGCGCTGATCATTGAAGATTATTTGAGTATTCTCAGTTTCAACAAGCTGGTTCTGGTGAACCACCGACTGTGATTGATTATCCCAACCTGAAATCACGGTTCTCTCTGTTTCAGGTAATGTCCAATACACGCGCAGTTTTGGTGGGTCTTCGCTAGAATCCCGCGTATAAAATCCTCTTCTTGCTTCAGCAGACGAGCTAGACGCTTTTTTCAATAATAAAACGAGGCCATTATAATCGTGCCAACCATCCCGCTTGACAATTTCTTGTATAATGCCACCAATATTATTGGTCTTAAAGCGTTGTCCAACCGCTTCTATCTTATCCGGTTTCCAACTAACAGACGTATTGGTTGGCGGAAAATTTTTCCCATCTTGGGGATAGTCTTCGCCACTGAGATACCCATTTGTACTTGTCCCATTTTTAAATTTACTATCTCCAAATCGTGCACCTGAAGCATCACCCGCAATAGGTGGACTTGTCCCTGTAACGGGCGCGATACCATCATTATCTGCACCAGAAATGACTATCTGTAAATCAGTGTCATAAATTTCATCACTCATGAATTCGATTTCAGCATATTCAATTGTTGCCCCTTTGGGAATACCCAGTTCTTTAAACCGCAGTCCGACCAAAGTCTCGCCTTTAACAGGATCCGTTCCTAAGTAAATAACAGGCGTATCCCATGGTCTGACTTTATTTGAATCTTCTATAAATTCTACGGCATCATCAGCTTGATGTTGAATCTCTTGCGCAACTTTAATGCCATTGGGTTCTTCTTCAGTGATGATATGAACCATTTTCAATTCTGGATCGTTCAAAATCATTTGGCCGCTACCTAAGTTTTGCACAGCATCATCGGAACTTTGGGCAATGGACATCGAGGCATCCATGATACTGTCATCAATTTCGCCGTCAAGTTCATTGACGTTACCATCGATATAAGTGACGGGGAACATAATCGGCACATTGACATGGGGATCTTTCGGATCATTATTTTTGATCAGCGAGGCAAAACGTGCCAACCCAACATTGACGTTATTAGTGTTGTCAAGCATTCTGACCAAAGCTTCTTTCAAGACATCTATGCGTCGTTCACCAGTCGGTGTCCCATCGGCCTTTCTGAGGGATTCATTCATACTCCCCGAATTATCTAAGACAAATAACATATTAGGCCGAGTTGATTCGTCAACTGCCTCAACTTTCCGAACATAGATCTCAGTATCGTCTGCAAAAACAGGGGTAGATAAACCGGCTAGTAGGGTCAATGTTAAGGAAATCAGTAAGGTACAAAATTTCATGGTGAATCTCCAATGATTTAAACGAACTGTCAGGTTTTTAAAAACCTGACAGGTATAGATGAAAAATAAAACGGATAACAAATAACTGAGTCAGAGTTTGTTTTGACGTTCTTCCTCTAAGTCCATGCGACATTTATTGGGAGAAAAAGTCGTGCTGCAAACTTGTCTTATCGCATTCAGGCAACCGGCTGAACTCGGTATTTCACATTCTTCGGGGAGTTCCATGTCCTCATCCCCTCTATTTCGAAAAACATCTGGATCTTTAGCTTGTTCTATTTCCATACCGCCCACTATCACGACTTTAACGCCATTCTTGCAGTTCTTTGTTGTACACCCTGTGCTTTCGATGATATAGTATCGACTCACCTTTGAACCGTAATCTACTTGTTTACTGGACTTCATGACGCGAAAGCGTGCTATACCTGAACCGATGTCAAGTTTGTCCAATTTATCTGCTGGTGTTGCAGCGGGCGGTTTGATAAGCCATTTGTCGTCAGGCAGTTCTGACAACAGTTTTGTCTGTTGATCATATTTGCGGAAGGTATGATCGATCCCACTTTGTGCAATTTGAAAGGCCTGGTTATATTCTCGGGTATTAGCGGCCATTCGAGTTTCAAGTTTCGTCGCTTCTATGGCACTCACCCCCAACATGGTGATGATCAGCAATAGTATTAATGAGGTGATCAGCACCGCGCCTTCTTGGTGATTCGGTGTGGGTCTGATAGAGTAATGTAAATGAGTTTTCATGAGCTTTTCGACGCAATCATTTCTATTTTATAACTGATAACTGATAACTGATAACTGATTTCCACGCAAAAGTTTCGCGAAGCGAAACTTTTGCGTGAAATGTGGAACTGATTTAAAGCATACTATTCCTGACGTTGACCGTTGTGGTAAACAAACGATGACGGTAACCCTCTTCACGCTTATTATTATCACGCGGGTTGTAACTCACATCGGGATCAAGTAAATAAGTTTTATCTCTGGGCTTTCCAATCCCACGTTTCTGAGCCGTCCGCATTAACAAGGTTAGACGCACACTCACCACAATTCCCCCTGTCGGTTCTGTGGTATACCGCTCTGGTGCATTATCATCATCAGCGCCATCAATCCCATAGCGAATCTGCATATTTTGAACACCTTCTATGAAAGGTTCAGAATAGGGCGGAACTTGTTGGGCACCATTTTTAAAGAGGGCAAAACCACCTTCTGCTAGACTCCTTACTTCATAAGTCGTTTCTAAATCCTCTCTGATGAAAAAATAAACTGGGGGCTGATAATTTCTTCTCAATCCGGGCGAAAGCGTTAAGATATTACCACTAGGTGCTAGGGTGAATGGATAAGTTAAAAATGAAATATTTTCTCCACCCCTACAATCCGTGACAATGATCTCACCTGATGATTTGGGTACACAGTCACATGGGATGGTCGAGACACCTCGATTAAAAGAGATATCATCAGCCACATCAAGTTGTCGCGTAAAAGAACTCATGATTAAGGTGTCGGAATCTGGAAAGCTAGAATCCACAAGCTGATTCTTCGTATCTTTGATACGTTGATCATTAACCGACTTACCCGCTGCATCTTCAGCTTTAAATGGAATGAGGTTCGTCCCAGTCAATGGATCAATTGGCCCAACACCAGAACAGCCAAAATGCCCGGCCATCCGTAATTCACGGGTCAATTCATCTATGACAAAACGCGCATTGTCTTGTAACTCTGCTAATGCCGTTTGCAAGGTATAAGTCCGTTTACTGATATCCATCATCATCACCACTCCGCCCATTAAAATGGAACTGATGAGCAGAGCCACCATGAGTTCAACTAGGCTAAAGCCCTGTTTTTGTTTTGGAGTCATAATCGAAGCCTCCATATTTGTTCATCCCAAGGTTTATCATCGATGTAACCCGCTGCTCTTTTCCATCTGAGAGTGATTTCATATTCTTGATTGGCATTGTCAATTAATTCTATCTTAACCTCTCCTTTTGGCAAGGTTTCTCCTACTTGATTAAGCCAGTTATTTAAATCATAATTGGCGATATCCGTAGATGAACAGTTTTTGCCATCGCCATCACAAGAATAATCAGGGCCATCACCACCGGGGCCTACACTTGTAAACCCACCCACATATTGCGCCGCATTCTCGCGATTGAGACGCATCCTATCCATTATGTCATAAGCCAAAAAAGTGGCTTGTGTACGCAAATAAGCCACATGATTGATTTGTTGGCCTCTCATTTGTAAACTGGCTACCCCTATCAGCGCCACAGAAACAACTAACAACGCGATTAATATTTCCATTAAGGTGAAACCTGCCGTTAATGGTACCGTTTTTTTAAACAGGGATTTAAATAAAAATGCTTTTTGGTTAATCATTATTGCATGGGACATTACACCCTCCACTGTTCACAGAGCAACGCTCGCTTTTGACGCGCCCAGTGCGTGCGATTGCGATGATTCTGCCAGTTGAATGTTCGTCGTGAGACACCACAAAATTATATCGACTTGCAGTCCAACCTCTGGATAAGAAAAAAATGGCGTTTTGATCACAAACTTCTTTAATAACAATGCCCTTCTCTTTAGACGGAAACACTTTGAAGTCCTTATCATCACTGTCCACGATTTTCCAGCCGCTATTCCAAGTAGCGGAGTCAAACGGCTGAATCACAAGACCATTATTATTGCGCGTAATGGTTTCGTTTTTTACGTAGTGAATGGTGCGAATAAACTCATTTGTTTTTGCGGTTATTCGGTTATTAAGCAAGACATTCCGCATATTCGGCACCGCCCACATCGTCAATATCATGGCTATTGCCATGGTGACCATTAATTCAATTAATGTAAATCCGATTTGTGTTTTCATAATAGTTCATTATTATTTGTATTAAAGGTATTGTGAAGTTTCGTTGAGATAAATGGTGAGCTTTTATTGATTAATGGGATAAATGGCTTTGTCAAACATTCAATATTTTATTGAGTTTATATTGGTTAGGTTATAAAAATTTTCAGGTAAAGGTAAGACAAAAGGTGATATTGTACTGACTAATGATCAGTTATTAGTTCCACGCAAAAGTTTTTGCGCGCAAAAACTTTATTTCACGCAAAAGTTTCGCGGAGCGAAACTTTTGCGTGAGCCGAAGGCCAGCGAAGCTAAATGTGGAAATCAGTTATCAGTTTCAGGCAAAAGTTTTGCGCGCAAAACTGTATTTCACGCTTTCACGCGCTACGTTGCGCTTCGCTAAACTTAAACTTTAGCGTGAAAAGTTGCGCGCAACTTCTTAAGTGAGCCTTCGGTGCGCGAAGCTAAATGTGGAAATCAGTTATCA
>QNEL01000185.1 GCA_003645185.1 Candidatus Parabeggiatoa sp. nov. 3
CGATGCATCGCGTCTCTACAAGGTGTTTTGATGAGAGCGTTTCGACGCGATTCAGAAACGCGATTAGAGACGCGATGCATCGCGTCTCTACAAGGTGTTTTGATGAGAGCGTTTCGACGCGATGCTTCGCGTCTTTGCTTTTCAAAAGATATTTTTCTTTTGTATTTTTCGAACCCACCCTACAAACGACTGGGATAATTTATTTTTTGGAGATTCCTTAACTGAAACGAAGAACTCAATATGCCAATGAGGCTTTTGCAAAACAGGTAATAGGTGTCATGATGGCAATATCCTGAGGCATGTGACGAAAGAATAATCAATTATCTGTCATGGAAATTTTTTGAGAGGCGCATTACTGATAGCAACGCTGCCGAAAGCAGCACTTACTAAAAGCGCAGTCAGAATTCCAAAATGTAATACTCAATGCTCAAGTTTTTGATGTGATTTGGCTTTGCGGCAGTCACAGATTGAGTGTCTATATATGCAAATCATTGATTATTAAGGAATTTAAGTTTTATACCTTAAAATTTTTTAGGAAATGGAAACCTTCGCTTTTTTCATCGCAATGCTATCGTTGATGCCGTCACCGACAAAACAGAGCCATTTTCCTTTCGTTTGCTTCGATGAGATGGCCGGTAAAATTTCAGCAAAATCATGTTTTATGCCATTACCATCACGTTTTTCATTTGGAACGATCTGTTGATGCCTCCGATTGAAGTTGCTTTTCAGGCTGTTTTAACAAGGGTGTCATTGCATTACCTATCGCGAGAATGATACCGCTCATATTTAAGACGACAGTTTGGGTTAGGCCAAAACCCAATAAAAAAGCGCCACTGACACTGATAACAGCGGGTATCAATATAATGGCAAATGTTGTATTCATATTGGCATTAAATTTATTAGCCAGATCGAATAGCAAATTTAAATGATTTAAACCGCTGTCCATTAAGATAATCTGCGCTGTATCAATGGCGATAGTGGAAGCACCTGCTAGGGAAACGGAAACATGAGATTTTTTCATGGCAATTGAATCATTGATACCATCACCAATATAACAAATAAAATGCCCTTCCTGCTGTAATTGCTCAATGATACCTGCTTTGTCTTCTGGCAAGGTTTCGGCAAAATAGTGATCGACGCCAAGTGCTTTGGCTAGTTTTTTCGTTGGTATCTCATGATCGCCGGAGATAATATAGGTGGCTTTGATGTTTTGGCGTTGTTTTAAATGGCTGATAATCGCCTTTGCTTCTGGGCGCACTGTGGGCAACAGTTCAATAGCCCCCGCGAGATGTTTATCAACAGCCACCATAACCAAACTATAGCCTTCTTCATGACTGCGTTTTTGTTGCTCACTAAGCGTCGGCGAAATTAAAATGTTCTCTACCGCCATAAACCGTTCACTGCCCACATGGACGACTTTTCCCGCAACGTTAACGGTTATCCCATAGCCCAATTTATATTCGCTATCTTCTATAGAAGGTATGCTTAATTGCCGATTTTCAGCTTCTTGCAGAATAGCCTTGGCTAGGGGATGTTTCTGTTTATATTCGGCGGCGGCAGCATAAATCAAAATCTCATCTTCAGTATAATCTGAATCAGAGTGAATGGTACCTATATGGGGCTGTTCCTCAGTCAAAGTACCGGTTTTATCAAATACAATTGTATCAACTTTGTTTAAAAATTCTAAAGAACGCCCGTCTTTAATTAAAATTCCTTGTTTAGAAGCCAAATTGAGATAGTTCATGATACCAATCGGCGCAATACCCATCATTTTATTTTTAGGATGGGCGTTAACCACAGCTAATGCGCCATTAAAACCTAATATCGGTAATGCGACACTACCCGCTATCAGTGCTGGGTTCACTAACTGTTTAGAAAGTGTATCAGCGCGTAATTGTAAAGTGGATTTAAAATCAACTGTACTATTCAATATGTGAGTGATTTTCGCGACGGTGCTATTTTCTCCCGTTTTTTCTGCTTTCACGTTAATTTTTCCAGATAAAACAACCGTTGAGGCAAATACTTCTTCACCAGATTCTTTTTCTACTGGCTTTGCTTCGCCGGTTAAAATATGTTGATCAACAGTTGCCATCCCGTTTACAACCGTACCATCTGCTGGGATCATTTCTCCAGTATGGACGACGACAATATCGCCTTGTTGTAGTTCATTAAACGGTATGCTGATTTCAGCATTTTTAACCCTAATCCAAACAAAATCAGGATGTTGTTCAAATGTGTTAATCAACAATTGTCTGGAATTTTGAGTCACTTGCATCGCAAGTCGTGCGGCGACTCCAAATAATAAAACGATTAAGCTGGCCATCGAAAAACGTCCCAGAATAATACAGCCTGTCATAGTGATGCTGACTAGCGTTTCAGTACTGGCTTTCCCTTGTTTGATTAACTCGTATGTTTTTTTATGGTACGATTTGCTCGCATAGATAACAAGAGGAATGCTCATGAAGCTTAATGGCCAGTAGTACAACCAAGCCCCTATTGAAGACAGCGTCAGTGCTGACGAGGCACTTATAATCTCACGCTTATTTTTTTCTTCAAACGTGAGCCCTGAAGAAGATTTTTTGTCATCTGACTGCCCAACAATTTGTGTAAATTGATCCTCCAGTACACTTTTCATTGTTGTGTTAGTGGCTTTCCATGATTTTTTCGCTTTGCCTTGCTTTTTAAAGCTTTTGAAACCAATATATAAAATGCTGCCTAAAGCGAATGTTTCGAGAATCATAGCATTACCTCACTCATTGCGTTTTGTGTCAATACTGATGTTGATGCCATTATTGATATCAATATCGCATGAAATAGACAGCCCAAAAAAGCTCACAGTGAACACCCTAGAGCGATACCACAATAAAAATTTCTTTGTCTAATAGGTAGAAATATAAAGCAATCTTTATACAAAAGCAAAAAAATTTTAATTTTACTATAGATTATAGCTGTGTATGATATTGCCATATTTTCTTATTGATAGAGCTTTATTTATCATTATAAAATTTAATGGTAATAGATAATAGACATTATACCGATTAAATTATAGCGTTTCCCGATTGAATAAGGTACAGTGATATCAAGAAAATTGAAGCGCAAAATAAATTTTGCACTCCCAGAAGGCCGCAAAATAAATTTTGCACTCCCAGAAGGTAGCAAAATAAATTTTGCA
The DNA here is from genome assembly GCA_003645185.1 of Candidatus Parabeggiatoa sp. nov. 3. GTDB lineage: Bacteria > Pseudomonadota > Gammaproteobacteria > Beggiatoales > Beggiatoaceae > Parabeggiatoa. Next base: position 3,173 of record QNEL01000185.1, read on the forward strand.
CTCCCAGAAGGCCGCAAAATAAATTTTGCACTCCCAGAAGGCCGCAAAATAAATTTTGCACTCCCAGAGGGCCGAAAAATAAATTTTGCACTCCCAGAAGGCCGCTTTTCAGTCAAATAATTTGTACTTCATTCAATCGAGAAACGCTATATAAGTGCTTGATTTCCTTGTCCCAAAATGGGAATTTTAAGAAAATCTTGTGTTAAATCGGTATAATGTCTAATATAAATAGAACTTTGCTACTTGATTTGTAGAAACTCGTTGTACAGGAATAGGTTTGCAACACCAACATAAGAGGTATTATGAATACAATGATCCGATTCACGCGAATACTGATTTGTCTCGGCTTAGCGCTTTGCGCTAGTTACGCTGGTGCAGAGACTCAAGCGCCAACGACTAAACCACAGATCAAGCTCTACGTGTTTGACTGTGGAATACTGAACTATGACGATGACACTTTGAAGTTTTTTAGCGTTTCTGCTAGTGAGACCACTGTGCGTGATCTCTTTGTGCCCTGTTATGTCATTGAACACAAGCAAGGCAGACTGTTGTGGGAAGGCGGACTACCCTCAAATAGTCTAACCGGTGCTTATGGTTGGCAGGAAAATAAAGGCTGGCGTATGCGGCTTGACAAAACCTTCCAAGAGCAGTTAGCCCAAATCGGCTTGGGCATGGATGACTTCGATTATATGGCCTTTTCACATCTGCACTTCGATCATATCGGGGTCGCGAATGAGGTTAAAGGGGGGACGTTACTGATCCAGAAAGATGAATACGATGCCGCTTTTGCTGAGAAAGTGACTGTACCTGCTTTTAAACCTGAGTTATATAACAAACTTGAGCAGGCAGACAAGGTTATCCTCAATGGTGAACACGATGTATTCGGAGATGGTCGGGTTCGACTCATTCCCGCTCCTGGGCATACGCCCGGTCATCAAGTCTTGTTTCTTGATTTGAATGAAACCGGACCGATTGTGCTATCGGGTGATCTCTATCATTTCCGCCTTAGCCGGGAAAGAAAGCTTGTGCCTATTTTCAATGTGGACAAGGAGAAAAGCCTTAACTCAATAGAACACATTGAGCAGTTTCTCAAGGAGAGTGGTGCTGAACTCTGGATAGAGCATGAATTAGCCCAATATGAACAAATCAAGAAGATGCCAGGGTGTAAACTGTCGCCCGTATTGCACTGTATTTGATTTCTTGACAAGTTGCTTTTTTCATCAATACTTTGATCTATGTACAGGACAAATAAATATAATGCTTTGATTTTTATATTAAAATTAACTGTATTTCACGCTAAAGTTTCGCGGAGCGAAACTTTAGCGTGAAGCTTAGGATAAGGGATTGTTTCCATTGTCGATTTGCACTGCCTCGCGTCTCGACGAAAACAGATAGGTAGGGGGCAACCAGAGCCACCTATCCGTTTTCAAATCGGGGTTTAAAAAGACATACATTTACAAAGCATTTTGTATCACAGATGGTGGGCTACATTTATATTTTTTTGTCCTGTACATAGCGGGAGCGGGCGGATTGGTGTTATTGGGCACATTGTCGCCTGTTTTTTTCATGTTAGGCTGTGTAGCCGTTTTATTTATATATTGCGCGTAAAGCCCCTGTGATACGATCCATTCTGAAAATTCTGGTTCAGACATTTTTATACTTTGGAATCGATTTATGGACGAGCACTAATTAAGATAAGTACTCAATTTTTCAGCTAAAAGCTTGACAGTCGGTTCCTGTAGGAGGCTGTAATGATCACCAGGAAAGGTATCTGTTTCTATATCACTTGCTAATTCTTGCCATTCTGATATGGCTTTTGAAGCCGTTATCCTAGAATCAGTGGCACCAAACCAAATAAGTCGTCCAAGATAGCGTTGGGGTTGATAACGAGTCATTGCCAAACGGTTGCTTTTAAAAACCTGCCACAAATGTTCTTGTTGTTTTAGGTTGGCGGGTAAGTCATTTAGCTTTTTGGCCTGTTCCAAGGTTAAATTCAATTGTTGATAACTATCAGATTCACGTTGCTGGCGTTCTGCCAAGGTGAAAGGGTTGCCAAAAATACCCCTTAAATCACGAGTGAATAATGTCATCAGTTGAGTTTCATCAATATCAGAGGGAAAGTTGCTAGGCACATAACTGTCTATCAAAGTCAACAATTTTATTTGATGACCTTGCTTTCGCAATTGTTGGGCCATTTCAAAAGCCACTACTCCCCCTAAGGACCAACCGCCCAATTGGTAAGGCCCTTGAGGTTGAATCGTCTGTAAGGCCTCAATATAGAGACGGGCCATGCCTTCAATGCGTGTTAAGGGTTTGCGTTCTCCATAAAGTCCGGCTGATTGTAAACCATAAAAGGGTTGTTTAGTACCCAGATGACGCGCTAAATTCATGTACCAAAACACGTTCCCGCCTATCGGATGAATGCAGAAGAAAGGTAATCGGTTTTTATCACCAGGCTGAAGGGTTACCAAAGGAGAACTCAATCTTGAAGGGACTTGATGGGAGTCGTCCAATATTTTTTGATAACCAAACGATTCTGCCATTTCCCAAGTTACCTCCCCAAGGAAATCCTGAGTGTACGTGTTTCGCCAGCGATCTGCTGTTTGTGCTTCAACTTGTTTATGGGTATGAAATTTCGGATCTCCAACCATTTTTGAAACATGATAAAGACTATCCGTCATGCGCTGCTGTTTGTTTTGATAAGGTTGCAGCATATCAGGATGAAATGCTAACCCTAAGAAGTGGCATAAACTGTCTAAAACGCTACGAGGTTTGTGTACCAGTTCTTCAAATCTGACCTGAAGCTGGCGTTCAGTGGGTATCTCTTGCAAAAAGTCTCGAATATTTTGCTGACTGATGAGCCAAGTTAATTCGCCTAATTCGCGTGCAGAGAAGTGATGTTCAAATCGAAACCACAGTTGATCAAATTTCGCTTCTTCAAATGAGTGAATCATGCCATAAGGGTGTCGAAGTAGGTGGATATAACGGGCGTTTTCAAAATAGCTTTCAGCGCGTTTGAGCGTGTTTAGTGCCAGCGCGTAAGAGGGCGTTTTATCAACCAAGGTTTTTTTACCACACCCAGTTTGTATCAGATGGTAAAATTGTCGCGTGGTTAAATGCTGGTTTTCATATTCAGCCATCAGGTTGGCGGCTTGTTCCATCGTGCAGCCTTTAAGTGCCATCATAGCTCTAATGGTGCCTTCCAACGCAAATTGATAGGGCCCTGAAAAAAGGGCATTTCTCTCTTGAAGGTTTTCAAAAGACAGCAATTCTAATTCTGGTGGCACAAATAAATTTGGATGTCCAGCTAACATTACTCTTAATAAAGTGGAACCAGAGCGTGGGGGCGATAAAATAAAAATGGCCGATGGTAATCGTTCCGTTTCTTCTTTGACGTGCGAAAAACGAGTAGCAAAAAATGGACTTTCAGCGATTAATTGGCGTAGTTGGGACACTTTCGATGAATCTATCGGCGGATGGGAAGCCGATTGAATTGACTCAAGCCCTGCTTCAGTGTGGCACAGTTTTGACACCGCTTCTGTGTAATGCGTTTTTAGATAGGCTGCAAAATCAGCAATAGTCGGTGCCTCAAATAGGGCTATTGGATAAAGATGACTCTGTAGCTTTTCTTGAAGTCGATTAATAAAAACCATCCCACTAATGGAAGTACCCCCTAATTCAAAAAAATTATCCTCAATACCGATCTGCTCGACTCCCAATATCGAATGCCATAGTTCAGCGATAAGGTACTCTAATGCCGTCTGAGGTGCAACATAAGCTTTTTCTAAGGCTTCTCTCGTCAGAGTCTGGATCGGTAACGCACGGCGATCTATTTTACCACTTGGTGTCAGTGGCATCGCCTCAATTTCTACCCAGAATGCGGGTACCATGTAATCTGGTAGCCTTTCTTTGAGGAATGCGCGTAAAGCTTGGTTTTCTATCACTTGATCGGTTTGAGCCACGCAGTAAGCCACTAAGTGCTTATCCCCTTCAGACACTTCATGGGCAATCACCACACTTTCTCGCACAGTAGGATGAGTAGAAAGCACCGCTTCAATTTCACCAAGCTCAATTCTAAAGCCGCGAATTTTGACTTGGTTATCTATGCGGCCTAAGTATTCTATATTGCCGTCAGGAAGATAGCGTGCCAAATCACCAGTTTTATAGAGGCGTGAATTTGGATCATCATCAAAGGGATTATTGATGAATTTTTCTGCCGTTAATTCTGGGCAGTTGAGATAACCACGACCCAAGCCCACACCACCGATGTAAAGTTCACCGGCTACACACACCGGTAAGAGTTCAAGATGTTTGCCTAGAATAAAAAGTTTGGCATTAAAGATAGGTTTACCTATGGGTATGCTTTTGTCTAAAAAGAGCGAGGGTTCTTCCAATAAATAGGCCGCGCAAACATCGGTACATTCGGTGGGGCCATAAGTGTTGACCAGTTTCGCTTGACAAGCACTAGACTGTAGCCAAGGCCAAAGTCTGGTTAAAGAAATGGTTTCGCCCCCTAGAAAGATATAGCGCAATGAAGCTAATTTCTGGAATATGCTTTCTTCACTAGGTTCTATCAGTGGATAAAACGCGCTGGGGGTGCAGTTTAGCCAAGTGATGTTTTGTGTCGCAACGATTTGGGTGATTTTATTTGGATCATAACGTATAGACGCTGGCAAGAGATGCAATTGTCCCCCTTTAATCAGTGGTGCAAAAAAGTTTTTCTGAGTCAAATCAAAACCTTCGCTCGAAATAACGAGGACACGATCCGTTGCTGTCAGGTTAAAATCGGTTACAAACCAATTGACTAAATTGGTAAAACCACGATGAGAAAGGCCAGCACCTTTAGGCTTCCCCGTCGAACCAGACGTATAAATGACATACGCTAAATTCGTAGGTGTCACTTCACTGATTAGATTTTCAGAACTCAAGCGTGACAGCGTTTTGGCCTTAACATCCATACAAACCACCTGCGCTTGAATGTCTGGCAGTTTCTCTTTTAAACTAGATTGAGTCAACAACACGGGCACTTGGGCATCTTCCAACATAAACGCTAAACGCTCCGCTGGATAAGCCGGATCAAGTGGCAAATACGCGCCTCCCGCTTTGAGGATTCCCAGCAATCCTATTACCATTTCAACAGAACGTTCCACACAGATACCCACCAGTACTTCTGGTTTAACACCCAAAGTTTGCAGATAGTGGGCCAGTTGATTGGCTTTGCTATTTAATTGAAAGTAAGTCAGTTGTTGGTTTTCAAAAACAACGGCGATGGCATCTGGCGTTTTGTCAACCTGTTCTTCAAATAGATCAACTATCGTCTTATTATGCGGATAATATGTTTCGGTGTCGTTCCATTCAACTAATATTTTATTTAATTCCACATCGGGCATGATTTGCTGTGAACGAACCGGCACCAAAGGGTGACGGAGGATTTTACCTAACAAAAACTCAAAACGCGCTTTGAGACGTTCAATTTCATCAGCATCAAACGCTCCAAGGTTATAATCAAAATCAACCTTAATATCACTTTGCTTATGAAAATCATCAACAAAGATGGCTAAAGCATTTTGTTCATTTGTGTGTGGTAAAAGGGTAAACTCGACTGTGCTACCCTCAAAATTCGCATCATAATTTTGATCCATATAAGACAGCGTTAAATCGAAAAGCTGTTGTCGGTTTTCCCGCTGAAGCCCTAATTGTCGGTTGAGTTCACTGATTGGAAAACGCTGATACCGATAATTTGTTTGCAATATTCCCCTAATGGCTTGAATTAACTCAATAAAGTTTAAATCCAAGCCAAAACGGAACTTTGCTGGACTGACACCCACAAACAGGCCCACTGTTTGCTTAAAGGCTGCGCTACTCCGATTCAGTGTCGGTAATCCAATAACCAAATCTTCTCGATCATATGTTCTGACAAAATAACAATATAATGCCCCTAAAATAACGTGGAAAGTGGATACCTTATTTTCTTTAGCAAATTCAATCAGTTGATTGTAGAAAGGCCGCTTGAGGCGCAAAACTGAGCGTTGGCTTTTCATCGTTTGGCTAGCATTTTGATGCACCAAAAGCGGCTCTGGTAGTTCACGGTATTTATTTACCCAATAATGTTTGTCTTTAACAAACTGTTTAGAGTCTAAGTATGCTTGATCCTTTTGGAGAAAATTTTTATAAGAGTGATGCTCACAATCAGATTGTCCCATTGCGTTATAGGCTATGGCAACTCGCTGCACAATCAGAGACATCGTCCAGCCATCGGCAATCAGATGATGATACTTTTTTAACCAGTAATAACATAGTGAAGAGGCTTTGCATAATGCAAAGTGAAACAATAACCCGTCATAAAGTTGGAAAGGCTTGACAAACTCGCAGCGAATCCAATCAAGTGCCGATTTGTGAGCATTTTCCTGTTCAGAGAAATCATAAAAGTCCAGTTTCAGGTGAACATTTTCGGCAAAGGTTTGCGTGGGCAAACTTTCCCCCTCGTGAAGACTGATGCGTAGGGCATCGTTTTCTGCAATGACTTGATTGAGGGCTTTTTCAAACAGGGCCGGATCAATAGGGCCATCTATCCGCACATAGCCACCGATATTGTACAGTGGCACATCTGGATGCAGGATTTGGTCGAACCATATTTCCCGTTGAGGGGAGGAGAGGGGGTAATGCTTAAGGGTTTGGTTTGAAGTCATGTTAAAATTCCTTTTTGATAAAACTTCTCAATAACGACAAGAATTGCCTATAATAACGAGTGGAAGCTTTCGCGATTGAAAAAAATAAACGCGCTTTGACGCTAAAAACGCTATCTCTCAATCGAAATATTGCATCCTTGCGTCTCTTGCGTCTCTTGCGTTATTTTTTCGTTTGATAAATAAACCAAAGCAACATACTCCCTATTTTTCATCTAACTGTTCCAATATTTTCAACCAGGGTGTCCCGTTTTCCACTGCAACTCTTAAATTTGCAGCGTTTTGCTGAACTCGGTTAGCTTTTTGTTCCCCCACCTCGTCTACGAGATCAGAAAATTCTAACCGCCCACGCAAAAACCACTTGACAGAGCTTATTTCTTCGCCCTGTTGAAGACTGTCCGCACGGACAACCTCTTCATTTCCCCGATACATTTCACTTACTGTAATCATTTGTTTAATAATATCAATGTTATCAGATTTATCCTTTTCATAGTATCCTTTTTGTTTGAAACTCGCAAGTACGGTTCTCATCAAATCCCTTTGCATTTCCGTCAAATCGCCGTTTTTTCAGCACTATGAAAATCAATGTTGAGTTCTTTAGACATTGTTAATTTTTTTCAACACAGAGAACACGGAGTAGCACAGAGTACCACAGAGAATAAGTAATTCACGCGTGAATTTGATTTTTAAATCATATTCTGATATTAAATACACTGTAAATGTATGTGTTTTGAAAACATTTGCAAACTGATAGCTGCTAAGATGTCAATACCTTACCACCTATCAGTTTAGTACAGCAGATTAACTTCATTACCGGATTAGTTTATTGGTAGCATTGAGTCAATCCGCTTATTTCGTTAAACGAAGTAACGATGCGAGTTTATCCGTTGTACTATATATTTCAATGAGTTAAACAAAACGGCTAAGATGCCAATACCAAAATGCTTGACATCTGATTTCAATATCAGTTATTTTGCACCCTCATTTTTTTTAGAGGATGCATTCAATGATCAAAAAATGCGTTGTTTTGATCGCGCTACTCTGTCCAAACTTACTTCAGAGTGCGCCCCTTTCTGAGCCTGCCTCTTTGAGAGATAGCCTGCCACCTGAGGCTATCAGCTATCTGCGTATTCCCAATCCTTGGGGGTTTCTGACTGCCCCTAAAGGCAGTGTCTTAAATGATGCCTTGGCAAATGAGCAGCATGTTCAGCAAATCCAAAATTTGGAATCGGCGATTTATCAGAATCTGTTGAATCTCAGCCAAGCGGATCTCCACCCCGCTTTGCGCTTTTTTTTCCATCATTTGCGTTCCCCCATAGAAGCTGTGGCTTTACTCCCTGAACATATGCCGCCGCATCTTGCAAATCACCTGATTTCAGCTAAGCTGGATTTGACTTCGATTGAGGCTTTCAATCAACTCCTAACACAATTGGTTGCCAAGACTGACGCTTTGAGTATCGTCAATCCGCTCTCAAAAGACGGTTATGGCCTTTTAATTGTAGCGCAGATGTTGCCGCTTTTTCTGCATTACAATGTGAACACCCGAACGGTGTATCTCATGGGAGGCTTCACAGCCACTGAAGCGATTTTTAAAAAAACCCTAGCCGGCCTTGCGCCGGTTACACACCATCCGATGTTTGATATGGAAAAACAGGTGGATACTAGCGCACAGGGGTTTTTTCAGTGGATCAATTTCCAGCGTTTGTCACCTATATTGCTGAATAAAATTCACCCCGATATAATCAGTCAATGGCATAAATGGGGCGTGACGAGTTTGCGTGCCGTTGCGCTGGGTTGGGGTGTCAGTGAAGGTAAAGGGCGTTTAAAGCTGATATTGGATATGCCACGAACTGGCTTTCGTCAATTGTTTCCCGGTATAAGCAATAACCTCACCCTAACCGCTTCTGGCCAGCCTCAAACCGTCATTTCTTTCTCAATCCCTGCCTTAACCTGGTTGACAGAGTTTGAGAAAATCGCTGATCAAGTCTTATCACATGATGACGTTCAAGCGTACTACGCTTTCAAAACAGAACTTCAAACAGAAATGGGCTATTCGCTTGAAACATTACTGGGGGCACTAGGCCCACAAATGCTCTTTTTCTCTGATGAAGTGGGTTATTTTGTGGCCTTTCAAATCAACAATCGCAACATGATGCAGAAAGTCTTTACCGCTTTGATGAAAAAGTATGATTGGGCATCTTACGAAAGCCGAGAAATCAAGGGTAAAACGTATCATCATCTGAAAACGGCCTTTATCCAAAAAGCTATTGAAGATAATCCCTATTTTTTATCCCCTTCATCGGCCGGTAAAAAAGCGTTTGTCTTGTTTTGGACACAATTCATTTCTAACCTGAAAACCCATTATTATTGGGTAGAAGAAGACGGTTATCTGATTTTTGCTACACTGCCGCAATTTTTGCTGGATAGACAACAGTCTTCTTCAGCGCGTGTTCCCCTTCAAACCTGGTTGAAAGAAAAACAAGGGCAAGATAACCAATCGTCTTTGTTTTTGTTATCAACCACTTTTTCTGAGACACCCCGTAAGCTTTATCATGCTTATTTATATAGCTTGGTGTTATTGGGCGATGTGTTTGAGACAGAAATCGACTTATTTACGCTGCCAACGGCGCGGGAACTGAATTTGCCGATGCAGGGCACTTACGGGATACAGTTTGATATATCTGATTCGCAGTTATCACTCGAATTAGTCTTTGAAAACAATCCCTTAGAGTTCATTTTTGAGGGCGGTATGAGTACGGTAGCGATTGCCGGTATAATGGCCGCTGTGGCGATTCCTGCCTATAACGATTACATGCTCAAGTCGAAAATCTCGGCAGGGATGAGGTTATTGAATACGATGAAGACGAAGGCTGAAGTGTTTCGTCTTGAAGAGGGCCGTTTTCCAACGGTTAAGGAGCTTGAGATGCCAAGGCAGGGTACTTACACCAAAAACCTGCGCTTACTTAAACGGAAAAATGGTTATGCCATTGGGTTTAAGGATCCGGCTTTGCCGGGGGTGTTGAAACTGATTTTTAATCACAAGACTCAGCGCTGGCGTTGTACGCATCAGAATCTGCAAAAGAAGTATGTACCACGTCACTGCCGGGGGGTGATTAAAGAAGGCCCTAAAAAGCGCATTAAAAAGTCGATTGGCGATAATAAACGAAATAAGCAGCAAGTTGCAAAAGCGCTGTCTTTGTTGAAAGAATTTGCACAACGCGCCAAAGAGTATTTTGCCGCTTTGGGTACTCTGCCAACCACTCAAGAGATTGAAGATATTTGGGGACTCAAAAGTCCTCAAGGCCTACATATTCAGTTGTTAGAAACGAAAGATGGCTACTATACCCTATTTGAAAAACCGGCTATTTCGGGTAGACTGATACTTCGCGGTAATGCTAATAATAGGAGTTGGACGTGTACGCATGACGGCATGTTGGAAAGGTATTTGCCAGAAGAGTGCAAATAGGGAAAAGTGATAGCCCGCTTTAAACGGCGGTTTTTATAGCATTTCCCTTTTGCGTGAACCGAAGGTCAGCGAAGCTAAATACCTCAATTAGTAGGGGCAAGCTGGGGTGTTAAATTTCAGGTACGGGATGACTTTTTTTCACCCAAGATTTGTAGGGTGGGTAAACGGGCGGCAATGAACTCAATATAAACCCAGATTGAAGCCGCCCGTTTGCCCACCATCTCCCCATTAGGAATAAAAATAGAGTGA
>QNEL01000186.1 GCA_003645185.1 Candidatus Parabeggiatoa sp. nov. 3
TGGAAGTCGTTTATACTCCTGATTTGATTTAAAAAACGATTTCCAATTCTTTTCGACTAATCTTAAAACTTGTTGTGAGGACTGTGCCGGCAAACCTTTATAAACTTCGGCATAATCTCGTTTGATTATCTTATCCATCAAACTATAATTAATAATCTTATGGTTTTTTATAAAATTTTGCCGCATAATAAATGTGGCACAATTATAGAGATTTTTCGAGGCATAAGACAAATCAATTAATTGTTGATTCATATCGACAATATGTCGTTCAACTCTGGGAACGATCATCTATTAATTCCTTAATTAATTTTCTTGAAAAGTTTCATTGAGGAACTTTGTAATAGCTTTAATACTTTCTGTTCTTTCAGAAACACAAATATAACCTATTTTATAATTATTACAACCTATTTTTTAATATTATTTAATATATTTGGTAACTATATAAACTGACTTATCCTTTCTTATAAACAATCCTTGTAGTTATATTACAATGTACTCACTATTGCGCCCTTTGCTATTTACTTTACCTCCTGAAACAGCTCATTACTTTACCCTGCATACTCTCAAGGTATTACACCGTTTTAAATTAACCCAACTGGTGTTTGGCAAAATGCCTCACGCACCTTGCACTGTCATGGGTTTACATTTTCCTAATCCAATCGGATTGGCAGCTGGGATGGATAAAAATGCGGAATATATTGATAGCCTTGCCGCATTAGGTTTTGGCTTTATTGAAGTGGGTACCGTCACACCACGCCCACAATCGGGTAATCCAAAACCACGTTTATTTCGTTTGCCGGCTGATAATGCACTCATTAATCGTATGGGTTTTAATAACCAAGGTGTTGATAAATTGTTAGCGCAGGTTCAAAAAGCACGTTTTAGCGGCATACTCGGCATTAATATTGGCAAAAATTTTGACACGCCTTTGGAAAACGCGGTTGATGATTATTTAGTTTGTTTACACAAAGTCTATGCGTATGCCGATTATGTGACAGTCAATATTTCTTCACCCAACACCCCCGGATTGCGGCAATTGCAACAGGGCGAAGAATTAGAACGCCTGTTAAGCAAGCTAAAACAAGCCCAACAACAACTGGCCGATCAACACAAGAAATACGTGCCACTGGTTATCAAAATTGCACCGGATTTAAGTGAAGAAGAATTGACGGTGATGGCCAACAAATTCTTGGCATACAAAATAGATGGCGTGATTGCGACTAATACAACACTATCACGAGTGGGTGTGGACAAAAACTCTGCATTGAGCAATGAAAGTGGCGGCTTAAGCGGCGCACCATTAAAGGCGCGTAGCACTCAAATCGTACAACAGTTAAGTAAAATACTTAAAAATCAAATACCTATCATTGCTGCCGGGGGGATAATGAGTGTAGCTGATGCCGTAGAAAAACGCAATGCGGGAGCCAGTTTAGTGCAGCTTTATACCGGTTTAATTTATCGCGGCCCCACATTGGTAAAAGAAATGAGAGAATTGTAGGGTGAGCAAGCGGGCCCAATGCCATATCGTATCGTGGCCCAAACCTGACAGGTTTTCCAAACCTGTCAGGTTTTTATTTTCCCCAAAAATCGTATCGTGGCCCAAACCTGACAGGTTTTCAAAACCTGTCAGGTTTTTATTTTCCCCAAAAATCGTATCGTGGCCCAAACCTGACAGGTTTTTCAAACCTGTCAGGTTTTTATTTTCCCCTTCTAAAAATCTTTGAGACTCGGTTCCGCTTTTTGTACTTCGTTGATATTAATAACGTAAGGTTCAGAGGGATTGGAATTGTCTATTTTAGCAATGACGCACCATTTACCCACTTTATCAGAATCCAAAGGGACTTCAATCTGGTCTCCCATATTGGTTTCCACCAGAACCTTGCCATCATACTTGGCAAAATTGTCACCCATCGAAAAAAAACTAAATTTCCGGTAGATGTTAGTTGCAATCAGTACCGATTCTACATGGGATAAAGACTTGATAGTGAGATTCTCTTCGTTATCACCCCCAGTATCATCAACCCCAGCATCCTCATCCAATTCTATGCAAGGAGGTTGATACAGAGTGCCTTGGTTATCATAATAAATATGCCCCAATGCACCTTCCTTGGTTTTATAAAACGCATGTAAATCGAGATCTACCGGTTTTGTCCAAGTCAATTTGGCCGTGATTTTGGCAGATTTTGTCAATGTGGCCCTCTCACCCTTTTTAAGGGTTACTCTCGATTGAGTTGCCATCTGATATTCCTCCTTGTAAATCAAGTCATTTCAGCCTTTGCGAGCATTAGCAAAAGCTTCTGCCATGATGCTGCCAACAAACGCAGGTTGTTGTTGCTGTCTCGGAATTTTAATCTCATTTCTGGACGCATCTGCCGTCGTCTTTTTCCCCTTGTTGCGTGATTGTGATGTCTTTTTCCTCCTGCTCTTAGGCTGAGTAGCCTGAGTAGCCTGAGTAGCCTTAGTCGCTTGTTTTTTCTCCTGAAAAGACATGCTTAAAGCCACCCGACGACGCTTGAGATCAATTTCCAACACCCTCACTTTGACCACATCTCCCGCTTTAACCACGTTACGTGGATCTTTGACATATTGATCTGACATCGCAGAGATATGAACCAAGCCATCGTGATGCACACCAATATCCACAAACGCCCCAAAATTGGTCACATTGGTTACCACCCCCTCTAAAACCATATCCGCTTCAAGGTCTTCAAGCGTTTCGACCCCTTCTTTGAAGGCGGGCATTTTAAAGGCGGGACGCGGATCGCGTCCTGGTTTTTCTAACTCGCTGAGAATGTCTGTGACAGTCGGTACACCAAAGCTGTCATCAATATAATCTTCTGGCTTGAGATTCCGCAAAAATGCCATATCGCCTATCAAGGCATTAACAGGTTTGTTGGTTTGAGCCACAATACGTTCCACGACAGGATAAGCTTCTGGGTGGACGGCAGAAACATCTAATGGATTGTCACCATTCATAATTCGCAAAAAGCCTGCAGCCTGTTCAAAGCTTTTTTCACCTAAACGCGGCACTGCCTTTAAGCTATCACGATTAGGAAATGCGCCATGTTCATTACGAAATTCAACAAGGTTATGTGCCAAGCCAGCATTCATTCCCGCAACACGGCTCAGCAACGAAACAGAGGCCATATTCACATCAACACCGACCGCATTCACACAATCTTCTACTACCCCCTCAAGAGAGCGTGCCAAGTGAGTCTTGTTGACATCATGTTGATATTGACCAACCCCGATAGATTTGGGATCGATTTTGACCAATTCTGCCAAGGGATCTTGTACACGTCTCGCAATGGAAATCGCACCACGCAATGACACATCTACATCAGGAAATTCATCAGCCGCAATTTGAGAGGCAGAATACACTGAAGCACCGGCTTCCGAAACCACCATTTTATACAACCGTAAATCGGAATGCAGTTTTATGAACTCCGTCACTAATCGATCCGTTTCCCGAGAACCGGTACCATTACCGATACTGATCAATTCAACCTCATGTTGATGCGCTAATTCAGCCAGTTTGTCAATAGCCTGTTGCCACCTTTTTTTCGGCGCGTGCGGATAAATAGTCGCTGTGTCTAGCAATTTACCCGTGTTGTCTACAACAACCACTTTCACACCCGTTCGCAAACCCGGATCAAGGCCCATCGTTGCACGCGGCCCCGCAGGGGCGGCTAATAACAAATCATGTAAATTACCCGCAAAAACAACAATCGCTTCATTTTCTGAAGCTTCACGCTTCTTCGTCATCAATTGGGCATTCAAATGGGATCGAATCTTGAAACGCCATGCCGATTTCACCGTTTCCAGTAACCAAGCATCAGCCGGACGTTCTTGATCTTCAATCTGAAAATAAGCGGCTATCTGGGTGTCACAATAGGCAGGTGCCACATCTTCCTGATTCTCATCCTTCTTATTCAAGACGGGTAAAGTGATTTGTAAAATACCCGACTTGCGTCCGCGAAACATGGCGAGGGCACGGTGAGAAGGCACCGCTTTCAGCGGTTCTTGATAGTCAAAATAATCAGCAAACTTCACCCCTTTCTCTTCCTTGCCTTCTACCACTTTAGACTTGAAAGTCGCATTGTTCCAGAGGTAGTCACGCAATTGCTCTAACAAGTCAGCTTGTTCAGCAAATTGTTCCATGAGAATTTGCCGTGCGCCATCTAAGGCTTTTTCGACATCCTCAATACCCTTTTCAGTATTGATATAAGCAGCCGCCGCTTCTTCAGGAACCAGTGTTGGATCTTGCAATAGCGCCTGTGCCAAGGGAACCAACCCGGCCTCTATAGCCGCTTTGGCTTTAGAACGGCGTTTGGGTTTATAAGGTAAATACAAGTCTTCGAGACGCGCTTTGGTATCGGCTTCTTGAATAGCCGCTTCCAATTCTGGCGTGAGTTTCTCCTGTTCGCGGATATTATTTAAAATCACCTCACGGCGTTCATCTAACTCACGCAGATAATGCAAGCGTTCTTCCAAAGTACGCAATTGGGTATCATCTAAACCGCCCGTGACTTCTTTACGATAACGGGCGATAAAGGGTACCGTTGCGTCTTCATCAATTAACCTGATGGCCGCTTCTACCTGAGTTTCTTGTACGGAAAGTTCTTCCGCAATCCGCTGGACAATCGTTTTCATATTAAGTGTCGTGTACCTCAGTTTAGTAATTAATAAATAAATAAAGTGTTACCGTTCCTAAGAATGACTTGGGAACGCCATTTTACGCTGGGGCTGCCCGATCGTGTTCGCCCTTTTGAAAATATTATGATATATATGAGACATTATACCGATTAAATTTAAGATTTTATTGCTTTTATCAAAATATAAATTTTAATAAAATCAATAAGTTATGTTAAATCGGTATAAACTCTATAGGATATCCTGTTCGCCCTGTGAAAGAAAATCATTTCAAACAAATCATTTCAAACAAATTTTGTAGGGTGAAGCGGCGTATTTGCTCTTTTCAGGGGGCAGCTTTAATGCGTGCCAACTTAACGCGCAGCCTAAGTTGCCTTCGTGCCCAAAAAAAGACCCTAAAAATCTATAAAATTTTGAACTCATGAACTTTTGAACAACATATAAAACTGAACAGTTCACGATTTCACGCTAAAGTTTCGCGAAGCGAAACTTTAGCGTGAAATAAAGTTTTGGCGTGTCCCCTGAGCCTGTCTTCGGTGTGTCGAAGGGCGCAAAAACTTTTGCTTGAAACACTGTTCATGGCAATTTTGGTTTTGACTGACATTAAAATAAATAGATTTTCACTTAACAAGTTTTTGCGTGTCCCCTGAGCTTGTCGAAGGGCGCAAAAACGGTGAAACCGGGAATGAAAAAGGCTTTGAATTGAAAAGGGGGGGATCGAAATGTAATGTGTTCGATAATCTTTTAGGCTGGCCGACATGATAGATATCACTATTTTTATAACTGATAACTGTTATTAATAACTGATAATGGAAACGATAACATAGCTGCCATATAAAATAGGCATTATTTAATAAAGCGTGAAAGATAGCAAAATTTTTTAAAAAATACAATATGTTGTCATGATTTTGGGTTAAATCAGCCCAGACGGTTTTGAGTTGAGCCAGTGAGGCAGCGAATTTTATTGGCGGTTTATGGGGATATTCTAATCGCGCACGCTGTTGTGTTCAAAATGAATGTCTGTTTTTATGGCATGAATACCGATTAGCATCAAAATAGGTTTACTTATCAATCTAATTATTATCGTATTACCAAGTCAATTTATCGTTTTACAGCGACAAGATACGACGAGAGATGATATGATGTAACATTTTAAAAACATCCGGTTGATCCTCTATAGGTTTTCTAACAAAATCTTTGACAACCTCATTTAATTTCACTTTTCCTTGCAAAGAGTGCCCTTGGGCATCTTTCACTTCAAAACAATGGTTAATGATACGAGGCAGCACTTTTATTTCCTCTCATGAATTCAAGCCACTGTCCACTGCTTGACTCAATTGTGTTTGCACTGGCCCTCGAAATATTTTTTCTTCTATTAAATCCCCCCCAGCTTCATCAGCAAATTGCACAACTTCAATCCTTGTTCCCGGAAAAAAGTCTTCAGGCTGATCGCTAAAAAAAAGTAATGCCACATTTTTAGGCACTTCGTGTCCATTCACTTTAAAAACGAGCCTTAATTTGCGATATAACTCAATAGCTGGAATATCAACGTTGGGTGCAACCAAATCACTTTTAATCTCTGATAAAAAATGTCTGACTAAAGCAGGTGACAAAGCATCAAGTGAAGCGGTTAGATTTCGACGATCATCAAACGGTACTTTTGCCGTCATCTGCATCAATTGGGTTAGGCTATCATCTTGAGCGACTACCGTCTCACTGCCCAAACGCACGTAGTAAGTACTTTCGCCAAAAATTTTCGTGTATTTTGAAATGGGGCAACCACAAGGGATTGCCCCTACGCAATGCCATGTAGGGGCAATCCCTTGTGGTTGCCCTTTGCGCTCAGGAGAAATGATGGGTAAATATTCAGGCTCAATTCTTTTACAATTACCACGGATGCGTTTTTGTATTCTATCAAGATTTTTTGGTTCAAGTCCAACCGGTGGCAAAATCGGCAAGCCATTTTCTTCTTCAACACCGAGAACAATATAACCCCCATTCAAATTGTGAAAGTCATTGGCAAACGCACAAACGGTATGAATAATCTGTTCTAAGGTAGGATCAGAGGCCGTTTTTTTAAATTCTAAACGGACTGATTCAACGGTACGCGCAGACATCAGATCGTCTAAGTTAATGGGTAAGATTTTCATTAATATCGTTTACAAATTATCCGATTCGTTTATCCTAGAATCAAATGGGGCCGGCACAAAAAGACGCTACCCACCCTACGTTATTTAGGGAAGGGCACTTACATCTTTCGGTTACCAATACGCGAAGTGGATTAGGAAACAACTATTTTCATGGCTTGGCTGAAAGATCGATTTGGTGGGCCTTAAAAATACAAAGCCCACCCTACAATTCCATAAACAGTTAAGTTTATTACCTCGTTGAGTATAACGACTTTATGTCGCACTAATAAATCATTTCTTCATGGAAGAATTAAATTTAACAATTTCTTCCCACAAAATTTGTCCGTTAGGACTACAAAATTTTTGAATGAATGCGAATGTGAATCTATTAATGACTTTGGCATATTCATCCATAAATTCTTGATTTCTCTGTTTAGCTTGATGCCCTAACGGTTTGATGATTTCTGTGTACAAGTGTTCATTCCCAGAAATGAAAGACCAAAATCGCTGTCCGCATAACTTTAAGTAATCACCTTTATCAGGTACATTATCTCGCCCATAACAACAACCATTAACAGCAACAACACTGATTGATGAACGGGCAAAATGCTCTTTTATTGTTTTAAAATTATGTCGCATTCTCTTGAGTTGATCACTGTTTGCCCAATTTGGCCCAGATTTTATAGAGACAACATATTTCACTTGCTCTTTTTCAAATTCTAAATCCATGCCTTCAAAGGATGAACGCATACCATTATAGACTTTACTGCAAATAAAAATCGCTAACTCTTCTAAAAACAATCCAAAAATCCCTTCTTCTTGTGAAGATAAAAACGCATCCAAAATCGTTTTAACATAATCTTGTGCGGTATTGATGTTTTTGGCTTTGAAGAGATAGGGATTTTTCTTTTTAACAACGTTGTTCAGTTGTAATTGTTCTAGTTTCTCCAGTCGTTTGTTATGAAACGGGATAATATTTTTCTCAACATAATCAATGATTTCACGCTGTGTAATTGTTCCCATATTAGACTGTACTCTTTAAATAATGGATAGTTGACTTGGATTCTTAAGATTAGCCTTAGTCAATTCATAATATTCCGGTTTGATTTCTATGCCCACAGAATGGCGACAAAGATTTTGTGCGACTTGGCAAGTCGTACCCGCACCACAAAATGGATCCAATATTATGTCATTTTCTTGAGTAAAGAGTTTGATAAACCAAGTTGGGAGTGCTTTGGGAAAGACGGCACTGTGTTGACGATTGCTGGTTTCGGTGGCTAAATGTAAAACATTGGGTGGATAGGCCATTTTTCGATCTAACCAATTTGAGACGTTTTTACCAAAACCACTGCCTACTTTTGAATTATCACGATTTTTATCGGTTTCACTTAAATTTTGAAGGCGCTTTTGAGCCCAGTCTCCCATGGGTACCATCACGGCCTCTTGATACATGTTGAATTTTTTGCTTTTATTAAATTGTAAACAGTGTTCCCAAGCATCGCGAAAGCGATTAGGCCATTTGCCAGGGTAACAATTTTTTTTGTGCCAAATAAAGTCTTCTGTCCAAAGCCACCCTTGTTTGCGTAATGCTAAGATCAATTCAATGACATAAGTATGTCTTTCGCCATCGACGACTTTTTCTTTGATATTTAAAATAAATGTGCCACTGGGTTTTAATACCCGTAACAAGTGTTGCGATCTGGGCAAAAACCAGTCAACATAGTCATCGGGTTTTATCCCCCCGTAAGTATTGGCACGGCTATCTGCGTAGGGCGGAGAGGTGATGATAAGATCAAAAAAATTGTTGGGATAGGTGGCTAAGACTTCCAAACAATCTCCAAGATGTATTTCTGATTTGATTTCGGACACGGTTTTATTTTTGGATAGGTACGATTTATTGATGGAAAAAGTAACGCAATAGGCGCAAAAGTCGCAAAAGAACGCAATTTCACATTTCTAGATTTTCAGGTAAATCATTTCACAAGGGCAGACACGCAGGTCTGCCCCTACAAAACCACGTTTTGTAGGGGCGAACCTGCGTGTTCGCCCTTCTTTCTTTATCGCCCTCGCGAAAGCGAAACAACCTGCATTCTACCAACATGAAATAGAGACTTCAATGAAAACACAATCTATTTTTATTAGCCACGCTACCCAAGATGATGACTTCGTCAAACAATTACGCCTAGAATTAGAACACTTAGCTTTGACGGTTTGGGTGGATTCACGCAATTTGCGTGGGGGAAAACGCTTGGCCCCTGAAATCAAGCAAGCCATTGAAAACGCTAGGCAAGTTTTGGTCGTTTTAAGTCCTAATACCATTAATTCACCTTGGGTGCGTAAGGAAATTGCTCTGGCCGTTGAACGTGAGCTTGAAGAAAAAACTGAGCTTGTCATTCCCTTATTATTGCCAGGGGTTTTGCCGGCCGCTTTGGATTTGTGGTTTGATGAACCCCCTTTGGCGATTCCTATTCAATTAAAGCCGGCCGGTTTGCGGGAAGCCTTGCCGGCGATTTTGGCGGCATTGGGGGAGCGGTTGCCTGATGATCAACAACCCTTGTTGGAAACTGAGGCCCAACCCGTGGCGGAGTTGTTGCTCAAATTGAAAAATCTGCATTTTCAAGAACTTGAGGGTAAGCGCCGGGCTAAAGCGACGGCGATGTTGATTTATACCCCTGCCCATTTTCCGCTGGCCCGGGAGGTGGAAAGTCCCGATTTTTATTTGACTGCCGCGTTGGGGCCTATCGAAGCTGATGATTTGCAATGGTATTTAGAGCAATATCATATTTGGCCGATGGGCGGGTTTAAAGATCGGGCACTGCGGATTGAGGCCCAATTGCCGCTGTGGGGCCAAGCCTTATTTCAAGCGGTGTTTGACACTAAAGCGACTCAAGCGGCCTTGCAAGCGTGGGAACATGCGGCCCTTGACGCGGAACGGCGTTTTTCGCTGTTTGTTGATCGCCAATTGCCTGAAGGTTCTGAAACCCAAGCGCAAGCTTTGGCTAATGAGGCCGCCAGCGAATGGTTGCGTTTGCCTTGGGAATTGCTGCATGATGGGCGCGGGTATTTATTTCAAGGTAAACAGGCCGTGCGGGTGCGACGGCGTTTGCCGAATTACCACGATTTCCCTGTCCGTTTCGCCGAATTACCGATCCGAATTTTATTAGTCAGTCCGCGCCCTGACGATAAACAAGCCGGTTATTTGGATCATCGTGCCAGTGCTTTGCCATTGGTGGAGGCGATGGAGACTTTAGGCGATCAGTTGGTGAACTTGACGCTGTTGACACCCCCCACTTTTCCTGCCTTGCAACTGGCTTTGCAAAACGCTGATGCCCGGCAACAACCCTTTGATGTGGTGCA
The DNA here is from genome assembly GCA_003645185.1 of Candidatus Parabeggiatoa sp. nov. 3. Classification (GTDB taxonomy): domain Bacteria; phylum Pseudomonadota; class Gammaproteobacteria; order Beggiatoales; family Beggiatoaceae; genus Parabeggiatoa. Next base: position 10,140 of record QNEL01000186.1, read on the forward strand.
TTTTGATGGACATGGCGTATTTGATCACGTTTTAGGCTTAGGGGGGTTGTGTTTTGAAAGCCCGAAAACCGTGCATCAATTGGAACACCGGGCAACGGCTTTTGTTGATGCGAAGGAAATCGCGGCGGTGATTCGGGATTATCGGATTCCGTTGGTGTTTTTGGATGCCTGTCAAACGGCGAAAAGCGAAACCGATCCGACGGCTTCGGTAGCCGCGCAGTTGTTGGAAGAAGGCACGACTTCGGTGGTGGCGATGAGTTATACCGTTTTTGTGGCCACCGCACAACGATTTGTGAAAGCGTTTTATCACGCTTTGGCGCAAGGGGCGCGAGTGGGGCAAGCGATGTTGGCGGGCCAACAAGCCTTAAAAGGCGACAGTTATCGGTTTGACAAAATGGGCTCTGGCGAATTTCATTTACAAGATTGGTTTGTACCGGTGTTATTTCAAGAACGCCATGATCCGCAATTATTCACCCGTTTGCCCCCGCAAGCGGTGCAGCAATTGCAACAGCAACAACGCCGTTTGAGTTTGGGCGCCTTACCCGAATCGCCACCGCATACGTTTATTGGGCGCAGTCGCGATTTGTTGAAATTAGAACGCCTCTTGGCTGAGCAGCCTTATGCCGTTGTGCGGGGCAGCGGCGGGGCTGGGAAAACGACTTTGGCTGTGGAGTTAGCGCGTTGGCTGGTGCGAACGGAACGTTTTCAACGGGCCGCGTTTGTCAGTTTGGAAGAGTATAGCGATGCGCGAGGCCTGTTAGATCAGTTAGGCCGGCAGGTGTTACCCGATGGCGATCACTGGAGCGTGGCCACCTATCCCGACTTAAAGCAAGCCATTCAACCGGTCGTCCGTGCCTTATCTGACCATAAGACGTTGATTGTGTTAGATAATTTAGAAAGTGTGTTAGCTGCGCCGACCGGCGGGGTTGAAACCCGGGAAATCGCGGCAATCTGGCAATTATGCCAAAGCTTGCTCAACGCGGATCCCGCGACGCGCATCGTGTTGACGAGTCGTGAACCGTTACCGGCTCCGTTTGATCATAAAGGCCGCGAGATTCAGTTAGGTGCGCTTAGTAAAAGCGAGGCGATTGAATTGGTTCGGGAAGTGATGCGGCAAGAAGGCCGGACACCGAAAGAAAGCGATCCGGGCACAACGCCCCAAGAAATCAAGGATTTGGTGGAAGCGGTGCATTGCCATGCGCGGGCCTTAGTCTTATTAGCGCGAGAAGTGAGCCGGCGTGGCGTGTGTGCCACCACCGAAACCTTGCAGCACATCATGGCAGACTTGCACCAAAAATACCCGGATGATCGGGAAAATTCCTTGTATGCCAGTGTCGAACTCTCCTTGCGGCGGTTGTCACCAGAAACGCGAGAGAAAATTCGAGGTTTGGCGGTGTGTCATGGTGGTGTGCATTTTCATGTGTTGTATTCTCTATCAGGAAAGGATGAAGACACGGCAACGCGAATCTTCAAAGAATTAATCGACGTTGGTTTAGCGGAAGAAAAAGGTTATGAATACCTCAGCCTTGATCCAGCCCTCCCAACTTACCTACGCCGTGAAATGGACACCACCGAGCAAACCCAATTCACCGAGCAATGGGCAGATGCAATGAGGCAACTTGTTGATTTTCTTTATAAACAACAATTCAAAGATGCCCAATTATCTGCCCAATTAACCCTGTTAGAATTACCCAATTTAATGGCCTTATTGGCCTGGATACCAGACAAAGCCACGCCAGAAAAAGTGGTGAATTTAGCCGGTAACATAGAGCAATTACTTGCTCGCTTAAACCATCCCCAAGCCTTAGCCCAAGCTATCGCAGTACGAGAACAAGCCAAGCAAAGTTTAACCGGATGGAGTAGAGCCCAATTTCAATCAGAGCGATTACAGATTGAACGATTACTAGACAAATGGAATTTACCCGCTGCTTACACTGCCGCGCAAGCATTATGGCAACACAGTGTTGAGGCGGGTGAAAAAGCCTATCCAGATGCCGATTATGATATGGCTATGGCTTATAAATTACTGGGCCAAGTGCTAAACAGGGGCGGACAAGCCGAAGCCGCATTGCAACCGTTAAACGAAGCACAACAACGCTTCCAGCAATTAGCGGATACGGGTAATCAAAGTGCTGAACGCATGGCATCCGGCGCTATCATGGAAAGGGGCGATTGCTTGATAGATTTAGGACAACTGGAGGAGGCCGCAACCGCCTATCAAACCGCTATCCAACTGGATGAAAAACAAGAGGATGCAAGGAGCGTTGCTGTCGGTAAAGGCCAACTTGGCACAGTCCGCCTAAAACAAAAACGCTATGACGACGCACTGGAACACTATACGGAAGCGAAAACCATTGTTGAAGCCTTAGGAGAATGGGGCAGTGTGGCGAGTGCTTGGCATCAAATCGGTATGGTACACAAGGAAGCCAAACAGTTTGAAGTGGCCGAGCAAGCCTATCGGCAATCGCTGGCTATTTGTGTGCAACTAAAAAATAAAGCAGGTGAGGCGAGTAGTTTAGGTGAAGTGGGCAATTTATATCTTGCAATGGAACGATTAGAAGAGGCTGTGGTGTTTTTTCGGCAAGCAGCAGATATTCATGTTGAACTAAAAAACATGAAAGATGAAGGTTCAGATCGCAATAACCTAGCCCACACCCTCATCAAACTGCACCGCTACGATGAAGCTCGCCGTGAACTGCAACGGGGCCTTGAGTGTCTTAAGCCTTTTGGTCATGCGGCTACACCTTGGAAAGCTTGGGCTATTCTATATGTTCTAGAACAAGCCACTAACCACCCACAAGCTGCCGCAGAAGCCCGGCAACAGGCTATTGAGCGTTTTATGGCTTATCGTCGGGCGAGTGGGGAAAATTATAGTGGTGCTGGACAACTTTGTCTGTTTATGGCTCAAGCTATGCGGGATGGGAAAATTAGTGAGGCAGAACAAGAATTAGCAAAATGGGCAGATCATCCTGAAGCCAAGCTAATGATTTCTAAATTGCAAGCCATTCTCAAAGGCGATAGAAATCCAAAATTGGCGGATGATGCGGAGTTGAGTTATAACATGGTGGTGGAATTGCGGTTGTTGTTGGAATCGCTTCAAAGGCGAGAGTACAACGGATGACGTGGATAAACGGATTGGTGCAAGGGCCATTGACATGATTTGTGGATTGAACGGATTGATCTGAGGAGCAGTGACTTAGACGAGAGTATAAAGCACAACCGATTACACACACCAATCTGTTTACTCCCATGAACCTAAGATTTAGTACAACGGATCAGGGGATTGAACGGATTGGTGCAAGGGCCATTGACATGATTTGTGGATTGAACGGATTGATGTGAGGATCAGTGCCTTAGACGAGAGTACAAAGCATAACCGATTACACCCACCAATCTGTTTACTCCCA
>QNEL01000187.1 GCA_003645185.1 Candidatus Parabeggiatoa sp. nov. 3
TCTGCCCCTACAGTGATATTGGTGTAAGGGCGAACCGGTGTGTTCGCCCAAGAGTCCACAGTAATATTGGGTGTAGGGGCGAACCTGTGTGTTCGCCCAAGAATCAGTCTGCGTAACATCAGTGATATTAAAACCCTATTCAAATATGATTAAAATATTTTTAGAATGGTTACCTTACGAAGTTTTCATTAAGTAATATTTCCTAAGGAGAAATATTTATGAATAATCTCATTCAGAAATTTTATGGGCCAATGATGGTGATGACATTGAGCACCTTGTTGTCTTCTTTTCTCTCAGCAAATGAAGCCATCTTAGTAGGTGCTTTAGATAGCGGATCGCATTACACCTGCGGAATCAAAACGGACAACTCCATCGTATGTTGGGGCCAAAACCACTATGGTCAAGCTACACCACCAAGCGGCACTTTTCTTCAAGTTAGTGCGGGAAAAAGACATAGCTGCGGGGTTCAAACGGACCAGACTGTGGCATGCTGGGGCTACAACGGGGATGGTGAAGCCACGCCCCCAAGCGGTACTTTTTTCCAAGTCAGTGTCGGCTGGGAGCACACATGTAGTATTAGAACCGATAATACCGTGGAATGCTGGGGGAAAAATGATTATGATCAAGCCACTCCGCCAAAGGGTACTTTTATCAAAATAAGCACAGGCTATGAACACACATGTGGCATTCGTACTGATAACACTGTGGAATGCTGGGGCCGTAAGGGGAACCCTTGGAATGATGGCCCTAAATCTAATATTGGTGATCAGATTATCCCTCCTAGCAACACTACCTTTTCCCAAATCAGTGCAGGTGGGTGGCACACTTGTGGGATTCGTGCCAACGACAATACCGTGGTATGTTGGGGCCACAACGGGGATGGTCAAGCATCACCACCAGAAGGTACCTTTTCCCAAATCAGTACTGGTATATATTACACCTGTGGAGTCAAGACTGACAACACTGTGGCATGCTGGGGTTGGAACGAAATGGGTCAAGCTCAACCGCCAAACAGCACTTGTACTTCTCGGAACGAGAAGTATCCCAAAGACGTTTGTTCTTCACCTTTGAATGTGAATTTGTCCTATGTCAGTGCCGGAAAAGGGGGAGAAAAGGATGTTCACACCTGTGGACTGCGAACCGACAACACTGTGATATGCTGGGGCTATAATGAGTATGGTCAAGCTACCCCACCGCCGTGTTTGATAGTGAAATCACCCGAACCTCACTCAGCGACTTTCCTTCCCTATGCTATCCTCTATGGTGTTCACAAGGATGGAAAAAAGGATTCTCAATTTTTCACGATTGATACCAGAACTTTCGTTCCCAATGTACTTGGCCCCGTTTACGAAAACTACAACATCGCCGCATTAGCTATCCATCCGTTGACCCGTCAACTTTTTGCCGTCTCTGGTGATCAAATTAATAAAAAAGGGTATTTTTACCAACAAGTCGCTCATAAAAGAGACCTTTTGGAAATCGGCGGGACGAGCTTTAGAGAAGTTGAGGGTATTTCGATTCATTCTGATGGTACGTTCTGGGGATGGGCCGCGGATGCTGGGCTGTTCAAAATAGAAACTGACGAAAATAATGAACCCTATCTTAGAACGCTCGATTTGGTTTTACCGAGCAATGGAGAAGTTGAAATTGAAGATATCACTTGGAACCAAGCAGGTACCCTACTCTATGCTATCGCAAACTTAACTGATGAGGAGAGCCTCCCAGACAGCTTTGATGAAAATCGCCCAAAATCAGCGATAACAGGAGCCCGATTGTGGGCTTATCATATCAGTGACGGTGCGATAAGCACGGTATGCGACAAACGCATGAGCTCGTTAGGGGAAGAAATCGAAGCACTGGGAACGCTGCCAAACGACAACGACACGTTACTATTCCACTTTAGTGGACATGATAATCTGACTTTCGGTGTTTTGGATGTGCAAACGTGTCAGATAGTGCGAAAGGAAATTCCCACAAATTACTACGTTGAAGAGCGTGGTGATCCACCTGTCTACAAAGGTCGTGTAAGAAGTTATAACAATGTCAGGAGCTTTGCTTGGCTTTCTTGTATGCCTTGAAGTCGTTTTTTTAAGGCTATTCACATTCAATATCAAAGGGGTTAGTGTAAGATATCAATATCAACAAAATCCATTAAAATCAGGATTTTTTACTCACACTCAAATTTCAATCTTTCAAAAAAATCAAGTCATATCAAGTTAAATTATGAAGGGTATGATGCAACACAGTGCCACAGAGTTTTGACTTGATAACTCTGTGAAACTCTGTGCCGCTCTGTGACCTCTATTCCAGGTTCAAGTTTTTGCGCGCAAAAACTTGAAGCCTTGCATGTTGAAAAAAAACGGCACAATCAATCAGCTATAAAGCTACGCAGTTGCTCGGAACGACTTGGATGACGTAGTTTACGCAATGCTTTTGCTTCAATCTGACGAATCCGTTCACGGGTGACATCAAACTGTTTACCCACTTCTTCTAAGGTGTGATCAGTATTCATGTCGATTCCAAAACGCATACGCAGTACTTTCGCTTCACGTTGCGTCAAGCCGTGAAGCATATCTTGCGTGGCACGCCGTAAGCCTTCAAAAGTCGCTGAGTCAAGGGGAGCCTGCATACTGGTATCTTCAATAAAATCACCTAAATGGGATTCTTCATCATCCCCTATTGGGGTTTCCATAGAAATAGGCTCTTTGGCAATTTTTAACACCTTGCGTACTTTTTCTTCAGGCATCTCCATGCGATCTGCTAATTCATCCGGCGATGGATCGCGGCCTTTTTCCTGCAAAATTTGCCGTGATACCCGATTGAGTTTATTAATCGTCTCAATCATGTGAACTGGAATACGGATGGTGCGAGCTTGATCCGCAATTGAGCGCGTTATCGCTTGGCGAATCCACCAGGTGGCATAAGTGGAAAATTTGTAACCACGCCGATATTCAAATTTGTCCACTGCTTTCATTAAGCCAATATTGCCTTCTTGAATCAAATCAAGGAATTGCAAACCACGATTGGTGTATTTTTTGGCAATTGAGATGACTAAGCGCAAGTTGGCTTCAATCATCTCTTTTTTAGCCCGCCGTGCTTTGGCCTCACCAATCGACATGCGCCGATTAATTTCCTTGACTTCAGCAATGTTTAAACGGTTTTGTCTTTCTAAATTAATCAGCCTTTGTTGGGAACGCCGCAATTCGTCTTGGTGCGCTTTTAATTTTTCAACATAAGATTTGCCTGTTCCTAAGAGTAGGGTAACCCAATTCGGATTAGTCGCATGGTTTTTAAAAGAGGATAGAAACTCTTTTTTCTCCATGCCAATTTTGAGGACACACAGATCCCGAATGTTGTTTTCCTGCTCACGTATCAAGGTGACCGTTTCACGTAATTGAGCCGTTAAATCGTCAATCACCTTGGGCACCAATTTAAATTGTAAGAAGCAGTCAGCCACTTCTTTGCGTAATTGCGTATAGGTATCCGATAGAGCGCCATGCGTGGCTTCCGCCTGTATCAAGCGGGTGTATAGTTCGTGCAAACTGTTAAAGCGAGTACGTGATTCCTCCAAATCAAGTAGCGTTTCATCAAGAATGGATGCTGCTTCCTCTAAATCATCGGCTACCACTTCTTGAACATTATTGAGGTCAACCTCTGGTAGATTATCATGACACACGTTGTCAGTAAAGCCAGTGATCACATCGGATAGTTTAAGATCACCAGCTTCTATCCGTTCGTAGTATTTTAAGAATCCTGCAATAATATCAGGATGGGTTGCTAATGCTGACAAGGCTTGGCTTAAGCCTTCTTCAATGCGTTTCGCGATTTTAGTTTCACCTTCTCGGGTCAACAAATCTACTGTACCCATTTCACGCATGTACATACGCACAGGGTCGGTAGTACGCCCAAATTCGCTATCAACATTAACCAGTGCAGCGGCTGCTTCCTCAGCCGCATCTTCGTCTGCGACAGGCGCCTCAGAAATGAGCAGGGAATCGGCATCAGGTGCAAATTCATGTACCGCAATTCCCATGTCATTAATCATATTGATAATATTCCCGATTTGCTCTGGATCGACAATATCATCAGGCAAGTGATCATTGACTTCGTGATAAGTCAAAAAACCTTGTTCTTTGCCTTTGGCAATGAGTAATTTCAGTTGTGATTGCTGTTGTTCTTGGTTCATCAGTTATCAGTTATCAGTTATCAGTTATCAACTTGTTACTTTAATTAATAGGTAGCCAGATCTATTTTACAAATCAATGAACTCTGGAAATGGGTGGGAATAGCGTTGAACAATGGCTTTATTTGGAAAGCACAGACTCAGAACTTTATTTAAATGTCTTAAGTCGCTGTGGATGGATACAAGGATGTCAGGAGACAAGGCGTTTAAAGTTAAGAGATTTAAACCTGTGAAGAAGTTAGTTATATACAAGTTGCATGGAGCTATGGTATTGATATGGGAGCTTTTTTTGAGAAGCATTTTTCACAGTAGAGACGCGATGCCTCGCGTCTCTTTTTCAGAGCGTAGGTTCGCTTCGCTAAACGACGCTCTGAAAAGCTGGTTTTATGTCAATCTTATTTAATAACGCTTCAGTCTGCTTCAGTCCGCAAAGATTTCTACTTTCGAAAGCTCGAAAGCTCGAAAGCGTTTAGAACGATTTCAATCGCGAAACCAGTTGCTTTCGACATAAAACCAGCATGAAATAGACGGTCAAAACTCAAAAACGTGATCATCGAGTCTTTGTTATTTTTCACTGATGATAACTGTGGATTTGACCGCGAGATTGAGATAAAGATTTCAATTCTTGTTTTTCTTCAACAGTCAGTTCAGTTACTTTTTGCAACAAAAACATCAAGCGTTGAATCGCGTAATCTTCATGTAAACGGTTGATCGCATGAAAAAATTCTTGATCTATATCAACGTTAGTGTCGGTAAATTCTTGAGCTATATCAACGTTAGTGTCGGTAAAGTGTGTATTTTGCCTCGCTAACTGATTGATAGTTTGCTCATATGAAGTGCCTCGCCAGTGTTCGCAAATCGCTCCTAACTTTAATTGAGGATTCATTCGGGTTAATTCAATGAGACTGAGTAGTAATTTTATATCAGGTTGGTCTAAAACCGATAATTTTTGACTCAAGTCATCCAATGATTGAGATAACATGGGTTTGTGTAATAAACACACAATCGCTTTATGAACTAATGACAGTTCTTTCAGACTGGCAACAACCGCTCTGTTTTTTTTGATGAGGAACGGTTTTGGTGCTTCACCTGTTTGCATTAGTCTCATCAAATTATTCAGATTGACTCGACTTAATTCACTTAGTCTTTGTAACATTAAATCACGATAAGGGCCCACAGGTAATGGCTTTAGTAATGGTTTAGCCAATTCCACTAAGCGTGCTTGCCCATCAAGGCTGTTCATATTAACTTGTCGTGTTAAGCTGTCAAAAAGGAAATTTGACAACGGTGTGGCTTGATCGAAGCGGCTATTAAAGCCTTGTACGCCTTCATGACGCACCAAACTATCCGGATCATAGCTTTGTGGTAAAAACATAAAACTGACTTGACGGCCATGTTGTAATAATGGCAAGACGGTTTCTAAGGCTCGCCAAGCCGCTTTTTGCCCTGCCTCATCTCCGTCAAAACAAAAAATAATCTCTGAGAGGCTGCGAAATAAGCGTGTTAAATGCTGGCGAGTGGTTGCTGTGCCCAAGGTGGCGACGGCATAATGAATGCCATACTGTGCCAAAGCCACTACATCCATATAACCTTCAACAACGATAATTCTTTTTAGAGGACGGGTTTTACGGGCAAAATACCAGCCATAGAGTTCGCTACTTTTTTGAAATAATGGGGTTTCAGGAGAATTGAGGTATTTGGGCTCTTTGTCATTTTCATGGAGTGTGCGCCCACCAAAGGCGATAATACGCCCTCGGTTATCTAAAATAGGAAACATCACCCGATCCCGAAAACGATCATAACGGTGCCCTGATTCGTTTTGTTTGATCAAACCTGTTTTGAGCAAGCGGTTTCGCATGTCCGAATCTGTGCCCAATTTCTTGATGAGATTATCCCACCCCTTTGGTGCGTAGCCTAAACTAAAATCACGCGCAATTTCTCCCGTTAAACCGCGATTTTTGAGATAAGCTATAGCGTCTTGGGATTGGCGTAATTGTTGCCGATAATATTGTGCGGCTTTTGCCATGATGGGGTACAAATCATCAAAGTCTGTGGTTGAAACAGAAGTTTGTGTACCTTGCTCATAGACGACTTCTATACCGACTCTGGAAGCCAACTCCTGCACGGTCTCGATAAAATCAAGATGTGCATATTCCATGAGGAAACCGATTGCGCTACCATGAGCATTACAGCCGAAACAGTAATAAAATTGCTTTTCTGGACTGACAGTAAAGGAAGGCGTTTTTTCTGAATGAAATGGACAACAGGCCGTATAATTTCTGCCCATTTTACGCAATGACACATAACTGTCAATCAAATCAACGATGTCAACACGGGTCATCAACTCATCGATAAAGCTGCGAGGAATGCGCCCTGTCATGTTCAGTTATCAGTGTTCAGTTATCAGTTGTAGGGTGGACTTTGCTCACCGAGCTAGGTGGATTTTGTTATTGCTTTTTGCCCACCGAACATCGATTCATTTTAAAGGGGAATTGCTGGGTTAAGGCGGTTGCAACTAAATAAAATACCCCCCCCAAAAAATATATAATTCATATTAATAAAATTTAGGGTATATTTTTAAGACGCAACCGCCTAATGTTATTAAATTAAGTGGTGTCACTTTGAAAAATCGCTGTCCTACAAGTGTTTTAACAGGGTAAATGGGTATGTGGCGGGAATCGAGGTAATGGTAGGGATTGTCGCTTCTATAGCGTTTCAGCAATTCAAATAATTTGTTTTATAGCCCGGGGCCTTTGTCTAAAAGCGGGGTACCCTGGGACTACATTATTCTTTATACCTATAGGGCCGCCTAAAAAATCAAGTCTAACGAATCCGGGCGAATTCCCAAAAAAGGTCACGAAAGCCTTCGCAAAATAAATTTTGTACGAAAACCTTCGCAAAATAAATTTTGCACGAAAACCTTCGCAAAAGTAAACCTTATTTGGTTTGGGGAGCCCGATATCAAGGGCCTTTACAAAAAAAGCTTATCAATTAGAAGTTTAAGTTATCAAATTTCACAAGTTTTTTATACTTAGCATCGCCATAAATTGTGCTTTTAAGATTTTCGTTCAAAATTTATTTTGCGTTATTTTGGAGTGCAAAATTTATTTTGCGTTATTTTGGAGTGCAAAATTTATTTTGCGAGGGCTTGATAATAGCTACCTTATGACGATGCTGAGTATAAATACTTTTTCAGCGCGTTGTTTAGCTTCGCTGTACTTTAGCCTTCTCGTGTGAAATATCGTTTTGATGGCTTGCTTGCAATCCAAAGCAGAGGTGAAGGTTAATCCATTTATGGTGGTGTACCAATAACTTATTGAATGTCTTGGCGAAGTGTTTTTTGTAACAAATGAACTCTGGGAACGATATCACGAATAAACGCCTAGCAGCCTGTCGGAGAATACCACTTAAGTCATTGTTTTGTATAACATTTATGATTATTGTCAAAGCGATAATAATCAATGAGTTAGTTGATTAATCCGACAGGCTGCTAGTGCTTTGTCAAAACTAATTGTAGGGTTGATGCGCTCTTAACTTGTTGTTTATTAAACATACTTATCAATAGTTGCCCTAAAATTTAGATATGACGCTGTACTAGCCATGAAGTTCAATTTGATAACTATTCACCGGATAGTTGTTGTTTTAAAGACGCACTGAGTGCCTTCATATCGGCCCGCCCTTGTACTTTTGGTTTGAGATATCCCATAACTTTACCTAAGCCTTTGATTGAATTGGCTCCCGTTTCTTTTATAGCCTTTTCAATCAAATCTGTCAGTTCAGCTTCGCTCAATGGTGTTGGCATATATTCTTGTATGACTTCGATTTCAAAGGCTTCTTGATCTGCTAAATCTTGACGGCCTGCCTTTTCGTATTGCGCCAAAGAATCGCGCCGTTGTTTGAGCATTTTATCCAACACGGCTATGACTTGCGTATCATCCAAACTGATACGTTCATCAACTTCTTGTTGTTTAATCGCTGCTTGAATCAAACGTATGACACCTAAACGCTGTTTTTCTTTAGCACGCATAGCCGACTTCATGTCGTCAGTAATGCTTTGTTTAAGAGATTCAGACATAGTGTTTTTCTCATTAACCAGTAGGCTTTAATTCTTTAATAACGATTTTGTGAGTGACAGAATGGACTGCCACACCACTCTGTTTTGAACTCAACTATTTTATGATTTTAAAGGCATACCCACCTGTGAAGGCGGGCAAAACTCATTAACCAATCCTTCTTAACGGTGGACGTCTTTGATGTAAAGTGTTGCGATAGACTTTTTTCATCTGTCGCTTGACAGCAGCGGCAGCTTTCCGTTTGCGAATGGTAGTCGGTTTTTCATAAAATTCACGACGATGGACTTCAGCTAAAATCCCAGCTTTTTCACAGGCACGTTTAAAACGGCGAATAGCAATTTCAAAAGGTTCATTTTCTCTGACACGAACATGAGGCATTGAAAGCGCAACCTCCTTATTATTTTGTTAAAGGGTAAAGAAAAATGGCGAACCGCGCATTTTAATACTTAACGCACTCATTAGTAAAGGCCTTTAGGTGTTTAAAAGTTCAGGCGTTCATAAGTTATGAATTTTAATGATTATTTATAGATGTTCAAATAATTAATTTTCAAAAAGGGCCCAAAAATTTTGAAGGCCAGATTAATTGGAATGCCTGTTATTTTGCGCCCTAATTGGAATGCCTGTTATTTTGCTTGCAGCATTGGAATGCCTGTTATTTTGCGATGGAGTGCATGTTATTTTGCGATGGCATTGGAGTGCGTTTCACGCAAAAAATTTATAATAATGAACGTATGAACTATTGAAACATGAACAGATTTTCATATCTACTGATAACTGATAACACAAAATGAGCCAATTCTATCAATCTATTGAACATCTCATTGCCAAAGTCATGTTTTATTTAACGATACTTTTTTTATCGTTAGTGGCTATTATTATTCAATACTTACAAATAGATAATGGACTAGATCGGCTACTTTTTTCACGGCAGATAGTGACTGTGTTGTGGATACTGTGGCCGCTATTTTTTTTAGAAAGGCTTATCTATTTCACGCAAAAGTTGCGCGCAACTTTTCACGCTAAAGTTTCGCTTCGCGAAACTTTAGCGTGAAAGCGTGAAATTTAATTTTTTGTCGTCACAAAACTTGGAAAAGTTACCTCAATCTGTTTCTGATCACATTGATACCGCCCTTGCGTCTTGCCGCAAGGCGTTGTTATGAGCAAAACTCTATTTGGTGGAACGATCGTTGGCAATTAGTCAATAAAGCATTATATAAGCGCATTGAAAAACAATTCTTATATCCATTTCACGCAAAAGTTGCGCGCAACTTTTCACGCTAAAGTTTCGCTTCGCGAAACTTTAGCGTGAAAGCGTGAAATTCTTTTTATCTCCTTGTTTATGATACCGTTTTGGATTACTGAAATTTTTTTCTCTGAGACAATCTATACATACGGCTTGTTGTATATGATGACGAATTTGGGTAATGCCTTAATTTGGGGATTGTTTGTGACTGAATTTACGATCCTGATTTCCATTGCACCAAAACGCTTTCACTACCTAATAACACATTGGCTAGAATTATTTATTATTATTCTCCCCATGTTGGCTTTGACGCGATTTTTGTTAATCGCTAAATATTTGAAGGTTTCAAAAACGAGTTACTTTTTGTTGTTTGTCAAAATCCAAGATATCTTAAATATATACCGTGCGAGATCAGTGCTTCACCGCATTATTAGAATATTAATTATTATAAATATTGTGAAACGGCTATATCAGCGTCGAAATTCTAAAAAATATCTATTTTGCGTGAAATTTCACGCAAAAGTTGCAGGCAACTTTTGCGTGAGCCGAAGGCCAGCGAAGCTAAATACAGTTTTTGCGCGCAAAAACTTTTGCGTGAAATGTCATTTTACGAAAGAAATTGGCTGAAAAGGAGGAAGAAATTGCAGACTTGAAACAACAGATAGAGGAAACTGAATCGCTTATTGAAAAAACTCGTGAAAAAAAGTAGTCCAAACCGCCTTAAAACACCATTAAAATTACTGGCAATGAATGATATGCCCTTTGCAAACCACATGACTGAAATATTTTTTTAAAATCGGCACATAATCAGCCACTTTCCAATTACGTTGCCAACAGCCCTTTTTTGAAGGGCCGCTTATCCCAGATTTATTGCCCTCATACATTGTGAAATAACAAGGCACTTGGTAGGAGGCACATAAAGCCATCAAATTACGCATAGCTTGCCCATCATCAATGACATTTAAAACATTATTACAAACAATGGTATCAGGATCACAAGCCAAGGCTTGCCGATTTTCGTCATCAGAACGGTTATATTTATCATAAATAAACAATTTAACCCCCAACCCGGCCGCGTAGATTTTATTGGTATCATACTTACCGCCACCGATATCAAGAACCGTTAAGCCAACCAGATGAGGTAATATAGCCTTAATACCGGGATTAACTTGATTAAGGCTAGTAGCAGCACTGGTCATCTGTTGCATGTTACACATTATTGTTCATCGTTATACACATTTTCAAAAGGGCAAACCTCTTACCACCTATCAGTTTGCTCATTAGTGGATTGAAAAAAAGTTGACTAAGTTATTTCATGCACATTCCTAAGTGAATTACTTATTCTCTGTGGTACTCTGTGGTACTCTGTGTTCTCTGTGTTGAAAAGCGCCTTAGCCAAACTAATAGGTGGTAAGGGGCAAACCTCAAATACATTTTCGCCCTCAAATTATTTTTCTAAACATCTATAGATCAAATCGCAATTTTCAACGCATACCTAGAAGGCTCTAAAATAGGCGAACGTTCAACAATAATATCAGTCAACAAATGCGCCGATGCTAAACCCAATACAATGCCATTACGAAAATGTCCAGTATTGAGATATAACCCCTCAATGTCAGGATGTTTGCCAATATAAGGCACCCCATTGGGAGAACCTGGACGCAATCCGGCCCAATGTCTTTGCACCGTATAATCCGCTAAGCGGGGTATCAAGTCATAAGCGGCATACTTCAAGTTTTGCAAAGCAGCATTAGTCGTCGTTTTGTTAAAGCCAACATGTTCCACCGTGCTACCCACCAGTACACAACCATCACGACGGGGAATCACGTAGCGCTCATTCGCCAAAACGATACGCGAAACCAAACCAGGTTGAGTCATAAATAAGATCATTTGTCCGCGCACCGGATCAACAGCTAAAGGGGTACCTACCGTATTCAGTAAACGACCACTCCATGCCCCTGCTGTCACGACAACCCGCTCGGCTTTAATAAAACCTTCAGCTTGAATATCAACACCCCTGATTTTATCAGCTTGAAACCGTAAAGCCTGTACTGTTTGTTGCTCTAACAAGGTGATCCCTGCTAATACCAAGGCCTGTTTCAAAGCTCTGATCAAGCGAGGATTGCGTATTTGAGCGATATCAGGCCACCACAAGGCCTCATTATGATCACCTAATTCAGGCTCACAATCGTGCAAAGTGGCCTGATTGAGTAACTTTAAATGGCTCCCTTCCTCATCCGCCCAACTACGCGCTTGCGCGTATTCCTCAGTATCGAGAATCAATAAACCATTGCGAGTATATTCAGGATCAATGCCAGTACGTTCAAAAAGATCATGAATAAACGCTGGATAATGTGCTTGGCTCCAACGTGCTAAAGCCGTCACAGGTTCTGAAAAACGCCAAGGGTAAAGGGGGGATAGAATACCGCCTCCGGCCCAAGAAGATTCTTGCCCAATTTGGCCTTGTTCAATCAGCGTCACTTTTAAACCGGCTTCATGCAGTTGCAGGGCCGTCAATAGGCCACTCACACCACCACCGATAATTAGACAATCAGACATCCCAATGTGTTCTCCAAAAAATAGGTCGTTCGTACAAAGCCATGCCAGTATTATAGCGCATTAAGTCTTACCACCTATCAGTTTGCTAATTTGGATTCAAAAACACACACATTTACAT
Source organism: Candidatus Parabeggiatoa sp. nov. 3 (assembly GCA_003645185.1). Classification (GTDB taxonomy): domain Bacteria; phylum Pseudomonadota; class Gammaproteobacteria; order Beggiatoales; family Beggiatoaceae; genus Parabeggiatoa. The sequence goes on from QNEL01000187.1 coordinate 12,177, forward strand.
CGTACTTTATATCACAATATCATTAAAACTCAAATATTCTCTGTGGTACTCTGTGGTACTCTGTGTCCTCTATTCCAGGTTCAAGTTTTTGCGCGCAAAAACTTGAACCTGGAATGTTGAAAAAAAAGCGTCGGCTCAAACTGATAGGTGGTAAGGCGCATTAAGTATAACTACAAGGATTATTTATAATAAGGGATATAACTCAATACCTTCGCCACAACACTCACATTAATTATGGCTATTACACAAATGTAGGTTGGAGTGAGCTTGCGAAACGAAGTAACGAGCGAAGCGAGATCACTCCAACACCATAATCTGTAAACTTGGGAACTAAATAAGAAAACGTTTTTATGTGAGATTTTCTTCACATTTCAGGAAGACATAATCCAGTATCCCTAAAACATGACTTGTTTCACTCAAAGCATAAGGCAAGGTTTCATAAACTTGTCCATCAAGGTTCAGTTTATAAAATTTCCAAACTTCGCCATTAGTCACAATGCCATAAATCTCAATTTTTTGACAGAATTGTTCATTATTCCATTGACAAGCTTGCATTTCAACCAGACATTGCGCTAATCCTTTATCAAACTTATCTTTTTTGGCTTCAACTACGCACAATAAGGGAGCATCCAAATAGGCTCTTTTTTTTGCCACTAAGTAATCAACAAAACCTGTCAATTTGTCACTTTGTAAAGGGGCTTCTTTCCAGATTTTCAGATGGCGATGTTGTTGAATAACTTCTTCACAAATGGCATCAATGAGTAGTTCCTTCGCTTTTTCAGAAATACTCAAATCGAAATTTTCAAGTCGTTGCAAGCGCGTTTGAAAGAATAGACTTGGTTCAAGCGGTTGAAAATCAATTTTCCACCTGATTAACTCATTGAGTTTTAACGCTTTAAAGGCTTCTTTGGGCGTAAATCTGGAAAAATTTTTTCTCGTGGTTTGCTTTTTCATTTGAATAAACCTTCAAATTTCCTATTTTAAATAGACTCAGTACTTGAGACTGCTAAACACCTGAACTTATACCCTAAAATTTAAATAATATCAATCAATTACCTTAACATTTGATATTTCATATGACTTGTGATGTTTTTTCTCTCAAACTGAGACAATGCAAAAGCCACGGAATGAATTTTTCCGTGTTTTTCCGTGTTTTTCTGTGGCAAAATAAAAAAATCAGCGCCAATCATGACAATCACATTAGGAATAATTATTTTTTTGTGACTCCATAAGGGCAACCACAAGGAAATAAGGGCAACCACAAGGAAATAAGGGCAACCACAAGGAAATAAGGGCAACCACAAGGAAATAAGGGCAACCACAAGGAAATAAGGGCAACCA
>QNEL01000188.1 GCA_003645185.1 Candidatus Parabeggiatoa sp. nov. 3
GATCGATATTGGAAAGAAGATGAAATCGAAGATGAAAGCTCAGAACTACTTGAAGACGAGAACCAATTTGATGATCATAAATTAAGCACTTAAAAAGTGCAAACTCATCTGCACCAAGCTATAATTGAAAGCGTTTAAACTCATTTTCATTCAACATGACAGCATATTCTCTCATAAAAACCCTTCGACTTATTTTAAAAATTTTTGAGTGTCAAATCATACTAACAATATTTTAGCACAATACAAAACCCTTAGTGGCTTTACACCCTGCGAAAGCGCAATAATGGAAAATTGCGAAAGTTTGGAGTGCAAAATTTATTTTGCGGCCCAATTAAAGTACAAAATTTTGCGGCCCGATTGGAGTGCAAAATTTATTTTGCTCTTGGAGTGCAAAATTTATTTTGCGGTTCGATTTTCCTAGTATAACTGTACGTCATGATATCGGAAAACGCTATAGCTGCCGCTTCGCTCGGTGGCGCAAAAAAGATTTTTACAAAAGATTTAAATGACAGACAACTGATTGAAGACTTTCGCATAGAAAATCAATAAATTGACAGAATTTGATAATTAACACTCAATGCTCAAGTTTTTTGTTAAGCCTGAATTGGCTTAGGTGGGAAAGTTTGGGAATGCGTCGTGGGTTTTCGTTTGACACACGACGCTTTGTTGAAATCAAACCATTCTCAAACAGCGTGTTTGGGAATGAGAGAATTTATTCGGTAGGGAAATCATCTTGAGAAAGGTTGCGGGCTACCTTACCCCAACAAACCATAGTGCCATCTTTGCGGAGACCACAGGTATGCTCTAGCCCTGCACTGATTTGGGTGAAGCTACCAGATGGTGGAGTGGCTTGCCCATTATCGTTATCTCCCCAACAAGCCACACTGTTGTCTTTACGAATACCACAGGTATGATATTCCCCTGCACTGATTTGGGTAAAGTGAACATCTGATGCTTGAGTGGTTTGTTCATATTTGTTATTTCCCCAACAAACCAGTTTCCCATCTGTGCGAATGGCACAAGTATGATATCTCCCTGCACTAACTTGGGTGAAGCTACCTGACGGTGGCGTGGCTTTTCCATACTTGCCATACTTGTTATACTCCACCCCCCCCCAACATTCGATACTATCATTCTTGAGAATACCACAAGTATAATCCCTCCCAGCACTGATTTGGGTGAAGCTACCAGACGGTGAAATGGCTTTTTCATAATTGTAATAGTTATAATAGTTATACCCCCAACATTCCACATTATCATCCAAATTCTCATCTTTGCGAATGCCGCAAGTATGACGATACCCTGCACTGACTTGGGAAAAGTGAGATGAGGGAGGCGAAGTTCGTTCATCTTCTTCCCCCCAACATTCCACACTGTTATCTTTGCGAATACCGCAAGTATGACCGAAGCTTGCACTGATTTGGGTAAAGTGAGCATCTGATGGTGGAGTGGATTGTCCATATTGATCATCTCCCCAACAATCCACACTGCCATCGGTGCGAATACCACATGTATTCATAATGTACTGACCAGAGTACGTTTCAGCCGTACTGACTTGTATAAAGCGATCTGACGGTGGAGTCGATTCTCCCCAATCATTATCGCCCCAACAGGCCACACTCCCATCTTTGCGAAGACCACAGATATGACCCCTTCCCAGACTAATTTGGGCAAAGCTACCTGATGGTCGAGTTAAGTTTCCATAGTATGGCCACCCCCAACAATCGACAGTACCATCAATGCGAAGACCACAGCTACCTCCGAACCAAGCTACAGTAATTTGGGTAAAGCTACCTGATGGTGGTATGGTTGCTCCCCAATCCTTTTCCCCCCAACAAACCACATTACCTTCTGTGCTAAGGGCACAGCTATGCTGATCTCCGCTACTGATTTGGATAAAACTACCTGATCGTGGTGTGTCTTGTATATACTTGTTACGCCCCCAACATTCTATACTGCCATTTTTTAGAATACCGCAGGTATGAGAGTACCCTGTACTGATTTGAGTAAAGCTACCTGGGGGAGGAGTGCTTTCTCCATACTCGTTGCGCCCCCAACATTCTACACTACCATTTTTGAGGATAGCACAGGTATGAAAATTCCCTACACTGACTTGGGTAAAGCTACCTGACAGCAGAGTGGGTTCTTCATAGTAATTCGATCCCCAACATTCCAAACGAGCATTGGTACGAATGCCGCAAGTACGATGCCATCCGGCACTGATTTGGATAAAGCTACCTGACGGTGGAGTAGATTCTCCATAGTCATTAGCCCCCCAACAATCCACACTGCCATCTTTGCGGATAAGGCATGTGTGTCGGTTTCCTGCACTGATGCTTCTTTGGTCTTCTTGTTTTAACGATAAAACCATAGGCATAGACGTTTGATCATCTATGGTAATGTTCTGTAAAAAAACGTCATACCCCGTCTTTTCAATGTAAAGAGTATAATCGCCGTCTGTGATTTGATATAGGGTAATAGAACCATCTGCCTCAGTTTCGCCTTGACAACTGTCTGGTGCGGTAAAATCAGTTTGATCCTTACCCTGAAGAATGCACACTTTAGCGCCTTCTATTCTTCTGCCGTTATTATCATAGAGTTTGATAACGATATCAGAAATTTTCTCTGTTTTAAGTTCATCCAAAGTAAACGACATAAAAGGTTTAATCAATTCCTGATCAATCTTCTTAGGAAATATAGAAAACAACTTTTTTATGCTTCTACCCGTTTTCTTCCGCCAAGCTTCAAGAATGGCATCGTACACATAGATTTTCGTTGAGTTATCTATGGGGAAGGCACGCGGAATACCGATCACAGTATATTTGCCTTCTCCTAAACGAATCTCTTTAGGACCGCTCCAAAAAATCATTTTGCCACTTAGGGTACTTTCAATCACACTTTCAATCATAACATAGAAAGGACTATCCTTGAGGCCAGGATAAGGTTTACCCGTTTTTGGATTTTCTGGCAAAGCGGTACATTTTTTACCATCAGAATTTGTCAGTTCTTCATCGCCCCAATAAGTATTAGAAGCTAAACAAGAAAAATTTATATTCAATTGTAACTTAAGTAAGTGTCCATCTAGCTTTGATTGCCCTTTAATTATTCTATTTAAATTGGTTCCTCTCCCTTCTACTGAGGTGTCAGACACCTCTTTAAGAGGTGTTAAGTAGTTAGGTAATACATACACATTGAAGGTATTCGCATAGACATCCCCCCCTTTTCCACCCACATAAAAGCGAGTTGTGTCGCTATAAACACCGGGCGTATTGTGTCTCAACAACCCTTTACCATAAACTTGGGTAAAATCAATGTATTCAATGCTATCAGCAAAAATAATCCCCTTATCTACGAATTCAGGTTGGCTATTCATGAAATCGTTGAGTAATAGCTTGTGACCCCCTTTTTTATAGGTGGTTGTGTTTTTAACACAAAAATTGGGATGTGTTTCGCAAGTATAATAATTCCTCTTAAATGCATTACTGGCATTACGGTTTATGGGGGGCTCTTCTGTGTCTGGCAATTGTTTAAAACGATAAACATGCCAATCCGCTGTCACCGCTTTTTTGGCCATCAAGGCTCTTAAAGTTTCTCTATCTGTGGGCGCAAAGATGGCATGATTTTCGACACTCGCTATAAAGCCTGACATGACTAACAAATGATTCGCGTTTTTATCTGCTTGAGTTGCGTATAACAATTTGCGTGAAAGGCCTGTTCCTTCTAATTTTGCAGACTTCTTAGCTAGAGCATATCGTCCTAAAAGGTATTCAGTGATATCCCCTGAGGTACTCACAGATAAATAGCGGACAGCTTCTAATTTGGGTAGCCTACTGAATTTAATGCAGTCTTTTGAACTGGGATCCGTTTCACTAGGACAAGCTACGTTCCCCCCTTTTTCTTGACGAATAGCTTGCAAAGAGATAATACTGGGCGCGGTTATCCAATCCCATGCCATAGCACTTCCCTGTCCAGCAGAAGAGATGATTTTAACAATCTTGGCAGGCGTGAAACTCAATATAACGTTTCGCAACATCTCAGCACTGCTATCTTTAACCAATTCATTTCCAGAACGCAATAATTCCGCACTTATAAGATAGATAAGTTGCATAACATCGCTGGTGTCTGCATTAATGACGCTTTGACGCAGATTTCTCATATTGTGATAAAATTTTGAAATAATAGCAGTCGCATTCAAGATTTTACCAATATCCTTGATAAAGAAAACATTATCCAATGTTTTGCCAGCCATCACTATTTTAAGGGCGGCTACAACATTCTTTTGTTTTTTTGTCGCGTTTTTGCGATTCAGTATAGCGGTTGCCATTTCCCGACTAGAAAGTGGCTTTCCTTGGTAAAATAATTGGTTACCAGATATGCTGAGTAATGGCGTAATTTTTTTCACATTAGCTTGTGCCTTGTCAGTAATATAAGGCATCACAGCTTTTTTGAGTAGCCCTTCAACCAGAATCGTCTTGATCTCTGCTTTAGGGGGTAATACAACGGCATATTTTTTCAAAGCAGCAAGAGAAGTTGTTTTTCTAAATGCCGCCAAGGCATTTTTTAATTCATAAATGCGTTGTTCAAGTTCTCCCTGTTTGATTTTGATTTTGACCGAGCCATCTACGGAATAGGTATAACTTTCAGAAACTAAAGTAGACAACTTTGAGTCACCAGGCAATGGATCGGGCCAAGCATCAATTAAACCTTTCAATGCTTCTAAATTTCCAAAGCGTTGGTTACAAGCAGTGACATCCATGTCTTCAAATACAGGGAATATCTCTTGAAAAGTCTGATTGTCACACATATCCTTCGCGATTTCCCAAGAAGCTTGCAAAAAGGGTTTGATATAGCGAAGGCTTTCATACAATTTGACAGAGGATTCCCATATTTTTGTGATACCGATGGTTTTTTGAAAACCCTTTTGTACATGCTTCAAAATATTCAAACCGCTTGCCGCTTCCAAAACAACATTGACAGCACTAAGCGTATTCATCAGTTGTGGTGCATCTAAGAAAGCATTTGGATTGTTGCGATAGATGACCCAATCTGCTTCATTGTTAAGTTCTTTTAACTCACCACCGACTATATTGGCAACTGGCATCCGAGTGCGTTTTGCATTTATATCTAGTGTCAATAAGTAGTCAGTTACCGTCTCAAAATCAATCCAATTGGCTTTAGGCGTAATGAGAGGAGCATCAAGTACATGCGAATACCAAGGCGTTTCTGTTTTACTGAAATCGTGACGATCAAAAAGTGCATACCACAAACTCATGTTGCTATAAAACTCAAGGTTCAAAACATCACCGGTTGTCACGCGAGGCACAACACGCATACCATCAAAAATGGTAAACATTTCTTTACCATCTAGGGGTAATGATAATATAGGCGAATTGCTTGAACGGTTGGCGCGTCTCTGAAGGCTGTTTTTTGCAGTAACCACCCGTGTTTGCAACAAACGTCTAGCTCCGCTTGTTTGTGATTCTGACAACAGGGTTATACCAGACTCTGCCAAGTCAGCTATCAAGAAAGCACGAGTATCAGGCGCGGCCGATTCAGAAAACTGCAATTCGGCTTCATATAATTGGGCGGCTTGAGCAAACTCATCTTGCGCGGCTAATTTTTCAGCAATCCTTTTCTGCTCAGTTCGTGGCAAAAATAACAAGTCTGTTTCTGTCATAAAAATCTGATAAAGCGTGGTTGTCTCAGCATTTAATTGACCTTTCCAACGCCCAACATTAAAAGCATTGTAAACAATTTCTGTGCTGACTGGGTTTTCCGTTTCTTCACTCGTTCTTTCGACAACGGCCGCATAACCACTCAGATAATCTTCATGCTTAACTTCATTCTCTGTACCCCTTAAATCATTGGCATCGGAAAATGACATCACTTTTAAAGTGCCTTTGACAATAATGGGATTTTCAACCAGTTGTTGTTCTAAGTGGCTTTGATCAATGGCAACGGTTTCAGTTATAACCGGCCGCTTTTTGGCCCCAATCAAAAATTGCTGCGATTGTTCATCATCCAAATACCCATCAACAATATCGCTGCTGATGTGATCGAGTTGAAAAGCCAGTCCAGCACCTTGAGCAATATTTTCGCGCCAAAGGGGTAAATTCACTTGTGCCGTCTCTGCGCTTAAAAAAGGATCGGCCCTTAAGCCTAACACTTCACTGATATGTTGTTGAGCTTGCTGAACGCCATTTTTGGGATAAAGCGCAGATAGGCGCATAAGCAGACTGGAGAAGGGGCTGATATGGCAAGAGAGGCTTGTCGCGCCGGTTGATGGGCAAGGGCCGATCAGTTCGCCTTGAAAAGGCAGGCCGTTCAGTGTACCGCCATAAACTTTAATATAATTCGTGGTTTTTTTGTCAGGCAATGAGAGGGTGAATTGACCCGCTGTATCGGTGATATGCTCTTGTTTTTTAAGCAGATTGCCGTTGTTGTCATACAGTTCCACGGTTGCCCCAGTGAGCGGATCATGGACAGTACCTGTCATTGTGATAAAACCGCCTGAGGCTTGCACTTCAAAGAATAATTTGCCGTCATCATTCGCTTTCAGTTGTAAGTCTCCCCAATAATCAGTCTGTTGCCCGGCCGCATCAAGGAAAGTGACACGGGGAATCGTTAATTGTAAATCGTCAGTCAGGATAACACTCTCTTCAGTGGGCTCAATCGTGTCTGTATAAGCTCCGTATTCCAAGACTTCAAATCTTAAGGGGCTATTGTGTTCGGTGGGAGTCAGTTTGAGATGAGTCCATAAATAACGATCACCTGTCGCCTTTTTATAAATGAGACTGGGAATCTGCATATTAAATTGATGATCAAGTGTGACTTGGCGAGAGACGGGGTGTGGCGCATTGACTTGTACTTGGAAGGGATAAAGTATTTCAGTGGTTTTGGGAAAGGTGATTTTGCCTTTTTTCAAACCGGCTTCGCCGCTAAAAGTACATTGGAATTGACGCTGAGTCTGCGTGCCCCCAGGCAGTTCATGATTTGAAGGGAAGCAATTGTCAACGCTGAAACCCATAGCCTCTGGCAGATTATCGCCCGTTATTGTAAAGACAGTGGGATTGCCCCGATTTGTGACGGGTGGAGAGAACTGATCAAGACGAATCGTGAGGGTTTTATCGTTTTGAATTTTTTCAATCGTTATCCCGGTTTCTAGGATGACATCATCAGTAATCGTGACACATATGAGTTTGCTATGGGCCGTGACGGTGAGATTGTCCAAACGGGCCGGGGCGTTACAGTCGCCTTTAATTTCACCTTTTAATACACCACCCCGAATGAGGGTATTTGGGGCCAAGTTGACATCAATGAATTGCCCCCCGATTTTACTATTATTGAGCATGAGGCCCGCTAATGTGCCGCCCGTGATAGAGGCCCCGCGAAAATCACTGTCAGCAATAGTCCCTTGATTGATGATATAACCGGTTAGCATACCGCCAGTGAGTGTGGCACCGGGTAAGATTGTGACATTGGATATCCAGCCTTGATTGGTGATATGGCCTTGAAGTTGACCCCCATTCATACTGGCATCGTGGCCGATCTGAACATTGCTTAAGATTTTATCAGGGGGATTACGACAATAATTATTAATATAAGTGGTTTCTTCGCATAATGGCGCGACAACGACGACGGGTGTTTCGGTGTCATTTTGTTCTGCCAATAATTCATAAAGCATCAGCTCACCAGGCACATTTTTAATCAGGCCTTTATTAGCCCTAGAAACGCGGTTTTGAGTGCATTGAAATACGCTTTGGTGGGTTAAAGTTTGAGCGCCTGGAGCATTTGAGGAGGTACAGTTACCAATCGTCAAGCCTTTATGATCAATCAAATCATTACCATTGACAGTAAAGGTGATGAGGCGATTCATTTCAGTGTTTAAAGTAGTGATATCCGTGCGGAATGTCTCTTGCCCATTGGGTGTGTTGGCATAGAGAGAGGCGGTTGCCAGAATAAGAAAAACGGCGATCATTTTTTGAAAAGTGTTTATCAACATCGTGTTATTCCTTTCAGTTATCAGTTATCAATGATAAGTTATTCACTCATCGCATCAGTTATCAAAATCATGTTGATGAGCGGTGATTGTCTTTGAATGGCTTGTGTTTTTGAGGCCCAAAACAAAATGGGGTTTGTGCATTGGCGGCAGATTGTAGTGGGTTTGGGATGACATGTCATGTACTCTAGTGTTGCATTGGGGTGTAACATCAGTTATCAGTTATCAGTTATCAGTTATCAAGTCATCACATTATTTATCAGAATTATGTTGTTAAGTATTTGATTTTATGAGTTTTATTAGTGTCAGTTTTTTTTAGTCAAGCTGCGAAGGTGACAAAAAAACACCACCGTTCCCTTTAGCCAAAAATAGGGAGCGCGTATTATGACAGATTTTTAAAATGGGGACAAGGGGCCAAGACCGATTGGCTAACAGTTATCAGTTATCGGTTATCAGTTATCAGTTATCAATAACGTAGATAGAACGCTGATGGGACTGATTGTCATGATTTACGCTGATTTAAATAATCTTCAACATGGACGATTAGTCAAAGGTTTCAGTAGCTCGAAAACAAATAAAAGCAAAATAAATTTGGAACGAAAAGGGCCGCAAAATAACATGCATTCCAAGCCGCAAAATAACATGCATTCCAAGCGGGCCGCAAAATAACAATACTGATAACCGCTTGTGAAGTGTGCCATTTTAAAAAAACATCACTGTTCCCTTTAGCCAAAAAAAGGAGCGCGTATTATGACAGATTTTTAAAATGAGGACAAGGGGCCAAGACCGATGGGCAAACAGTTATCAGTTATCAGTTATCAATAACGAGATAGAACGCTGATTGCGCTGATTGTCATGATTTTCGCTGATTTAAATAATCTTCAACATGGACGATTAGTCAAAGGTTTCAGTAGCTCGAAAACAAATAAAAGCAAAATAAATTTGGTTTGAAAAGGGCCGCAAAATAAATTTTGCACTCCAAAGGCGGCAAAATAAATTTTGCACTCCAAAGGCGGCAAAATAAATTTGGTTTGAAAAGGGCCGCAAAATAAATTTTGCACTCCAAAGGCGGCAAAATAAATTTGGTTTGAAAAGGGCCGCAAAATAAATTTGGTTTGAAAAGAGGGCAGAAAAATTAATAAAGATATAATGCTTATGAGGCAGATGTTTCATTTCCGGCAGTCGTTGCTAAGTGGAATAGACTGTGGAGGGCACTATATAAGTGCTGAACCTGCTCAATTGGATAGGCCTCTACGTTCTCACTAAATAGCTTTTGGACTAACTTGCCAAATTCCCATCGTTTCCCGTCGGTAACAATGCCATAGACTGGGCGAGATGGGGCTTTATTTAATGTTTGCGCTGCAATCAATTCCGCTAAACATTGTCCCCACCCTTCTTCAAAATCGTTCCGTTTGGCTTCAACCATTACTAATAAGGGCTTCGCTAATACCCGTTTTCCAAGTTCAGAGCGGGTTGCTAGGATATAATCTGGCGTTCCTTGCAATTTGTCATCACAGTGTAACGATTTTTGCACCCAGAGTTCGTAGTCTTGAGCGTAGGTTTTATACACTTCTCGAATGAAGGGGGAAATGATGAGTTCTGTTCGAGAACCCTCCGATGCATACAGATCAAAATACTGTTGATTGAAGCTAAATTCTTGGACAAATTGAGGAGGTAGCTCAACATCTTGAGGGATAATGAAGCGTTCCTCTTGGGCGATAATCTGAAATTCTTGTTGTACCTGAGAAATATGTTTGTAATCACGAAATGCCATTAGACTTACCTTCTGTTTTGTGGAATTTCACGTTCCCAATCCATTCTGGGTTGTTTAAGCACATTTTTAAATTGTAGACAAAAGCCAGCCACAAATTTCAGTATATCATGACAACTGTGTATGACGAATTTTCGTGATTTCTCGTTCCATGTCCTTTAATATTGCAATTGCACCGAAGCAAAATAAATTTTGCACTCCAATTTCACAGAAGCAAAATAAATTTTGCACTCCAATTTCACAGAAGCAAAATAAATTTTGCACTCCAATTGCACCGAAGCAAAATAAATTTTGCACTCCAATTTCACTGAAGCAAAATAAATTTTGCACTCCAATTTCACCGAAGCAAATTTGGAACGAAAAGCGAAAGCAAAATAGACTGATAACAAAAAAGCTACGCAGAAGTAAAATAGGTTTCGCACTTTAACTGTACAAAACAAATTTGCAACAACTAGGCTAAAGCAGACAAGCTTATGACTCTTCGTCGTTGTACGTGAAGTGGTAAATTTGATCTGTCAGTATATCTCTGATATTGTGAGACTTTCGGATTTCATAATTAAAGTCTTCAAACAATACGCCATATTCGCCCATTTCGTAAGCGCGAATGTTGTTACCATCAAAAAAGTAGATGCCAATGTCTTCTACTGTTAAATCCAGTTCCAAATTCATTTCTGGATAATTTTCTAATTGCCGACTGATGGGTACACGCTTTGATTTTAAGAAAGCCATAAACAGATAATTGTTTACCATTTCTGCTAAAAATGGGCTATGAGTTGTGATCAAGACTTTATTATTGTTCTCATTGGCGTATGTTAATAAGATATTCAGTAATGCCATTTGATTTTTAGGATGAAGATTTTCTTCTGGTTCATCAATCATCAAGTAATTCCTCTCCTTATTCGCCCAATATTTAAAGTAAAGATAGAGCGTACTGAGTTGATGCACCGATGAAGAAGACAGATACATTTCTAAATCTCTATCTGGTTTCAGCATTTTGAGGTAAAACTCAAGTGGGGCTATGCCTTCGCTCTTTTTCATCACAATTTCACCTTCCATCATTCTGGTGAGTTCAGCAACCAGATGATCGTAATGAGATTGAGCGACGATATTTTCATTCAATCGATATATCTTATCAAACAGCCAGTTCATGGGCGCTGTGTAAGGATTTTTGAATGAATTGATTAAATTGAGCAAAGCGTCTAAATTCAATTTGTCATTGCTGTTAGTATCAATATAACGAGTACGTTGCGTTATCTTGTCATGTTTCTCTTTTTCCAACCGGTAGATATATTGATAAAAGATAAGATAAAACTGACGACTTGCGGGTAGAAAAAAAGTCTGATAGACACCATCGAAAAACAAATGACACATAAACTTAATCAGAATTTGTGTACTTGAAAAAGGGTGTGTTGTGTTTTCTAACACTGAAGAAACTGTGGTATTGTAATGAGGCCGGTTTTCTATCTCATTTTTAAAATTGATCGTCAGAGAATTTTTGGCCTTTGACAGAATCAATGTTCGTGTGGTTTCTCCAATCTTAGCCTCTAAGGGTTTCTGTTGAATGGCGTTGAAGTCAGGTTCAAATTTAAGAAACAATTTATCGGCCGTAAAATGCCCTTTATCAATATTAAAAGTTCTGGGAACCACTTCACTGCTTAAAAACTGGGTAAACTTTTCCAAAATCTGAGTTATCAAGGTTTGGGTGATTTCAAAACAACCCTCGCCTTCAAGATTTAAGTCTTTAAACTCGACTGAGTTGGAAAATGCCGCAATAATTTTATCATTGTCGGAAAATTCGGCAAGCGTCTCTTCATTGAAAAGACTCCATAAAAGTTGGGACACATAAGTTTTGCCGCTATTGTTATAGCCGACAAAAATATAAAACCGTTTAGTTAAATCAATTTTGCCTTGTTTAATCGGGCCAAAATTTTCAATGAGTAATTGCATTTTGCTTTGACTCCCAAAAATACCTTCGCAAAATAAATTTTGCACTCCAAGCGAAAGCAAAATAAATTTTGCACTCCAAGCGAAAGCAAAATAAATTTTGCACTCCAAGCGAAAGCAAAATAAATTTTGCACTCCAAGCGAAAGCAAAATAAATTTTGCACTCTAATCTATAATATTACGTAGGCCCATCTATCCAAGCTCGAATAGCTTGATATAAGCTTTCTACTTCACTGGTTTCTATTCTGACATCGGGCGGCATGTAAGGTAATTCGATCAACAGTTTACCTTGTTCTGCCCAATCAAAATAGTGGGGATCATGTCTTGTTAACCAATCTAACCATTTTTGCCCACTTAATCCTGCACAGCCCTTGCGCCCGTGACTTTGTATCGCTACTCGGCGTAGGAGTATGGATAAAAAGGTGATTTGTTGATAGGGGCTAGCATGGGCCGGGTATAAGGTTAGCCATTCTTTTCGCGCCATTTTCCGCCAATCCGCACCTTGCTGTTTTTTGCTACGGCTACGATAAATCAATAGGGCGATGATTAAACCTGTTAACATAATAATAGCCAATAGCACCCACCAACCTGGTGCTAAAGGCCACCAAGAAATGCTTTCTAAACTGCGAATGTCGCGTAATTGTTCCGTTGGATTCATCTATGGGTTCTCTGTTGTTGGACTCGCTGGCGTAAACCGTTGAGTACACCTTGATAAACATCATCTTGAGTTGATACGCTGAAAAAGTCTATATATAAACGCTTCGCAATTTGTTTGAGTGCTTGGCGATGCGTTTCCCATGCTTGTTGATAGGCTATGCGGCCTGTTCGGTTATCAGTATCCACATAACTTTGTGTGCCATCGTGTGCTGTGAAACAGACTTGTCCAATGGCTGGTAAGTCGTAATCGGCCGGATCATCAACACTGATCAAGACGATTTCATGTCGTTGATGTAATTGGCTTAAAGTGCGTTGTAAAATAATAATAGGGGTTTGATTAAAATCGGCAATGATAAATAATAATGCCCCGGTTGTGGTACTGCGATTTAATATCTTTAAGGCGTGTTCAAGTGCGGTTTCGTCTGATGTGTCTATTGTTGGCGCGATGGTTAAATGACGCAAGACTTCTCCAAGTGCGCGTTGTGAGCGACTCGGACGAAAAAACAGGGGCCTTTGTTGTCCAAACAACAGGCCGCCTACGCGATCACCATGCCCGTGGGCACTCCAGCCTAATAGGGCGGCAATGCGGGCCGCTTGAATGGATTTAAATGTGCCGCGTGTGCCAAATTGGGTATGTATGCCGGTGTCAATGCACAAGACGACACTACGTTCACGCTCTTCACGGTAGACTTTTAAATACGGTTTATTCATACGTGCGGTGACGCGCCAGTCGAGATTGCGAATTTCATCGCCTTGTCGGTATTCACGGACTTCTTCAAAGTCCATTCCTTGCCCACGAAAGACTGAGGCATATAAACCGCTTAAGGGTGTTTGCGTTTTTTGCGATGAGACTAGCCCTAAAGCTTGTGCTTGATGTCGCAATTCTAAAAGTTCATTGAGTTTTGGGGTTAGCATGGTATTCTAAAAAAAGTGATTTGATTAACTGACTTGATTCAGCATCAACATAATAGCAAAATGCTAAACATATAGTATATAGTACAGCGTGCGACCCGTTCCGTTAAAAATGCAATAAAACGCATGTAAAACGGGCTTAATAGGAAGTTCTATTATGATAACTCAAAGATTGTGGGGTTAAAGCTACCCTAAGACAACCTATAGTCTAC
>QNEL01000189.1 GCA_003645185.1 Candidatus Parabeggiatoa sp. nov. 3
GCTCCCTAGGTCACAAAAACGACTTGTGACTTTTTATATAATACACAATAGATTTTGAAGATAATCTCATGTTTTATTATAAGTCTAAGATTTTACCAGTATGACATTTTAATACTGAACCATAATATCTTGCTTTGAAGACTCTCATCCCTTGATAAGAGTCGCCATTAATATAAACAAAAAATCTATTTTTTGTCAAGAGTTTTTTTAAATATTAATTATTGTGTCATAGAATTTTTCAGACACTAATTTTTGTATATTATGTCGTTTTTGTGGTTTTGGTTTAATTTATGAACTGTTTTGGCATAAGGCATAAAAGTGAATGATTATGATAAGCGTAAAAAGACGTTAATAAAATTAAAAATTCGTTTATTTCGTAAATTCGTTGTACTATCAGTATAAAATCCTGATGAGGCTGATTTCATCATTGACGCTCATTTTTTTAGTCTGGGGCATAATACCTTGATTATTAATCAAATGCAAATCTTGATTTGACTGATTAAACTGATAGAAACTGATACTTAATTAATCAACGTCAATCATGATAAATCAGTGTCATCAGCGTTCTATCATATCATCTTGCATTCCATTTTTATAAACAATCGGCCTTTTAATTAATATTATATATATGCAAGCATTTCAACACCAACAAAACCTTATTGGGATTTTTGCCCAACATAAAGTGGCCGCTAATCTATTAATGCTATTAATGCTGATGATTGGTGTTTGGGCATTGAGTAAAATGAATACCCAATTTTTGCCCAATTTCGATCTTGATTTCATTACCGTCACTGTGGTTTGGAGTGGGGCGACGGCTGAAGATGTCGAAACCTCTATCACCAGTCCGATTGAAAAAGAATTACGCACGCTTGATTATGTTCATAAAATGGATTCCACTTCAACCAATGGCGTATCTGTCATTGTTTTAGAATATGAACAAGGCACGGATATGGGCTGGGCCCTGGATCAAGTGAAAGAGCAAGTCGCTTTATTGCGTAATTTGCCTAAAACTGCCGAAAAACCTGAAATCAGTCGCGTTGTGCGTTATGAACAAATTGCGCGTTTACTGATAACTGGGCCCTCAGATGCCAATGAATTACGCCATTTAGCACAACGCATGGAACGTGAATTGCTCGCCAAAGGCATCAGTAAAATTCAAATTGAGGGTTTGCCTGATGAAGAAATTGCCATACAAATTCCCGCACATCAATTGGAAGAATTGGGTTTAACCTTGCCTCAAGTGGCCGAGCAAATCACGCGTTTTAGCCGCGATATACCGGCCGGTTCCATAGGGCGCGAGGATGTCGCACGACAATTGCGTAGTCTTGAACAACGTCGCGATGAATTAGCGTTTGCTAATTTACCCCTGATTACGGAACAATCAGGGCGTTATGTGACATTAGATGATGTGGCAACGATTCAACGTCGCCCTCAAGATGGCGAAACGCTGATCACTTATCAAGGGAAACCGGCGATTGAATTGATCTTGCAACGGGCTGAAGAAAATGATGCTTTGGGAGCGGCGAAAATATTACAAGCTTGGTTAAAGGAAACGCAGCCCAAATTGCCACCGAATGTCAATATAGCCGTTTATGATCAAGCCTGGGAATTTATTGATCAACGTATTTCGCTCTTATTAAGAAACGGTTTCGGTGGATTAATATTAGTTGTCGCGATTTTATTTATCTTTCTCAATGCGAGAGTCGCTTTTTGGGTAGCCGCCGGCATCCCGATTTCACTCATGGGCATGTTAGCCGTTTTGTATGTCGTCGGTGGTAGCATCAATATGGTGAGTTTATTCGCCATGATCATGGCATTAGGGGTAATCGTCGATGATGCGATTATTGTCGGTGAAGACGGCTTTGCCCATTTTCAAATCGGTGAACAACCGCTGTTAGCAGCAGAAGGCGGTGCACAAAGGATGTTCGCACCCGTCACCGCTTCCTCATTAACCACCATTTCTGCCTTTTTACCGCTGATGTTGATTGGGGGCATCATGGGCACGATTTTGTTTGCCATCCCAACCGTGATGATTTGTGTGCTAGTCGCCTCCTTGATTGAATGCTTTTTAGTGTTACCGGGGCATTTGCGCCATAGCTTTTACAAGCTTCATCATGAGAAACCTAATCCGATACGGCAAAAAATGGAAAGGGGATTTAATCAGCTACGCGATGTCTATTTTCGCCGTTTGATTACTGTCATCATTGAATTTCGTTGGAGTCTTGTCGCAACGATGTTGGCCTCCATGCTATTAGCGATTGGTTTATTAGCCGGTGGACGATTGAACTTCACCTTCTTTCCGACACCCGATAGCACCATTCTCATGGCGAATGCGAATTTTGTCGCCGGCAGTTCACCAGAACGGGTTGATGCGTTTTTAACGCATTTGGAAGACACTTTGTACGCGACAGATGCGGAATTGGAAGATAAGGTTGTCAGTGTCGTCGTCATGCGACATGGCAGCGCGACAACGGCAGAAGGAACCGGACGACAAGGGGATCAATTTGGATCCTTGCTGATTGAATTGACTTCACCAGATAGTCGCACAGTGCGTAATACACACTTTATGAAAGCGTGGGAAGCGAAAATTCAGCAAGCCCCTGGACTCGAAAGCTTCACCATCAGTGAGCGCCGAGGGGGCCCACCTGGACGGGATGTTGATTTGCGCCTCTATGGCAATGATGGTGACAAGGTAAAAGCCGCAGCCCTAGCTTTAAAGGATGTACTGAAAACCTTTCCAGGTGTCAGCGGTATTGAAGATGACATGCCCTTTGGTAGAGAACAATGGATTTACTCATTGACAGCGCAAGGTATGGCATTAGGGCTGACAGTAGAATCGGTTGGACAACAATTACGCGCCGCATTTGATGGGCAATTGACTCAAATTTTCACAGAAGGTGATGATGAAATTGAAGTACGCGTCATGTTGCCAGATAACGAGCGTTACCGTTTAGCCAGTTTAGAGAATTTCATGCTGCAATTGCCTAATGGCAGCCGCGTACCGTTTTCGAGTGCGGTAGAGGTGACAACGCGACGCGGTTTTGAAGCGATACGCCATGCAGAAGGCCTGTTAGCGACTCAAGTCTCAGCCGATGTGGATAAATCCGTGAACAACAGCAATAAAATTCTCAATAATTTAAGCGAAAACTTTTTACCCGAATTAAGAAACCGTTATGGTGTAGACTACTCTTATGAAGGGCGCGCAGCGGATCAAGCAGAAACCTTGGGCGATATGAAACGGGGATTAGTCTTAGCCATAGCCTTAATGTATCTCATTTTAGCCTGGCAATTTGCCTCCTACGGCTGGCCACTGGTAGTCATGAGTGTCATTCCATTTGGATTAGTCGGTGCCATTTTTGGGCATTGGATCATGGGCTTGGATCTCACAATTTTGTCCCTATTTGGTTTTTTTGGTTTATCAGGGATAGTCGTCAATGATTCGATTGTCTTGGTGACATTTTATAAGCATTTACGCGCAGACGGCGTACCCGTAAAAGAGGCCCTAGTCGAAGCGTCTTGTCAACGATTACGGGCCGTCTTGCTCACCTCATTGACAACGATTTTTGGTTTAACCCCGTTACTGTTTGAAACGTCATTACAAGCGCAATTCTTGATACCGATGGCAACCTCTATCGCGTTTGGGTTAATGTTTTCTACTGTACTGGTTTTATTAGCAGTGCCCAGCTTGTTATCGATTTATGAAAGTATTATGGTACGGGGTGAAGCTAGGGTATCAAACCTCAAAACACCGATTGAAATTCGAGAATCGGCTTAGGAAGGGTCACTTTTTTTTCACCCAAGATTTGTAGGGTGGGTAAACGGGCCGCAATGAACTTAATAGACACCCAGATTTCACAGCACGGAAGCCCACCATTTTCAGCAATAAAAATAGGGTGAAAAATAAACCCAGAAATGTGTTTATACTCAAAACGTTCAAATTTTCGGTTTTTGCCTCATGATGAACGGGGGCAACCACAAGGGATTGCGCCCTACGGACGGTGGTGTGTAGGGGCAACCACAAGGGATTGCGCCCTACGGGCGTAGTTGTAGGGGCAACCCTTGTGGTTGCCCAATACCAATAATCTGAACGTCAGAAGTATATATTTAACACAGCAGGTGCAACCCGTCGTTGCGAAAAAATGTATTTAATCCAATCGAGAAACGCTATAAAATAATCAGAGAAATGGTGGGCAAACGGGCGGTATCAATATGAGTTTATGATTGAGTTTATTGTCGCCCGTTTACCCACCCTACAAATCTGGGATGAAACAAAAATCACAAAAACACTGAAAACTGAAAACTGAATATGAATATAATGGCAATTGACTGGATGATTTTTACCTCGATATTTCTCTCTCTATTCGCTATTGCAGGATTGATACTTTTAATGATGTTTTTAGGTGTCTATTCCGTGTCGCAAGGCAAGCAATATACAGTAGAACGTCTGGGCAGATATACCAGAACCTTACAACCAGGCCTGAGATTTGTTTTACCGTTTTTTGAACAGGTGAGTAATCGAATCGA
Organism: Candidatus Parabeggiatoa sp. nov. 3; assembly: GCA_003645185.1. GTDB lineage: Bacteria > Pseudomonadota > Gammaproteobacteria > Beggiatoales > Beggiatoaceae > Parabeggiatoa. The sequence continues at coordinate 4,525 of QNEL01000189.1, forward strand.
CATGCGGGAACAAGTGATGGACGTTCCCCGCCAAGAAGTCATTACAAAAGACAATGCCATGATTACAGTGGACGGTGTCGTATTTTACCGCATTTTTGATGCAGAGAAAGCCACTTATCAAGTCACCAATTTGAACGAAGCCATCATGCAGTTGACAACCACCAATATCCGTACCGTGATGGGCTCAATGGATTTAGATGACTTGCTGTCTAAACGCGATGATATTAATGAAAAACTCTTTGAAGTCGTTGATGAAGCCACAGATCCTTGGGGCGTTAAAATTGTCCGTATTGAGATCAAGGATATAACCCCTCCGGCCGATTTAGTGGAATCAATGGCGAGACAGATGAAGGCTGAGCGTGATAAACGTGCAGCGATTTTGGAAGCCGAAGGCCTCAAAAAAGCGGCAGTTGAAAAAGCGGAAGGTGAAAAACGCGCCTTGATTCTGGAAGCCGAAGGTAAAAAAGAAGCGGATATTTTAAAAGCGCAAGGCTACAAAGAATCCGAGATATTGAAAGCAGAAGCCCAGAAACAAATGAATTTGTTAAAAGCCGAAACGCGAAAAGAAGCGGCTGAACATGACGCTTACGTGAGAGAACGCCTAGCGGCCGCAGAAGCCAAAGCCACTTCACTGGTTTCAGAAGCCATCATCAATGGTGATATACAAGCCATTAATTATTTCATCGCACAGAAATACGTTGACGCTTTACAAAACATCGCCAGTGCCAACAATCAAAAACTGATCATGATGCCGCTAGAAGCCTCTAGTCTGATATCATCCGTTGCCGGTATCAGTGACATTGCGAAAGAAATCTTGAGCAAGCCGAAAACGGAAAGGCCTTCAAAAAACCGAAATAAGGTGGTAGAAGAGGAAATGGAGCAAGACGAAACGGTTGATGAGGCCAAGCCTGAAAACGGCGTGCCAACGGACAAAAAATTCTTGATCAATTTTGAATGAGAGATCAAATGTGCAAAGCTTGCCCCAAGCCTTTCAGGCTTGGGGCTTATCTTGCACCTACAAATTTCTTAAAAAATCATATAGATGTTAATATCAGTAAAACTCAAAAATGGCGTGAACAGTAGCTGTTCATTATTTCACATTTCACGCTAAAGTTTCGCTCGCGAAACTTGTTAAGTGAGCCTTCGGTGCGCGAAGCTAAATATAGTTTTGTTCACAAATTCAGACGTTCATAGTTTTATAGTTGGCCTTGGGCAACTTGGGCAACTTATAAACTGATTTTCAGGCAAAAGTTTTTTAGCAAAAATTTTGCCTGAAAAGCATGGCACGATTTTTAAAGCCCCCTTCAGAAAAATAACTTGTAAAAACCTGACAGGTTTGGCAAACCTGTCAGGTTTGGCCCGTGAAATTATTTATTCTGACAAACTATAGACTACGACGAAGTGCTACTCTGTGGTACTCTGTGTTCTCTGTGTTCGCCGTAAAAAAAGTTCGGGCCAAACAAACTGATAGGGAGATCGAAGGAGTTGATGCCTTGAGAATGGCTCATCAAACAGAACGAGTTGCCTGTGCCAACCAATTCAGAGCCTCTTCTTCTAAAGCGGGCCCGATTTCTTGAAAAACCCTTTTATGGTAATCATTTAACCACGTTTTTTCAGAATCATTTAACAACAGCGGTTCAACCAAATTCAGATCAATAGGCACAAGCGTTAAAGGTTCAAAACCCATCATCTCAATTTCTCCCCCCTCAATGGCTAGGCATTCTGTCACGAGAATCAGATTTTCAATCCGAATCCCAAAATCCCCTTCTTTATAATAACCCGGTTCATTCGAGAGAATCATACCCGGTTTAAGCGCCACATTATTTTTTCGCTTAGAAATATGTTGCGGCCCTTCATGCACAGATAAAAAACTACCCACACCATGGCCCGTACCATGTTGATAATCCAATCCCACTTGCCAAAGCGCGTGTCGTGCTAACACATCCAATTGTGTACCCGTTGTTCTTTCAGGAAAACGACAACTGGCAATGCCAATATGGCCTTTCAATACTCGCGTAAAGCGATCTCGCTGTTCATCTGTCGGAGTACCAATAGCGATTGTGCGCGTCACATCCGTCGTACCATCCAAATATTGTCCACCAGAATCAACAAGATACAGCGTACCCGGTTGGAAAGTGTGATGACTTTGCTCAGTGAGTTGATAATGAACCATCGCCGCATTCGCCCCCACAGCAGAAATGGTATCAAAACTCAGATCATGCAGCATACCTGTTTCCGCTCGAAATTGCGCTAAACGCTCAGCGGCTTGTCTTTCATCAAGCGTACCCGTAGTCGCATGTTGACTTAACCAATAGATAAATCGAGTGAGAGCGATACCATCTCTCAGATGTGCCGCACGGGCACCCGCAATTTCAACCTCGTTTTTACAAGCTTTAGGTAAAGCACAAGGATCATATCTTTTAACCAATCTCGCACGAGCAGCCTTCAAACGGTTAATAATCCAAATCACAGCCTGTTTCTGATCAATTTGCACCGATTGTTTCGCCTCACCTAACTGATCAAGCACCATTTTAAAAACAGCGGGGCTTTGAATCCTAACCGCCTCGCCTAAATGTTCAAGCAATTCAGGCCCGATTTTGCGCGGATTCACAAACAGATCGACTTTAGCATCGGCATAAAGAATCGCAAAACAATGCGGCAAAGGCGCGTGTGGCACATCACCCCCTCGCATATTTAATAACCACGCAATGGAATCAGGGGCAGTCAGAATGACGGCTCCAACATGATTTTCAGCCAAGGTTTTAGCAATGCGTTCACGTTTCGACTCGCTAGATTCACCGGTATAACGGAGCGGGTGAGGTACGATAGGCGCGACAGGCGGTTCCGGTTGATCGGGCCAGATAGCATCTATGGGATTAGTCTCACAAGGAACGAGTTCACCACCGACTTTATCACAAGCCCGTTGTAGTAGCACTAATTGACTAGGCGTATGCAACCAAGGATCATAACCTAATTTAGCCTTAGGCTGTTGCTTAAGCCATTTATCAGGCGGACAATCCCTTCTGTCATGAGGTTTAAACAGGGAATCATCGACTTGTTCACGCACAGCCAAAATATAACGGCCATCCACAAAAATAGCCGAGCCGTCACGATGAACAATAGCCATACCCGCAGAACCGGTAAATCCGGTTAACCAAGCTAAACGTTGAGCCGAAGGCGGAATATATTCACCTTGAAATTCATCAGCACGAGAGATAATAAAACCCTCTAAGCCGCGTTTATCAAGTTCAGCCCAAAAGGTTTGGAAACGTTGAATCATTTCAGGTTTATTGTTTTGAAGTGTTTTATCTGTATTCATGATGTTCAATTTGAGGGGCGTAGAGACGCGAGGCATCGCGTCTCTATTAATGTTAACTAATTAACGGACTGGATTGCTGATAAACTTGACTACTCATTATCAAATGAATGCAAATAGAATCCAAAGAGTTATTTGCACAAAGGAATGGAGTTATCGGGAAGGAATTGACGCTGATTTTTGATAGAACGCAGATGACGCTGATTGTCATGATTGACGCTGATTTTTTATCATTTTTAATCAGTGTATAGCGAAAAAAGAGAACGCATAATACATCCTCTCCACCCAAAATGCAAACCCTTTAAGCCTAAATTTCAAAGGCCGATTCGATCTAAAACCAAAGAAGCTTGTTATGAACGTCTGAACATCAAAACCCATTTACCCATTCAATGATTCATATCATCAAGAAGGCTTACAACAATTCAGTGATTATCTCGACATCTACTCGCTCAAAAAGGGGTATTTGTTGATTTATGATTTCAACAAAGGCAAATCTTACAAAGAGGAACAGATTCAATTTCAAGACAAAGAGATTTTTGCCGTGTGGGTATGAAAAACCGCATTTTACCTACAAACGGGGTTTTGTAGGGGCGAACCTACGTGTTCGCCCTTCTACGTGTTCGCCCTTCCTGCTGTTCCCATTTTGTATATTGATCAATGTAGGGTGGGATCGCTTAGCGGCAATGAACTCAATATAATACCCTTATGTCACCGCCCGCTTGCCCACCATCTTGCCCACCCTCCCCCATTTGGAACAAATATAACCTTGACAAAATCCTATGTATTAAGAGGAAAATCATCAATTAACCTTTGTTATCGTCGGCTCATCTATTTTTTCTGTGGAAAAAGACGGTTCATCAACCTTCTTAATTCTATTTCAAGCCGTCGTACTAGAGAATTATTGTTGTCTCTCACTTCGTCTTCCATGATCCTCTTCACATCATCACGCGGTTCATTGACATGTGCCATTGCATTTCGCATGTTTTTCAGTAATCTGAAGTCTGATATCTTGCGACTATCTCCCAATTTTTCATCTAAAAAAAGATTTTTAGCCGCATCACGTTGATTATATTCGCGAATATCCTCGCTAGTATAATTATCATCATGCATTAATTTAGTAATAAATGCTTCAACAGCAAAAATAGCAGCACGTTGGTAGTCTTTCTTATCCAAAAAAGAATAAGCCAATTCACGTTGGTGATCATATAAGTTACCTTTTGTAGGCCACTCAATATGTTTACTCAAGGTGTCACTAAACAAACTACCCATACCAGGCAACTCTTCTGGCGTGTTTTGAGAAAACGCTGTCAATTTTTTAGCAGCTTGAGATACATTAAAAATGCGTTCAAAAAAAGCGGCATCTTTAAGAGGCTTGGTTTGCTGTTTCGTTAAACCATCAGTTTCCAACAACTCAGAAAACACCCCATAATCCCTATCCTTCTCAAATGAATTTAATGCCTTCACCCACTCCGCAATTTGCAACAACCCACTTAAATCCAAGGCAGGTGCCACATCTTCAGTTTCTAAATGCTGCATGTCTTTAGCACCGTAGTAAATACCAGCAACCTCCACTGCCTTGACAACTTTCAAGTACATGGCACTGAGGACAACCAACATGGGTAAATGACGTAGCCCGTGCGTAATGTCTAATGTCACCTTGTCTTCATCTGTCACACAATCCGCCATTATTTTCAAAATTTCGGTTTGTTCTTCCTGCTTTCTCCCATACGGAATCAGATGAAATTCACAAGGAATGTTCAGATATTGAGTCAGTTCATTTTCCAACAGACTCAGATAGGGGTTTAATTCCTCAGATTGTTCTTCTGTGGGTGGCTTGTCGCCATAGTCTTCAATTAATTCATTTAACGCATAATACTCATCCTCATGCTTTTCCATCAACTCCTCATCCACTTCAAAAAAAGCATCCCACATACTGCCGGTTGTGCCTAATATTACCAATTTATCGGGTTTGCTATCCGAAGCCTGTAAATGCTCCAATAAGGCTAAGCCGAAAAAGCTTTTTGTATAAGTCTGGCCGTTATCAAAGCGATAAGTCACCTCTTCATATCGGCCACCGTCTTTGATCACCTTACCTAAAAAGGTGATGAGAATATGAGACATAAATTGCGTTCTCCTTTTTAAAGTTAAGGAATCGTCACAAAATAATTTGGACATTTCTATATAGTTCATAAAAATCATATCCAAAAGGGCGAACACGCAGGTTCGCCCCTACATTACCTCGTAGGGGCGAACCTGCGTGTTCGCCCCCTCTGCGTGTTCGCCCCCTCTGCGTGCTCGCCCCCTCTGCGTGTTCGCCCCCTCAAAATCTATAAAACGGGAAATTATTTCGTGATCATTCCTAAGTGTCGGTAAATCCATTAAAACGCGCCGCTAATTGGCGATAACCTTGTTTTTCATCGTATTGCCAATAGAGACGATACCCTAATTTTTTTGGGGCAAGCTCTTTTTCACCCAACAATACCGTGTTTTCAAGCAAATAATTGTCTCCTTCAGTTTCTTCAAAATAAGTGAGTATCCAAGCATTTTGCCCCTCTTCACGAATATGGAGTGATTGGTTCGTCGCTTTTTTAACCACTTCACCATATAACAAAATCCCTGAAAACGACATTTTGTCTGGTTCACGAAAATAATGGACTTTGCTTTGAAAACATAACCAACCTTGTTCCGGGGCAAATTCTTTTATTTTCTGGCGTACTACCTCATGATCAGAAGTCGTACAAGATTCTGGAGGCCATTTTAAACAACCAAACCTCAATTTATCTAAATCGATATACCGCGTCTCGCAATAAACCTTTGAGGGTACGCCCCGGTAAACAAGGCAAACCATAAGCATCTTTGTGGACTAATTCATCCAATACGGCACCACCGCCACGCCCGGTACCCGCTCGCCAATAGCTGTGGAGTTGAAATTTGAGTTGATATTTAGATTGAGGTTCAGTCTCAGACATAATCACTCCCTTTGTTGATACTCATTAAGGCCAATGCATCGCCAATTGGGGTGCATTCATAGTCATTGACACTGGCACTCAGCAATTTCACGGCATCTTCAGGTTGACTGTCAACTAATGTTGCCAATATCCGTTTTAATTCATCCAGCAATCCTGTTTTCTTCCGCTTTTTCATATTGTCATACCAACGTGCCATAGCCGCTTCTGCACGACGTGGGTCGATTTCTAACAAACTCAGAAATTCCCGCATCACACCATGACTGATTTCATGTTTTGTCAAGAAATCGTACAAAGTCCACAAATCGTCTAAACGCGGACAGTCATCGGGAGACTTTGAGGGTATGACATTACCGACTAAATACGGTTGCATGGTAGCTTGAATCTTGCGGCTTCCAAACTCATGTCTTAATTCATGTTGAAGCACCGTTTCATAATCATCAATAATGCTCGTCGTAATCCGGTGAAAGGCCACACTAGAGGGTATGATATCTTTTCCAGCACGAGTTTCAGGATGAACTTTAGCAAAATTCTTAGCCTGTGTGCATAAAGATTCCGTCAAATGGTAAGCCCGATAAAACGGTTGACTGGCTTTCACGTAAGCAATACCTGCACCCGCCGTCAGTTTTGTTGGTAAATCCTGATTTAATTCAGGGTATTTTTTGAGCTGAGCCAGTTCATCTTCGCTACGCTTTTCAAATTCTTCCAAAAACTTTTGAGTAAAGGGCAGCGCCAAATCACCGCGCACAATAAACGTGAAATCGTCACCCCCTAAAACTAACGGACGCGCCGGCATCACCTGAAAATCATGCGTGGCCTCTTTTGCTAAAACCTGTTTCGTTGCCTCTAAAGTCGCTTGAATATTGGCATGATTAATGGCTTGCGAAAAAGCCATCAAGACTTCCGCATAATAACGTTCTGTGACTTTTGGGTTTTTTAGTAAGGTGTCTTGTACTTGCCTTAATAATTGACCAAAATTATTCCCATCAGCATGAATAATGCCAATGTAATTGTTAATGTAATTGTTATCTTTATCTTTCAATAAAGGAAAGAGATGTTCATTTTCATCTTCTTGATCACTTGGATTAAAGTTAACCGGCCATTCAACTGGCATATCAAATGTGATTTTACCAATCAACCGCTCGCCTTTGCGAAATTTGCGTTTGTTTTTAGTCGTCGCATCTTGGTATTCCCCTAACTGCTTCTGATAAAAAACGGCAGGTTGCCCTGTACGGCGACTACGGGTTACCAAGGGGCCCGCTAATGGCAAGGTAAAAGATAAACGAGTGCGATCATCTTGCTTAAAAGCGGTTTGTGATTTATCAATCGCGGTTTTCCAATCCTCATGTTCAGCGATGCCTTGGATAAATGTTAAGCCTGGAAAAGCGTGTTGAATACATAATGTCCAAACAGCTTGAAAACGTTTCGCATCATCAGTATTGGAAAAAATGGCCTGAATAGCCCCACCAGCGCGACGCGCAAAACAGAATGTCTCTTTATTAAAATCTAAGGCCTGTAAAACCTGATCTAATAAGCCATTCTCACAACATAAATATTCAATTTGTTCACTCGCGCCAATCATATCCTTTAATTTACTACTATCTAGGATATAGTTTTGGATGGATTTGGCCTCAAAATTATAAATCGTAGTAGGCATAATGGTTTTTTATCAACATTGAAAAGAGTTGAACAAGATTACACGGATTAAAAGAGTTGAACAGGTTTAAACGGATTAAAGGATTGACAGGATTACGGAATCAAAGTTTCCGTGTTTTTCCGTGTTTTTCCGTGGCAAAATATACCCGAAGCAAATAGACAATAAACTCCCCAAAATCAATCCTGTCAATCCTTTAATCCGTGTAATCCTGTTCAAAATGGGTGTTTATTCCCCCAAAATATCTTTAACAGCCCTCACTTTGGCTTTCTGTTTTTTATTGCCCCCTTTCCATTTACCCATCTTGACATAAAATTGCTTGAGCGTACCCGCAATTGTTTGAGCTTCATCAGCTTCACGCTTTTCCAGTTCATCTACCCATTCAGTCGCTTTAGCTTCAGCAAGACTTTGATTAGGAGCCAGAAATAAATCCAAATACAATTTCCGCTCTAAATCAGATGAGTATTTGTCCAATTCAGCCGCCTTTGCAGCCGCTATTTTCTCCGCTTCGGCTTTTCGATGTTGCTGTTCCACTAGTTGCCAACGTTCGCTTTCTGTAAAACGTCTAAACAAATCATGATCATCAGGGCCCTCATGCTTAACATAAGGGGGTAACACATAACGCTCATTTTTTTGTTTTTGGAATTGGGGTAGCGACATATAAGTCAGTTGTTCCATATTCCCCCGGGCCAATTCTGGATCAGCCATCGCTAATAATTGCTTCAATTGTATACTGTCGGCCCATTTGATCGGCACATTTTTTTTGGGGCCACTTCTTTCAGCGTATTCCCAAGCCTTTTCCATCATCTCAACAAAGGCTTGTTGACACTCTTCTTTGCTTGGCACCGTGCCTTGAGGATGAGTCGGGCGCAACTGTTGCCAACTTTCAGGCTTGATATCAATACTGATTTGGCCCAACCCAAAGGGTTTACCCATTCCCAAACCATGCCGCAAGTTTTCTTGATCGCCCCATGTCAATGCCCATATCAACGCACCCAATTCAGCGCGACGCAGATTATGGATTTTTA
>QNEL01000190.1 GCA_003645185.1 Candidatus Parabeggiatoa sp. nov. 3
GTAGGGAATGGGTTTGTGATGACATTTAAATCGGTTTAATCCTCTCTTTTTCATAAGGACAATAACGACAATCTTATAATATAAGTGGATGATAACATTGTACTCTTATATCATTCAACTCGTTAGCTTACTCCTCAGTATGCGGTTACTGCACCAGTCGCCCAATTTCAAGCCAATGACTTTGGACTTTATGACATGAACGGCAATGTAAGCGAATGGACATGCTCCACAATGCCTTTTTATAGCAGTGTCGGCCTTTCAACCATAACTTCTTCAACACAGAGACACAGAGGAACACAGAGTTTCACAGAGATTTTTTTAACGACTCGATCTCACTCTGTGGCACTCTGTGCTACTCGGTGAACTCGGTGTTGAAGAGACGAAACGCTTAAAACCAAGGAGACATCATTAAATGAAAAAACGATTCAAACTTCAAGCCGCCATCGATGCGCTTGTCGCCAGTTCGAGTTACGCGAACAATAGGATAAAAATATGGACAAAATATTAACCCTTTTAGAGATTGAAGCGCAATTCAAGTCAGAATGGGTGCTTGTTGCCAATCCAATCACTAATGAAGCATTAGAAGTGCAAAGTGGCAAAGTCGTTTTTCACAGCCCTGATCGTGATGAAGTTTATCGCATGGCAAAGGCAATGCACCCGACACGATTTGCGGTACTTTATACGGGGACAATTCCCTTCAATGCAGGGATTGTGTTATGAATTTTCAATTTGACGGCCAGCAAGGATTAATCATCATTCATGCCGAATTGACGGGCCCCTTAGGCAATGCCGTATTAAGGTTAGCACTTGATACTGGTGCGACGATAACTTTAGTCAATGTGGATATACTGGTTGCTATTGGATACGATCCTTCTAGCAGTTCAAGTCTTATAGATGTCACAACGGGTAGCTGTGTCGAATCCGTACCCAGTATCACTTTGAGTAATATTTTAGCTTTAGGACACACACGTACCGATTTTCCAATTCTTGCTCATACGTTACCGCCTAGTTCAGGAATTGACGGTGTTCTTGGACTGGATTTTTTTCGTGGGCAATCCTTGTCTCTTGATTTTCGTAACGGGAAAATTAATTTAGTATAATAACTCCAATTTTATTTTCCGAAATAAACGGATTTATTATTTAAAAAGTAGACTTAAATCAATAATTTAAATGATTCATTCGTTTATTTAGCGTAGCTTCCTTACAGTTCCTAATTCGTTGTACTCTTTATTGTAATATAGTTTCTCATAAAGATAAGCAGCCTTTCCAACAGTGAATATCAAGATGTAGCGTCTTGCACTTGATTTTTTATGCCAGTTCCTATATACAAACTTCTATACGGGAATAAACCATTTGTCAAAAATGGTGAAAACAACTAACCATAATGATTTAGAGAAAATTCAGTGCCTGTATATGATTTAGAAGAAGTAAGACAAGCAGCTTTAGCCTATAAAATCGACTATCGAGGAAGAAAGGTACAACGCGATATTGCCAATATGGGTTATCAGCTTCGCGATGTCGCTCAATGCCTTGCCCAATTGCGAGAAAGTGATTTTAGCAAAAGCATTGATTACGGAAAGGGGCAAGCAATTGATGATGTTTATATTGTCACCTATCCTAAACCTAATAGTGAAAACATCGAATTTGACCCGCTTTACATTAAGTTTTGCTTAATCAATGGTAGTTTGAGCATAGAACTCGCTTCGTTTCATTTAAATTAATTTTTGGAAAATAAGATGTCTAGTTGTAAGTTATGTCAGTCGTCTGATATTTCCATTCTTAAAGCTAAAGATAGCTTTACTTATAAAGGACAGGAAATTGAATTTGAGGTTGAATACTCTGTCTGTAATTCTTGCCAAAGAGAATTTATAGAGAGTCAACAAATTCAGAAAAATGATGCAACAATTCTGAGTGCCAAAAAGTGTGCGGATGGTTTGTTGTCATCCGAAGAAATACAGGCAATTAGAAAAAACTTGGGGATAACGCAAGAAATAGCTTCCAAAGTCTTTGGAGGCGGGGAGAATGCCTTTTCAAAATACGAAAGCGGAAAGGTTGCACAAAGTGCTGCAATGGACAGACTGTTACGCCTAGCTAAAGAATTTCCTTCTGTTTTCCATTGGTTAATGGCGTTTTCTGGATGCACCGTCAAATTGAAAGACAGTTCGGCTGTATATGATGATTGTCGAAGTATAGCTGCTAATCAAGAACACTATAAAATTTCCTGAACTATAGCGTTTTCCAATTGAATGAAGGGTTGCAATTAAAACGACCGTTTTTTGGATAGACTTGATTTATTGATATCAAACGCAAAAGACGCAAGAGACGCAAGAGGCGCTATTTCTCATTTTACCAAGGCTCTTTAGCGTCTTTAGCGCCTTTTGCGCCTTTTGCGTTTATTTCTTTTTTAATCATTCAACTTCGGAGACATCGTTAAATGAAAAAACGACTCAAACTACAAGCCGCCCTCTTAGCGAAACTGAACAGGCAGCAAAAACAAATCCAAGCCCAACAGGCCGAAATCCAAGCCTTGAAGAGGCGCTTGTCTTTGACTGATGGCTTGGTGGCGTATTATCCGTTTGATGGTGATGCCAATGATGCGAGTGGTTTTGGAAATCACGGTACCGTCAAGGGAGCAACATTGACCGCAGATCGCTTTGGAAATGCGAATAGCGCCTATCAATTTGATGGTGCGAATGCTCGTATCGTCGTCTCTAGCAACCCCTCATTGAATCCGTCGAATCAGCTTACCGTTGCTTTTTGGCTGAAAATCAACCGTATCACAAAAAATAGTTGGGCCCCAATCATTTATAAAGGCAACGACTCTAATCCCTATAAGAAGAGGGAATACGCGGTATGGTTGAATAAAAAACAGTATTTTCATTTCACTTCGGCTGGCGATAGTCAAGATCAGCATTGTTTGAATAGTGATGCCGTTCAGTTGGGCGAATGGATTTTTTACACAGGTGTGATAGATAGGCGTAACCATCTGATGAAGTGCTACATCAATGGTGCGCGAAAGACGCTACAGAACGATTCTTATTCTTCGTTCAATAATGGTGACGAAGCTCTCGAATTTGGAGGAAAAGGTGCAAAGAGAAGTTGGTTTTCTTCCTTAGATGGTGTGCTTGATGAAATCCGCATCTATAACCGCGCCCTCACCGACATTGAAATTCAAAGTCTCTATAAACAACCTTAACAAACGCAAAAGACGCAAGAGACGCAAGAGGCGCTATTTCTCATTTTACCAAACCTCTTTAGCGTCTTTAGCGCCTTTTGCGCCTTTTGCGTTTATTTCTTTTTTAATCATTCAACTTCGGAGACATCGTTAAATGAAAAAACGACTCAAACCCATGCCGATATGGCAGCCCGTCAATTACAAACGGCGACTTTGCATCAAGAAAAGTTGGCTTTGGCTAACCGCCAATTGTATGCCAATCAACGGATTGCTCACTTGAAAAAACCCATCAAATTTATTTTACGGTTCGATTTTTGTTCCAAATTTATTATTGTGGTTCGATTTTTGTTCCAAATTTATTTTGCGGGTAGATTGGAATGCATGTTATTTTGCGGGTAGATTGGAATGCATGTTATTTTGCGGGTAGATTGGAATGCATGTTATTTTGCGGGTTTATTGGAGTGCAAAAATTATTTTGCGGTTCGATTTTCTTGATATAAGTGTACTTTATTCAATCGGGAAACGCTATACAACTGATCGAATTGATATAGGTAGGGTGGGTAAAGATTGTTGCCCACCATTCTAATAACTAAGACGCGCAATGGCTTCTGCACTGCTTAATGGTATAGCAATTTGTCCATTGGGTACTTCATATTCACGCGGGTTAATCCGGATCAAAGTGCTGTTATATTTCTTGGCGAAGTGTTCTGAGTAAAGTCTAATCGTCACGACTGAAGTGCCCGCGCCAATTTCAAGAATGGCTAAGTTGCTTTTTTGATGCTCTTGTTTGTTCAGCCAGCCCCAAAGTCTTTCAAGTTGTTTTCTGCTTCGCTCTCTATTCCATATGCCATCACTGAACATCAAAACATTGGGGCGAGCTATCGTGCCACACTGTTGACATTGCGGTAAAGGGGGTATGGCTTCAAAAGCCTCTTCATCTATTTTGATATCGAGCGATTGAGCTTCCCAAATGTCACGACAACAGGGTGTGGTACATTGTAGATAATGTATGGAACCATGACATTCGGCTATTTTATCTTTATCATATCCTGCTTTTTGAAATTGGCCGTCAACATTTGAGGTTAAAACAAAATAGCCGCTTTTTTTAGAACGGGCTATTTCAAGTAATTGCAAAAAACCATGATGGGGTATGGCATTTCGATAGAGATTGAATAGATGGCTGTAAAATGCCCAGGCTAATTTCGGATTGCGATCAAACCATTGAGGGTTGGCCATTTCAATCAAAGACAGGCCTCGTTTTGCAGTAGGGGGGTAGTCTTTCCAAAAACCCTTATCTCCCCTAAAATCAGGCAATCCAGAATCTACACCTAAGCCGGCACCGGCCGTAATCAGTAGAGCATCGGCATTGAATAAGACTTTCGCGGCTTGTTCTATTGTGTTGTCTAATGTCATTGCTATATCAACGATCAATTATCACATCAGTGTTAATCAGTGTCATCATGACAATCTGCGTTCTATAGATTTTCATAAAATCATAATAAGGGCGAACGACAAGGGCGATAACAAAGGTTCGCCCTTTTGATTATCATATTTGCACGGTGATTTTACGTGGCTTCGCGATGAATTTTGTTATTAATCAATCACTTAATCAATCCATTTTTGAGTGCGTTGATAACGCTGTTAGCCTCTATTTAGGGTTGGCCATTTTGATTTTCAAGATTTGATGAGTCAATTTTTAAATGTCTTTTTAATCAATCAATTACATATTGAGTACTCAACAGGCTATATTAAGTAGGGACTGCTATTTTGACTTTCAAGAGACGCGATGCTCAAGAGACGCGATGCTCAAGAGACGCGATGCTCAAGAGACGCGATGCTCAAGAGACGCGATGCTCAAGAGACGCGAAGCATCGCGTCTCTACTTTCAATCATTTTGCCGCAAGCACGTATCCTGCTCGTTTTTCGCCATACGTTTTACAGTGCCCTTTTTCAAAATTGGTCGGGCCACAAAAATAAACGATCAGGCCGGTTTTTAATGAGCCATATTGTTCTTTGTATTGAGAAACCAGTTTTTCACGGCATTGTGCAATCGGATAATTTAATCGGTTACATTCTTTTTTTGACAAACCACTCAAGGAGGCGATATTGAGTCTGACGCGCATGTCATGCGTAAGCGTTTCGCTTGTGAATGTCGTATTGTCACTGTCGCGAAAGGCAGGAATGATGGTTACCCAAAATAACCAGATGATGAAAATGATAGACAGACTTTTAAAGAGTACGGCTTTTTTGGGAAACCGAATTCTGGAAAATCTGATTGATCGCAGTGCGGAAACAAATTTAGAGCGATTTCTAAAAATCTCATCAATAGGATGTGTCTTTAAGTATTCTTGAAGGTTAAAAAGTACGGTTCTCATTTTGTTTTGCCCCCAGATTGATAAATGAGAGAAAAGCGATTGAGAACGACTGATAAAAACCGAACTAATCTGGTGTGTTTTGGCGTATTCTTGAATAAGCCTTTTGACATAATCCCAGTGATAATAATAGACTTTGTAAGCTGTCGTTTCTTGAGGAGTATGGCAATTTAAAGCACCTGCTGTGTATCCATTGAGTGAGATAACAATGAGTTTATAACAGTGGTACTTTTTCGCTGAACCGCCTTGAGAAACTGAAAACTCGGTACCAAAAAAATTCATATATTCATTGAGCATATCCTTTTTTAATAAAGGCTTTTTCATATTTTTAGCTTGAACAATGGCATGAACTTGATCGGGTTGACTGGGATGAGAAAGCAAAATATCAACGCCCTTATCGTTCTTGCCCCCCGTGACTTGACTAATCCATCCCATTTCTTTGTACAATCCGGCCAAAAAGTATTCAAAAACATCCCCTTTATATTTCGGATTGCCTTCTAGGTTATTCAAAAGATGATAGATTTTGTTAGTCTGGTTATTCAAAGCGAGTTTCAGTAGTTGATTCGCTTTAAGTAAAACTTGATGATTCATTGTTAAACGATTCTAATATACTGTCCACCGTTATAATTTGCGCTTTTTTGGAAGTGAAAGGTTAGTCACCACCACCTGACTTGAGCAAAAAAGCGCAATTTATGACGATGCTAAGTATAGTTCATGAAGTGGTAGTGATGCTTTTAAGCAAAGCAACCAATGGGGCAACCCCACGCGCCTACCCTAAAAGCCCTGATTTCGATCCTTAAACTTACATTTGCAGGATAACCCAATGAGTGGTGGCTAAACAAGCTCAAAGCAAGACTTTTGCTTAATTGCTAAATAAGAATAAGTCCCAATATTAATTAGTGTCTGAACGAAAACGCCTTGTCTCATTTTCAAATGTTCAACAGAAGCACACAGAGCAATACAGAAGCTTTTTTGTTAGTCAAATCTCGGTGAAACACCTCTGTGAAACTCTGCTCCACTTCGTTATCGCCGTAAAGAAAAAAGTTTTCGTTCAAACACTAATTATACTTAGCATCGTCATAAATTGCGCTTTTTTTAAAAAGACACAGCTCAAGTCAGGTGGTGGTGACTAAGCTTTTTTGCTACAAATTGCCGCTTCAAATGGATTTTTATTTCCAAAAAAGCGCAAATTATAACGGTGGACAGTATATAATCTCTTTAGAAGCCTGAACACAAGGTTTTCTTTGTTCACTGATAACTGATAACTGATAACTGATAACTGACAACTGAAAAAAATATGATTTTTCCCAATTATCATTCGCTCACTTCAATTTACGAAAGTGCTAATTCTCTTGTTTATCGTGCGGTTAGACAGGAGGATAATCAAGCGGTTATTCTCAAAGTACTCAAACAAGACTATCCTACGCCCGAAGAATTAAATCGCTATTGCCAAGAATATGAAATCATCAAAAGTTTTGATCTTGCCGGGGTTATTAAAACTTATGGTATTCAAAAATATCAGAATGCCTTGATCATTGTATTAGAAGATTTTGGCGGTGATTCAATCAAGCAATACCAAGCTCGGTGTTCGACGATAAAAGCCTTTTTGTTGCCTGCCATTCAAATTGCGGAGAGTCTCGGCCAAATTCATGGCACTCATGTTATCCACAAGGATATTAATCCGGCCAATATCGTTTGGAACGATAACACGCATCAATTAAAAATCATTGATTTTGGGATTGCCAGCCGTTTGCCGCGTGAAAACCCTACCTTTAAAAACCCGGAGCAAGTAGAAGGTACTTTGGCTTATTTGTCGCCGGAGCAAACTGGGCGTGTCAATCGCAGTGTCGATTATCGCACTGATTTATATTCATTGGGTGTCACTTTCTATGAAATGCTGACGGGACAATTACCCTTTGAAACCATCGATGCGATGGAATTAGTGCATTGTCACATTGCCAAAATGCCAACCCCGGTTTGTGATATCAATCCTGATGTGCATCCGATTCTCAGTGACATTGTGATGAAATTGATGGCAAAAAATGCTGAGGATCGTTATCAATCGGCTTTTGGTTTGAAGGCTGATTTGGAAAACTGTCTTGAAAATTTAGACCGTTTAGGAAACCGTGGCGGTTTGCCGTTCAAATTAGCACAACAGGATTTTTCCGCTCATCTGCATATTCCACAACAACTCTATGGGCGCGAAGATGAAATCAAAATGTTATTACAAGCCTTTGAACGTGTTAGTCAGGGGAATAGCGAATTGATGTTAGTGGCCGGTTATTCTGGTGTGGGTAAATCGGCTTTGGTGCATGAAGTGCATAAACCCATGACTTCAAGGCGAGGTTATTTTGCGGCCGGTAAATTTGACCAATATCAGCGCAATATCCCGTATTCTGCCTTAACAATCGCTTTTAACGCATTTTGCCATTATTTATTGACTGAATCAACAGCACAGTTAAATCAATGGCGGGAAAAAATCCTCAATGCCGTTGGCAATAATGGGCAAGTCTTAATAGATGTCATTCCCCAATTAGAATTAGTAGTCGGCCGACAACCTGCTGTTACAGCAGTCGGCCCGCTTGAGGCCCAAAATCGCTTTAATCTTGTTTTTCAAAACTTTATCAGGGCGATTTGTCAAGCGGAACATCCGTTAGTGCTGTTTATAGATGATTTGCAATGGGCCGATTCTGCTTCTTTTAATGTGTTAAAACTCTTGATGACAGAAAGAG
Source organism: Candidatus Parabeggiatoa sp. nov. 3 (assembly GCA_003645185.1). Classification (GTDB taxonomy): domain Bacteria; phylum Pseudomonadota; class Gammaproteobacteria; order Beggiatoales; family Beggiatoaceae; genus Parabeggiatoa. The sequence goes on from QNEL01000190.1 coordinate 8,280, forward strand.
ATAATCACTATTTTTTGATGATTGGCGCGTATCGGGATAATGAAGTGGATGCCGCTCATCCACTGATGCGATTGTTGGATGAGTTACAAAAAGCGGATATCACCGTTAATACGGTTCACTTGCAAAATCTCTCTGTCGCTGATGTCAACCGCTTACTGACAGATGCCTTAATGTCAAGCTCTGGCGAGGTTGAAACCTTGACTCAGTTAGTCTATGAGAAGACACACGGTAATGCTTTTTTTACGCACGAATTTTTGAAATCTTTGTATGATGAGGCTTTATTAGTTTTTGATCTCAAGGGGCAAAAATGGCAATGGGATATTTCAATTTGTGCCGAAAAAGGCATGACTGACAATGTGGTGGAATTAATGGCCGGTAAGATAGAAAAATTGCCGACTAACACTATCGCTGTCTTAAAATTGGCGGCCTGTATTGGTAATCAATTTAATTTGGAAACGTTGTCGATTATCTACCCCTTTTCAGAAGCTGATACTTTAGAACATCTTTGGAATGCCATAGAAGGCGGTTTCATCTTGCCTTTGGATGTGCATTATAAACTATTAGAAAAACGGGAAAAAGGGGTTGCGACAACCCGTTTTCAATTCCAACATGATCGTATTCAACAAGCGGCTTATTCCTTGATATCGGATACCGATAAGCCAGCCCTTCATTTGGAAATGGGTAGATTGTTGAAAGCCAGCCTGACTGATGTGGGAGAAAACATTTTTAAGATAGTCGATCATTTTAATCTGGGCGTTTTTCTGATTAAAAATCAAAGGGAGGCGTATGACATTGCCCAATTGAATCTCTCCGCTGGAAAAAAAGCGAAAGCAGCGGCCGCTTATGAACCCGCTTTAATATACCTAAACATGGGTAAAGAATTATTAGCTGAGGAGAGTTGGCAAGAGCAGTATGATTTGACACTGGCATTGTGTATGGAAAGCGCGGAAACGGCCTATCTCAATGGCGACTTTGAACAGATGGATAGCTTAGCAACAGAAATCCTGCAACATGCCCGAACCTTGTTAGACAAAGTCCGTGTTTATGAAGTTAAGATTGATGCCTTACAAGCTCAAAACCAATTACTAGAAGCCGTCAATATGGGATTGGAAATTTTAGACTTGTTGGGTATCACTTTTCCCGCTTCACCGAGCCAAGATGATTTTATGCCGGCACTACAGGAAACACAATCCGGTTTAGCGGGCAAGCCGATTGACGCTCTCATTGAATGGCCAGAAATGACTGATCCGTTCAACTTGGCAGCGATGCGGATTTTATCAAGTGTTTTTTCTGCCTCTTATCAAGCAGCACCGGCTTTGATGCCACTGTTTGTGTTTAAGCAGGTGAATTTGTCGGTTAAATCGGGCAATACGGCTGAATCGGCTTTTGCTTGAAAGTGGAGTCTTAATGCTGATGGTGCAAACGGCCGTAGAAACGCTACTGACGACCGACATTCAGAATCCTGAAACCTTCTTAATCCTGCTCAATCGCGCCATTTATAAAAATGTGCAACGAATGGGCATGGATAAGAATTTAACGCTCAGTTTATTAGATTATGAAGCAGGGCGTGTCAGTTTAACGGGACAACATGAAGATATATTAGTGGTGCGTCAAAGTGGTAAAGTTGAACGAATTGATACCTATGATTTAGGTTTTGCCGTTGGCGTGGTAGCCGATATTGCCGAATTTGTTTCACATCATGAAATACAATTAGAAAAAGGCGATGGGATTGTTTTGTACACAGATGGGATTACTGAAGCGAGAGATTTAGAGATGGCGCTTTATGGATTGGATAGGTTGTGTGAGATCATCAGTCAAAACTGGCATCGTTCAGCAAGAGAAATACAGGAGGCTATCATTGCTGATGTGCGGCAACATATTGGCACACAAAAAGTCTATGATGATATTACTTTATTGGTGTTGAAGCAGAAATAAAGCCAGTCATTGCAATAGTCTTATTGTGCTATAGTAAGTACTGAACCCTAAATTTTCAGGTATTTAAAAAAACAGAAAGGGGGCAACCACAAGGGATTGCCCCTACATGACATTGTGTAGGGGCAATCCCTTGTGGTTGCCCTTGGTTGTAAAATACCTGTTTATTTGTGCTTCAGTACTTACAAAGAATTACTAGGATAAACGAATTACTATAGTACAACGAATTACTAGGATAAACGAATTATTATAGTACAAAGAATTACTAGGATAAACGAATTAATCTTAGGAAAAATGAGAATGGGTGGTTTAATTTCTGAAGTCAAATTCTTACCGTATACTAAGTTAATATCTGAAAAATAACAGGGTTATCATGATTGTATTATTCTCAGTTGCCAATTTTCGTTCTTTCTCAACCGAAGAAAGCTTTTCCTTGGTTGCCGGCAAGCCATTGTCTACCTCTCATCAGACACATGTTATCCCCATTCCTGATACGACGACAGCACAGGTACTGAAAACTGCAGTGCTTTACGGTGCTAATGGTGCTGGCAAGTCTAACCTCTTCAAGGCTTTAGATTATCTGAGAATGCTGGTTTTAAAACCACGCAAAAAAAACAGCGGCACTGGGCGAGAGGTTTTTCGTTTTGCAGAAAACACTTCTCAGCTACCTTCCCGTTTTGATTTGCAATTCATCACCCAAGGCAAGCTTTACCGATTTGGCTGCGCGGTGACTGATCAATATATTATTGAGGAATCGTTGGTGCAAGTCATCGGCGGGCAGGAAAAAGCCGTGTACGAGCGCATCACGGATGAAGACGGCAAAGTGACGATTGAAACGAGAGAGGCTAAAAATAGAAATCAAAAATTGGCGGCTTTGGTGACTGTCGGCGGCCCTCAAAATCAAACCTTCTTGGCTACCATTCGAGCCACTTTGGACGAAGCCGATTATGGCGAAGAAATCGCTGCTGTTTTGGCTTGGTTTGAGAACAGCCTGATTTTGATAGCACCTGATGCTTCTTTCGGATCGCTTGGTGCCAAGTTAGCCAATGATTCAGCGTTTAGGGAATTTGCGGGCACATTTCTTAAAGCATCGGCTACCGGCGTTTCAGCAATCAAGGCGCAAAAACAGGAAATAACCGAAGAAGCGTTGCACAGTTTATTGCCTGAATCTCTCGTTTCTCGTTTGCTGAACGAAGTCGCTGAGGATGAAGAGGGTAAAGCATTAGTTCAGCTAGGGAAAAATAAAGAATTCCTCATTGAACGAAGCGATAAAAACCACTATTACCGTTTAACGATTCAAACTGAACATAAGCATCATAAGGAAAAATCAATCAGTCTGGATTTATCCGAAGAATCAGACGGTACACGCCGATTACTGAATTTAATCCCCGCTTTGCACCATTTGCACAACGCGGTGTATTTTATTGATGAGATCGACCGCAGTTTGCACCCGATGTTAGTGTTGAAGTTTTTGGAATTTTTCCTAAAATCCAGTGTTGACGAACAGCGCCAAATTATTGTGACAACGCATGAATCTCATTTATTGGATTTAGACTTATTGCGTCGGGATGAAATTTGGTTTGCGGAAAAGGGCAAAAACGGGGCGACACACTTATATTCTCTATCAGATTTTAAGCCCAGAAAAGATTTTGATATCCGCAAACATTACTTGCAAGGGCGTTTTAGCGCGATTCCATTTTTGGGTCATCTTGAACATTTACTGGAAGAAACAAAATGAGCCTTATTCAGCGCAAACCCAGACCACTGGATCGAGAGAACGCCGATTTTCGGGATGACAGGCTGTTCATAGTGGCCTGTGATGATTGATACTTATGCCCCCAAGCAATATTTTAGCTTTTTCAATCTCACGCGAGTGCAGGTTCATGTTGTGCCAACCCAAGACAATTCATCAGTGGCGCAATATGTGTTGGGGAGATTGCTGGAATTTGATCATGAAGAAGATGATGAATTGTGGATGTTGCTGGATACGGATCACTGCATACAAGCTCATCATCGAAAAGGATTTATCCAAGCTATCCGAGACGCGAAGCAAAGGGGTGTTCATGTTGCCCTGAGCAAACCCTGTTTTGAACTTTGGCTATTGCTTCATCTTATGGATGAATCTGTCGTAGTCTCACTGCCCAATGCCTTCGATCCGGAAAAAGCCTTACGCAAAGCGTTGGGAGAATATAATAAAACTCACCTAAAGGAAACGGATTATCCTCTTGACTCTATACGCGATGCCTGTTTTCGGGCGGAAAAATTAGATGCAACAGTTGCCGGCGGTGATATTCCTGAGACTAACACAAGCCGTGTTTATCAGCTGTGGAAAGCCATTGCCGCTAAGGCTTTGCCCTCACAACTACCTGATGCGTTAAAGGGATTAAATATAGCGTTTTCCGATTGAATGAAGTACAAATTTGGAATGCATCTGTTATTTTGCAAAGGCTCATTGGAGTGCAAAATTTATTTTGCGAAAGTGCCATTGGAGTGCAAAATTTATTTTGCGAAAGTGCTATTTTCGTTCCAAATTTATTTTGCGAAAGTGCCATTGGAGTGCAAAATTTATTTTGCGGATCGCCAAGATTGATAATGACCCTTTTTTTGGGAATGCGCCCGAACCGAACCTAGTGCAGACATATCGTATTAAAACTATGATAACTATTTGATAATCAAAGAAAATCTCAAAAAATCAACCGCGTTTGTTCTCCCACAAAGTGCTGAAATCAGCACCTACTCATGGTGTGCATCTCGTAAAACGATTGTAATTGATTGATAAATATATCGAAAAATACAAGGTGCTGAAACTCAGCAAGCAAGTGCTGAAATCAGCACTTCAATCAAATTTATTAGTTTTTGTAGTGGCAATACCTTCGCCAAATTGTAAAAATTGTCAATTTCGAGCAGAAGTCAATTTTTAACTTATTGATTTTGCTAATTAAATTAAATAAAAATTATTTTTTGCGTGAAAAACGTGATAGAACGCTGATTGTCATGATTGTCATGATTTACGCTGATTAGACTTAGCGCGGTAACTAACTTTTGCCTGAAAAACTTTTTTTAAGATAAATGGGGCCGGCAACAAAAACACGTTACCCACCCTACATTGATTTGGTGGGCAACAAAAACACGTTACCCACCCTACATTGATTTGGTGGGCAACAAAAACACGTTACCCACCCTACATCAAATTTAATTTA
>QNEL01000191.1 GCA_003645185.1 Candidatus Parabeggiatoa sp. nov. 3
GACGCTTGAACCCACTCTCATCAATCTAACAGCGCAATATCTCTATATCGTTGATATTGAAGGTGTTTTGTCTGAAACAGAAGAAACGCGGTTACGCACTTTATTACCTTCGAGCCAATCCCCTCAAAACCCGCTAATCCAAAATGGCGAATTGCTTGTCATCCCGCACCCTGGACTATTTCACCTTGGTATAGTAAGGCTACTGATATTGCTCATGTTTGTGGTTTGTCCGCAGTGAAACGGATAGAACGTGGCGTATTGTGGCGTTTTACCGCTGAAACGCCTCTTGAACAAAACCAGCTCACACGATTCAGTGAGTTGATTCATGATCGCATGACGGAAACGGTGTTGTCGGATATCAAAGAGGCCGATGCCCTGTTTAGCCAGGGCGCGAAGCGCGCCTTTACGCATCATTAATATTAACGAAGGGGGCAAGCAAGCACTGATTCAAACTAATCAAGAACAAGGCCTGGCCTTATCTGATGAAGAAATTGCGTATTTATTTAAGAGTTTCAATAGCTTGCAGCGCAATCCTACGGATGTTGAGCTGATGATGTTTGCTCAGGCTAATTCTGAACATTGTCGCCATAAGATTTTTAATGCCGAATGGGTGGCTGATGGGCAGATGCAGCCCTTGTCGTTGTATCAGATGATACGCCATACTTATGAACAACATCCCTGAAAAGTGCTTTCCGCTTATCACGATAATGCTGCGGTGATGAAAGGCCAAATTCTTTCTAACGCTCTTTCAAAAAAGGAGAAAATTGGCCGGATTTTTATGCCTGATACGCAAACCCATGAATATGCTTATGTGGAAGAAGAGATGGCGATGAAAGATGAAAGTCGAAACGCATAATCATCCGACGGCGATTTCACCCTTTCCGGGCGCGGCGACAGGTTCGGGGGGAGAAATTCGTTCTGGAAGGCGCGACAGGCCGTGGGGCTAAACCAAAAGCGGGGTTAACTGGGTTTTCTGTTTCTCACTTACGTTTGCCAGATTTGCCTCAGCCTTGGGAAACGCCTTACGATACGCCATCCTGGATGGCAACAGCAAAGCAAATCATGCTAGAAGGGCCGATTGGGGCCAGTGCGTTTAATAATGAATTTGGTCGCCCTGCGGTATGTGGCTATTTTCGCACATTTGAGATGGAGGTGGATGGACGACGGCGTGGCTACCATAAACCGATTATGTTGGCGGGCGGTATCGGTAATATTCAAAGCCAGCATATTGATAAAAACCCGATCCCAGCGGGCAGCTTATTAATTGTATTAGGGGGCCCTGCGATGTTGATCGGTTTAGGCGGTGGGGCGGCTTCTTCAATGGCTGCGGGCCAGAGCCATGAAGCTTTAGAGATTTTGCCTCTGTGCAACGCGGTAATCCTGAAATGCAGCGACGCTGTCAAGAAGTGATTGATGCGTGTTGGCGGATGGGGGCAGATAATCCGATTTATTCTGTCCATGATGTGGGGGCCGGTGGATTATCGAATGCCTTACCAGAATTGGTAGAGGGTAGCGATAGGGGTGGGCGATTTCATATCGGAGCCATTCCGGCAGCCGATCCCAGTTTATCGAAGCTGGAAATGTGGTGTAATGAATCCCAAGAACGTTATGTTTTGGCGATTGCTCAAGACAATTTGCCCTTATTTCAAGCTTTGTGTGAACGGGAACGTTGCCCTGAAGCGGTAGTGGGAGACGCTTTGGCAGAACAACACTTGTCTTTGTCTGATGCTGATAAGTCTTTGATTGATATGCCATTGTCCGTTTTATTTGGCAATCCGCCATCGATGCGCCGTGAAATCAGTGCTCAGTTATCAGTTACCAGTTCCACGCAAAAGTTTTTTGCGCGCAAAAAACTTTTGCGTGGAAATCAGTTATCAGAAAAGGGTGATATCTCTTTGAGTTCTCCTTTTGCAAAAGGGATTTCAATATTGGAAGAGGCGGCTTTACGGGTTTTACATTTACCCACTGTTGCGAACAAAAGTTTTTTAATCACTATTGGTGATCGCACTGTTGGCGGTTTAGTGGTACGCTCACAAATGGTAGGCCCTTGGCAAGTGCCTGTAGCCGATTGTGCTGTCACGGCTACCACTTTTGGTAGCCGCACTGGTGAAGCGATGGCAATCGGTGAACGTACCCCATTGGCCTTACTGAATGCGCCGGCCTCTGGCCGCATGGCGATTGGTGAAGCGATCACGAATATTGCGGCCGCCGCTATAGATGATCTCAGCGATATTATACTCTCAGCGAATTGGATGGCTGCTGCTGGGCAACCGGGTAAAGATGCGGCTTTGTTTGAAACGGTTAAAGCAGTGGGCATGACATTTTGCCCAGCACTCGGTATCAACATCCCCGTCGGCAAAGATTCGCTGCACACACAATGGGATAATCAATCCGTCACCGCGCCTTTATCCTTGATCGTTTCAGCCTTTGCACGAGTTTCAGATAATCAAAGTAGCCTCACGCCTCAATTACGATGCGGTTATAATAAAGGTGAAAAAAAATGCTTGACTTAAAACGGTTTGGTAATTTATTTAGCATTCTTCAAAAGTAGTTTGTGTGCGAAATATTGTTGGTTGTATCTGATGGACAAATTCCCGAAACATCAAAAATAAAAAGTACTTGATATTTTTGATAAAACCCATAATTAGCAATTTGCATTATTTGTATGGCTGTATTATTTAGCAACTGTTAATTATTTATTGGATAAAATTGAAGGGTGCCTAACTCGTAAGCCGTATTTTGTAGGGTGTATAAATCGTAATAACACACAAAATTGTGGGAAGAATTGTTGAACATATTAAAGTGCAAAATTATGTCGATGTTGCAAAAGCCTCAGAAGAGATTATTCCAGAATCTGAGATTAGCTTCGCGCAACGAAGTATCGCGCTGTCGAAGTCGATGCTATTATTGATACCGGCGCAACGTTCGTTTGTCTCAGTCGAAAAGATATTGAGATATTGGGTTTGAATTTTCATAAAAGCGTCTCTATAGGAACGGCAATTGGAAAAACAAGTCGTCGGATATTTAGAGGGGCTAATATCGAACTAAACGAGCGATCTTTTGTAATGGATATCAGGGAAAATGATGATGAGACACCAGCTATTGTCGGTTACTTACTCTTAGAAGCACTGGACTTCATCATTGCTCCCAAAATTCAAAAAGTGATTCAGAATCCAGCTCATGAAGGATCGTTCCTGGCCGATCTTTACTAGAGGTATAAATTTAATGTTATGATGTTATGTTTGATGTCGGCAAAATAATCCGAACCTGGTCCCTTTAATTTTGCATTACACCCCATAACAAGCATATAGGTAATAAACAATTATGATTTATTTTTTCTCAGCCCACATTTATTATGACCCCATTTTTTAAAAAACTATTTCCAATCATTTTCAAATATATTGAAGAGAACATCCAACAAGATACCCCCGTTGTTCATTTTGAAACACATGATGTTTTAAAAAGTCAGCTCAATCTTGCTATTGGTGAAGAGGGTGTTTCCGTTGATGAACTGCTGATGTTCATAGAAAATCAATATCTAAAATATAGTGTCAGAACTGGGCATCGTCAGTTTTTTAACCAACTGTTTGGAGGGTTTTCTTCTGTTGGTTTCTTAGGTGATGTTGTGACAAGTTTAACCAACACCTCAATGTATACCTACGAGGTGGCACCAGTTGCAGCACTTCTTGAAAAAGAAGTACTTAATAAAATGTTATCCCTAGTTGGATTTAAGCATGGAGATGGCACTTTTGTAACAGGGGGCAGTAACGCTAATTATATGGCGTTACTTTGTGCGAGAAATAAAACTGATCCGACGATTAAAAAACGCGGTTTTGCCAACAGTGCTCTAGTCTTATTTGTTTCTGATCAAGCACATTATTCGTTTGAAAGAGCAGCAGACTTACTTGGTATTGGTAGTAATAACCTAGTCAAAATAAAAACGGATAATAATGGTCAGATGATGGTTGATGAACTCAATAAAGAAATCGTCAGGCATTTAGAACAGGGTAAAAAACCGTTTTTTGTAGCTGCCACAGCCGGAACCACAGTGCTTGGTGCATTTGACCCTATCGACGAAATAGCACAATTAGCTAAACAGTATGATATGTGGTTTCATATTGATGGTGCATTTGGTGCCTCAGTATTGCTGAGTCGTCAACACAAATATTTGCTAGATGGCAGTGAATTGGCTGATTCATTGACTTGGGATGCTCACAAAATGATGGGTGCAACATTAATGTGTTCCGCATTTCTTATCAAGGAACCCAATTTCTTAAAACAAACCTGTGCAGTAGGTGGAACTGAATATTTATACCATGATGAAGATGAATGTTATGATTTGGGTCAAATTTCTTTGCAATGTGGTCGAAGAGTTGATGTACTCAAACTCTGGCTTTTATGGAAACACTATGGAGATCGTGGTTATGAAGCCTGTATTGATCATGTTTTTGAGTTAGCCAAATATGCCAACCAACAGGTTGCTGAACATCCCAATTTAGAATTAATGACACCGACTCAATCACTTAATATCTGTTTTAGATATCGCCCAAATTCCCAAACAGATATAAATACTTTCAACCTTGCACTACGGGAGCAATTAAGAAGAAGCGGTAAAACCCTCGTCAATTATGCGATTATCAAAGGAAATGTTGTTATTCGGCTCGTGATTGTAAATTTTGAGTTGTCTAAAACTGATATTGATACTTTTTTTGCCAATGTGTTAAGCGTTGCTAAAACATTATCCTGAAAGACAAATAATGAACAATCATAAACAGACTGTACCACAATGGGTGGTGTGGATATTTTCTTTTAACGTCTTATGTTTTTTTACCCAAGGATTTTTGGTTTATAGTGATTTTCCTACTCCTGAAATGGGTACAAAAGCCCAATTGAATGAATTAGCATATCAAGGGTTGAATATTTGGCGTAGGGAAAACTGCCAAGCCTGTCATAAAATTCATGGGTTTGGCGGTTTTTTAGGTCCTGATCTAACCAACGTGACCCAACGTCTCTCAGAAAACAGTCTACATTATCGTTTGGATCAGAGAGGCTATCTTATGCCGGCATTTCACTTGCCGCAACCTGAACGGCTTGCCGTAATTGAATACCTCAAAATCATCAACCAAACGGGACAAGGAACAGTAAAACCAGTAGAAGGTGGCGAACTACCTTGGTATATTTATCCAACCGGAAAAATTAATGGCCAATAAAATAACCTCATTTGAAGCCGAGACAACCAAAATTGTTAGCACTTTTATTATTTCTGCATTAGTATTGCTATTATTAACCGTTGGTTCTGGACTTTTGGGAAGTATTTACTACAGTAAATATTTTCCGATTTTATCAAGTTTGGGCATACCATTTCAAACATTGCGTCCTTTTCATACCGTAGCAGCGGTAACTTGGATATATATGGGTGGACTTGCTGTGGTATTTAGTTTTTTGTTTTCCCAAAGTAAGCAAGATCATTTGAAACAAAATGCCATTTTTCGTCGTACCAAACTTCAATTGAAAATTTGGTTATTGGCTGGAATATTGGCTTTTGGCTCGTTAATTTTTCAGTTTTATACTGGCAGGGAATACATTGTTTTTCATCCCATTATTTCAATTTTAATCCTTTGGGGATGGATTTTATATGCTCGAAGCTTTTTTCAAGTTGTGGGGTTCAATTTAAAAAAACAACCCGTTTATATTTGGATGTGGATGACTAGCATTTTCCTATTCATTTATTCATTTGTGGAAGCTCACGCCTACCTGCTGTCCTATTTTGAGACGTATCCCCTGCGAGATATTGCCGTGCAGTGGAAATCTTACGGGGCTTTAGTGGGTTCGTTTAACCTGATTGTTTATGGCAGTTTGATTTATGTTGCTTCACGACTTACCAAAGAAATGGACTATGCCTATTCCAATACGGCTTTTTTCTTATTTTTTATTGGTACCTTAAATTCATTTACCAACTTTGCCCATCATACTTATCATATTCCTCAAAGTCTCTGGGTAAAATGGATTGCTTTTAGTATCAGCATGTTGGAAATCATTATTCTTTTTAAAGTATTGCTGGATATGTTTGGACTCAAAAAAATGTGGCAATTGAAAGAGCGGTTTCCGCAAACGACGTTATTGCTGCTATTAACCACAATATGGACAGCATTGCAACTTATTCTGAGCCTCTTGATTTCGGTACCACCTCTTAATTCTTTCGTACATGGCACTTTGATTGTCCTTGCTCACTCAATGGGTACAACTATTGGTATTGATACTATGGCCGTTTTAGCAGGGATAGCTTTACTTGTGCAACAACACCGTAAAATGCTGAACATTCCTCAACCAAGCCTTTCACAAACAGGGTTACCAATAGCAATTTTCAATATCGGTTTGTTAATTTTATGGCTCAATCTCATCTACGAAGGATTAAGAACCGGCGTAATGCTATTTGATAATCAAGTCATTCCTTCAATTTTAATATTTTCAAAATATTTCTCTACTCTCTTTTTAATGGGAGGCGGAATGATACTGTTAGGCATTTTTTGGATTGTAATTTCATGGATATGGTCGACCTGTAATAAAAGATAGGACTTACGCATTGACAGATTAAGATTTTTATTAATTTATTTAAAAATAATGAATTAAAAATTTTCGGTGTTAAATTTTTAATTGTTTTTCCCCATTTTGTGGTCATTTGAATATTTTTAAATAATTGATATTAACAATAGGTTCTAACTGGGCTCACGCTCCTAAAATCGACAGTGAGTTCAATCGTGCTGAATATGATGCTATTTCAGGAAAAATATCATTAAAATAATTCTTGCTTACTTTTATAGGAAAAAAGGCTATGAAATTTCAGAAGCCAGACGTTTTTGTGGTGCTTCCCTTTTCTCGTGATTGGCAATGGCTTAGGAAGTACCAAGACAAATACAGATTTCACTGGTTGGAAGAACCCGGCTTTCGTTGTCCTACAATATGCCCCAAATTTGATTTGGTGAAATATGTTGAAAAATGCTCTGACTATATTCGCTACCACAATATTCAGGCTGTGTTATATTCCCATGACTTAGCGAGTTTAGTTGCGGCATGTCTTTGTGAAAAACATGGTTTTATCGGACCAAATGTCGAATCAATGTTTTTATGTCTGCATAAATACTACTCACGTCACTTAGAAATTGAGCCTATTTGGTTTGATTACATTGACTTTCGGAGTGAAGATTGGCAACAAAAATTGATACACTATCCTTGCTACATCAAACCAGCATTTCTGATTTGGACTCTTCTACAATATCGAATACATTCATTTAGTGAACTAGAGATGGCTTTGGGTACGATAAAGCTTGAGTTACCATCTTGGTTTAATACATACTACGATTTTTTCAATCAATATGTAGATACGCGCAAATATCCATTGGCAGTAAAAGACATGATGGTTGTGGAAGAATTGGTCATCAATGCTTCTCAACATGTCGTGGAAGGTTGGGCAACTCCAGATGGAACATTACATGTATGGGCGGTTTCGGATTCTAACTATTATCTTGGTTCTGCGCTTTCAATTGACAATTATTCCACACCATCGCGCATGCCTACACATGCTCAGCAGGAGATGATACGGCATGCTTTGGAAATAGTGCATCGGCATGGTGTGACAGGTGGATTTTGGAATGTAGAATTGTGGTGGCAGGAAGGAAAGTGCAAAACCACAGAAGTCAATGGACGTTCGAGTTCTGTATGGCAAAATCTGTATCTGGGTGTTTATGGAAAATCGCTTTACCAAGCAATGTTGCATTTAAGTTGTGGTTACCTAAATGAATTATATCTAGAATCACCTTATTCTCTTCGTTCTGATGCGTTATGCGTGGGTGGTCAATTCCATCTGATCACATATGCTGAAGGACTGGCTACAGAACTTTTTGATTTTGAATTTATCCATTCACGAGCTGATTTAAAAATCACGCTATTGATTGAGGAAAATGATTGGGTTTTTCAAACAAGAACCAGTGGTGCTTGCTTGGCGTATTTTGAGCTATTTGGTGAAAATTACGAAAGTATATGCTATGAGGCGGAAACGCTTAGAAGACGTATGCTTAAACAACCAGACTGTTCGCCTTGGCTGAACTAAATGACTTCTCCCTCAATTTTTAAATTATTCTTATGTTGATAGAAGCTGGAATTTTACTTGCTGCTTATAGTCAATACCTTCGCCAAATTACATTAATTTTTATGTGGTTATTATCTCAAACGAGATGCACAGCCATGCGCCTAGACGACGCTATTTTTGCTTGCCAGCGCGCAGCGGATTTTAATTCATAACTGATTGATTTTAAAATTCTGGAAAATTCTGGGGACACAATACTTAATTAATGATATACCAACAACATGGCAAGATTAGCAACAGTTATTTTACCCGGATACCCTCATCATATTACCCAGCCTGGTAATCTCTCGGTTAAGTTTTGTGAAAATGATTACCAATATTATCTTGAATTTAAAAAAGTTGTGTAAACAGGAAAAAGTAGAAATATGGGCATACTGTTTGAGGAACAATCATGTTCACCGTGTGTCAAACCAAACAAGATATCCAATCTTCAGTAAAGCAGAAACGCTTATGCTTTATACTCGAATGATTAATTTTCGAGAGAAGTGGATATTTGTGGCAGGGGCGTTTTGCTTCATGGAGAATGGATGAAAATGGGTTATTTCGCTCCGCGTGTTGAATTAAACAAACCCAGTGAAAGCACAAATTGTTGACAAAGCTTGGGATTACCTCGCTTAGTAGTGTTCGCGCTCATCTTTTGGGTAAATACCCTCTTGATATTGTTAATGTTGATCTAGCAATTAAATAATTAATTAATTGGGATCAGAGTAAAATTAATAATTTATAGAAATCACCAAAAATATTATTAATAAAATGATAAGTACCCATCCACAAGTTTTGGGGTATTTTGAGTACGAAAACGATTGTTTTTATTCACTTTATTTTTGATTAATATATGGACGGGTACTTAACCATTGGTAATAAATGGTCATTATTTAAACAATTTTACTCTGACCCCAATTATTATGGTAGAGGATTGAGTAAAAAGCAAACGGTTAGCTGTAATGGTTGATATATGCCCACTTATTCACTGTATATAATAAGTAATGTTAATTTGTAAAAGGAAATTCCAATGAAAAAGGAAGGTGTAAAAGCCTTTCCCAAGTTGATGAGCAACAACGGGAACGTTGACCGGTTACAAAGAAGCATAGCACTTGCAAGGTGTAAACATTGCAAGGTCAGTAAAACGACATTATATAGAGAGGAGCCGTATTCGGGATCAGTTTCATGTACGGTTTTGAAGACGAGTCAGGGTTGGAAACAGTTCGGGCTTAGTTTAACTGCAATACAAACTTTTGACGAGGTCGCTTATTGATGAAAATTGCCGTGACAAAAGAAACCCGCCATCATGAAAAAAGGGTTTCTATCGTGCCTGAAGTCGCCAAACGTCTCATTGCACTGGGAACAAAGGTTGTTGTTGAAACGGGTGCCGGTGAATGTGCTGGTTTTAGTGACGAGGCTTATCGTACCAATGGAGCCACCATTGCTTACGATAAAACCCATTTATATCAAGATGCAAATATCGTTTCATGGCTCAAACGCCCAGAAAAAGAGACTGAAGAATTATTGCATATTCCATCCAATGCCTTGATAGTGGGCTTTTTTGATCCCTTCAAATCAGGCAAACACCTCCAGCCTTTTGTTCAAAAAACGGTCACCACAATTGCTTGGGAATTGCTACCTTATCATAAAGAAACAGAACCAATGGATGCTTTGGCAGCCATGGGAAAGTTGGCGGGTGAAATCGCTTATCAAAATGCGCTGACAACGCTTACTTTGCAGGCACAGATAAGACAATTGACTGTTCTTATTATTGGTTCAGGTAATTCTGGAATAGCAGCGGCTAAAAAGGCACACCAAGAGGGTAATAGGGTCATCGTTGTTTCAACCAACGCAAGATATCAATATTTTATTGAAGAAAAATTATCTGGTGTGTTTGGGTTATTAACCAACGATTTGGTTAAGCAACAAGAGAGAGTACAAGCACTTATTTTCAAGTACAAACCCGATATAATTATAACAACCGCTCGTCGGTACGGACAAAAGTCACCTCAATTGATTACTGAGGCTGCAATTGATACGATGAAGCCTAGTACGGTGATAGAAGATTTAACCGCCAGTGTGGGGGGAAATACGCCGTTTACTCAGGCTGATAAAGAAATAAAAGTTAAAAATGTCCTCATCTGTCATAAGTCAAATTATCCGAGTCAACAACCAAGCAAAGCCAGTGAATCTTATGCACAATGTCTTTGGCATCTGTTGAAACATGTTATCACACACACTCAGACAGAATCCAATTATGATATTGGCACTGATCCTCTATTGAGCAAGACTATTGTGACACATCAAGGAAAACTTTGTTTTACACCACATAATATCAAGGAATAACCTGAAGTGTGTGTGAAAAAACGTTTTTTCAATTTTTCCGTTGTAATAAATACCAATGCATAATATATTTGAACTTTCGTGGTTAGAAGTGACTAAAGCCATCGCGCAACGTAAAAAAAAGATCAAGCGAGCTATTGCAGAATCAGGTTATCGGTTTGGACACAAAAATGCATTGAGTCATGTTGTGATAGACGCATTTCATGGTGAAATGCATTATGGCCCGGATCTTCATGCCGTGACCGCTCTTAACGAAGCATGGACAGATATTATTTCTGAAGGCCAAGAGAAATATATTCGTCACAATAAAAAGCAACCGGAAGATTTACAATTAGTGGCAAAATCTCATTTATTTGATCGTCTCAAAAATCCTGAAGTAGAAGGGATTCGTGGTCTCAATATCCCTCATAAAGATATTGTGGTGGTACCGTATAGCAGTACCCAATTAACAATAAATGCATTGTTGCGAAGACCAAAAAAGGACCGCGACATCGCCTTATGTCCTGAAGGCTTTTATAAAGGCAACGCTGAACTAGCCGCCAGTGCTGGATTAAGGATAAGAACTTTTCCGGTTAATTTTGAGAATGATGGATGCATTATCCCAGAAAGATTGGATGAATATCTCGCCTATTATCGACCAGAATTAGCCGTATTATGGTTGACTATGCCTGGTAATCCACTCATAGCGCAACATTCCAAAGTGCAACTAGAACAGATTGCAAGAATAGTCATAAAACACAATATTGATATCTTTATAGATATGCTTTTTGATAAAATGGTGCCAAAGGGAGAATATATTCCTTTCTCGAATATACAAATAATTGACGAGCAAGGACATCGCCATCTGATACATAATAGAACCCTGATCGTATCTGGTAATTCTAAAGCCTTTAATGCAACAGGTCCATGGAAAATGGGTGCTGCTATTTCTGGCAACACGTCGTGGTTAGCAGAGACAAGAGAACAGTCAACGGCTGTGACTTTTCAACGTGAAACCACGCATTTAATCTATGCGGCGACTGCCAATACGACTGAAGAGTATATCTTAAAAAATCAAAAAGATATGATTAGTAGGCAACAATTTACTGACAAATTAATAGCCATAATTAATGAAAAATTTGAAGAAGAAATACTGATATCACATGGCAAGCCTAAATATGGCCCATTTCGTGGTATGCGGTTTTGTGACGAATTACTTGAAAAAGCGGGTATTCAGGATAACTGGCAATTGGCTGACTTTCTGCTTGTATCAGCAGGGATTGATACCGTCGATTTTACCACGATTGGTACTAATAAATTAGGGGTTAGAATTAATGTCGCTTGTCCCAGGATAGGCGGAGATAAAAATCCTGACAACCTGATTCAATTATTTAATCGACTCGCGTATTTAATAGATGAAATCAAAATGGGGTTAACGTATGATAAGGGACTTAAAAGAATAGGTATCAATGAAAAAGTCAGTGTAGTTCCCTATAAATTATGATCATAATAAAAGGGGCCAGGCTCAATTTAATCTAAGCATTAGGTAGGATAATGAGGCTCGGCAATCCAGAGTAATTGATTATTTGCATTTTTCTGATTTTCTGTCTCCACCATGAGACCGTTAAAATAAGCTGTAAACCAGTCTATAGCCACTAGGAATCAAAATCAATGACTCTGAACCCTTGATTCTTCTAGGCTTTATAAAATTTTGCCTCCTTAATGAATCGCTTAAAACGCGCTGAACCTGTAACATTCGCCTGTTCACCGATATTAACAAGAACCGTCTTCAATCGTACAAGGTTCCAAACAGGAAAGACGGCAAGCAATAGGAATATCAGGCAATTGGCGCTGTGGATATTTTTCAACGTTTGATAGCACGAATATAATCAGCCGTGCCACAACACCCTCCGATAAGATTCAAAAAACCACTTCAATGTCCCTATTTACATCAGCATCTTCCCGTGCCAATTGAGCCGCCGCAACATTGATTTCATAAGCCAAATCAGCCTGATTAATAATCAACCAAGGAGATTCGATTAGCATTAAAGCTATTCGTTTCAATCAGTGAGGCGCCCGCCTCAAGATATTGGGTATGAATATCCCGAATAATCTGTGGCTGGGTTAGTGATAAAAGTTCTGCCGTTTATAATCGCAATTCCACTCTTTAAAACGTTCCCCTCGATAATCATCTTCTTGCAATCACTTTTCAATATTAACCATATTAAATACGAGTGTTTTGAGAATACAGGGAAGTTGCGTCCAAAATTGGTAGCATTGAGGAAAGAAGGGAATTCCGTTAATCTGTTGTAAACTCAATCGGTTTATACCGGAAAGAAGTTGTACTACACAGAGGCCTTAAACTATGTACTACACAGGTGGCCCTGCCTTTTCAAACTGAAAAAACAGTACAGCGGATCTGGGGATTGAACGGATTAGTTTATTGGTAGCATTGAGGAAAGAAGTTCATTTCGTTAAGAAGTTGTACTCATCCGTTGTACTCAATCCATTCTACTATACAGAGGCCTTAAACTATGTACTACACAGGCGGCCCTGCCTTTTCAAACTGAAAAAACAGTACAGCGGATATGGGGATTGAACGGATTTGTTTATTGGTAGTATTGAGGAAAGAGGGGAATGAACTGAATCTGTTATACTTATCCGTTTATACCGGAAAGAAGTTGTACTACACAGAGGCCTTAAATTATGTACTACACAGGCGGCCCCGCTTTTTCACACTTCCGTCTTGAGAAATTACTTGAGACGGCAAAGACGCTTGAACCCACTCTCATCAATCTAACAGCGCAATATCTCTATATCGTTGATATTGAAGGTGTTTTGTCTGAAACAGAAGAAACGCGGTTACGCACTTTATTACCTTCGAGCCAA
>QNEL01000192.1 GCA_003645185.1 Candidatus Parabeggiatoa sp. nov. 3
ACAGATATTTTAGCGCAAAGGGCAACCACAAGGGATTGCCCCTACATGGCATTGCGTAGGGGCAATCCCTTGTGGTTGCCCCATTTCAAAATACACGAAAATTTATGCTTCAGTACTTAAAATATAAAGAAATATAACGCTATATATTTATTTGGTTATTGAGTCTATGCCATGTTCATGTAGGGGCGAACCTTTGTTATCGCCCTTTTGCCGTAATGAGATGAATATTGATATCACCTAATACGCGCTATCGGATTTTTTCCTATTGAGCCTCTCAAGCATCATTAAAGTAAAAAGGCTGATCAGATGAGCCAAGAAAATCATTAAAACGGTTGGTGAAACAAGATAGAAATAGAGGCTTGTTATGCCGACGTGGACGAACCAAAGTAGGCTAAATAGGAAGAAAGTCCCTAATAGTAATATGCCCATTGCTTTCGTGGGGGGAACAGGGCCGGCATCTTCATACACATTTCCTTTCTTATGCACTCTTCTGAGAGACATTTGACTGTGATCAGCGATGATCTCTTTGAGTTCTTCTCTTACGAAGAAACGGTAATGTAAATAAAAGAGTCCCGTCACCAATGCGGGTATGAACAGTAGAACTAAAATGATAATGTGTAATGTTAAAGGGGACATCTGTTGATTTCCTGCTAAGTGGTTGAGTTAATGAGGGTTTTTTCGTTTTTTCTACAATACGATTTGATGTAGGGGCGAACCTTTGTTATCGCCCAGGCTACGTGTTCGCCTAGGTTGCGTGTTCGCCTAGGCTTAACTGGGGATTTCTTTTAACAACGCTTCTGTCCATCTATCTATGTCAATCAGAAGACTGTCTTCTTCCTCAATATAATATTCGTCAAGTTCAAGCGTGACAATGCGATTGATATCACCCAATATCCGATATTCATCGGATTCTAAATCAATAATACCGAATAGGCCGTTTGCTTGAGTCAAGCATTTTTGAAAAGTGGATTGTATAGAAGAGGATTCATGAAACAATCTGCTCATATCGGAAATGGCGGCTTCAAAACAAAATTCAGCATACTGGTTACCCGTTCTGAGGCTCAGATAAATAGTGCCAACTGCTCGATACTGAAGGCCATTGATTTTGGTTACTGCGGGTTCTAATCCTACCGGTAATTCAATACCGTACCTATAATTATAAAGTGCGTCGTCGTTTAAGGGAAAAACAAGACTCGTATCACCAAAAGAGAGTTCGCCGATACCCTTTGGTATTGAAAGCGGCTCGGTTTGAAAGCCTGATAAAAAGGGTAATAAAATTTGGCTCCCATCGTCTAATGTGACAGAGAGATTTGGTTTTTCAACCTGTCTTGCGATACCAGCAACCGCGTTGAGCATTTGCGGTATGTGTTCGCGTTGTGTATAAAGTTTAAAACTGTAGTTGAGACCCATGATTCATCCTTTGATTGAAATTCACAAATTAAAGTTTGGATTCCATTATAATTGATTATAACTTACCTTTCGCTATAATTTGATGTTCAAGTTTTTTCCTGCTCGTTTTATAACTACAAGGATTGCTTGCTTATGAAAGGATAAGTCTCAACCTCATTCAAGATTAAACTCAATGACATGAAATTTGCCATAATCTAATCCGCATCGAATAAGTAATCCTTGTAGTTAGGTGGTATATTCATTTTTTTGAGTGGCCTAAGCAATATCAATGTGTTGATAAGTACTGAACCATAAATTTTCAGGTATTTAAAAAAACAGAAAGGGGGCAACCACAAGGGATTGCCCCTACACAATGTCATGTAGGGGCAATCCCACGCGCAAGCCCTTGGTTGTAAAATACCTGTTTATTTGTGCTTCAGTACTTAACTGATTTCCACATTTCACGCTAAAGTTTCGCTCGCGAAACTTTAGCGTGAAATACAGTTTTGCGCGCAAAACTTTTGCGTGGAACTGATTTTCAGGCAAAAGTTTCGCTCCGCGAAACTTTTGCCTGAAACTGATAACTGATAACATGTTCATTAAATTTCTAAATCGCCAGTTTTCTAAATGGACTGGAAAACGTTCTTTGCGAACGGTGCTTATTATCGCCTTTGTGAGCCAAGTTTTTGCTGCGGTAGGGCTAACAGGATGGTTATCATTTTATAACGGGCAGCAGGCCGTTGATGATTTGGCCAGTCAATTACGCAGTGAAATGACGGCTCGTATCCATCAACATCTTCAAACTTATATGGCGATGCCTCATCTCGTGAATCAAATCAATGTGGATGCGATTCATCTTGGGCACTTAGAGTTAACCGATATTGGCAAATTGGATAGTTACTTTTGGCATCAGATACAACGTTTTAATACAGTCAGTTATATTGGGCTTGCTACGCTGAAAGGCGAGTATATTGGCGCTCAAATTCGGCGCGATGGCTCAATCATTATTGAAGTATTGGATAGTCATTCTACTGGTAACCTAAACACTTGGGAAACCAATAATCAAGGTAATCGTACCAAAGTCTCAAGAACCATGTCCAATTATGATCCGCTTCTGCGGCCCTGGTATCAGGCTGCTGTGAAGGCGGGTAAGGCGGTGTGGACAGATATTTATGTTTATTTTTCGGGTTGGAGTACAACGATTTCGGCTAATCAACCTATTTATGATCATCAGGGGCAGCTTTTGGGGGTGGCAACATCTGATCTCACTTTGTTAAAAATTGGTCATTTTTTGAAAGGTTTAAAAATCGGGGAGCATAGTCAAACTTTTATTATGGATCGTTCCGGTTTACTGGTTTCCACTTCAACCCAAGAAAAACCTTATCGCATTAATCCGAGTACGGAGCAAGCGGAGCAGTTTCTGGCCAGAGAAAGTGCCGATGCTTTAACGCGGGAAACGGCTCACTATTTGATGCAACATTTTGGTGCTCTGTCTCAAGTGAATCAGAATCAGCAACTTGATTTTAGGATGGCAGGTAAACGACAATTTCTTCAAATCATGCCTTATCAAGATCAATGGGGCTTGGATTGGTTAATTGTGGTGGTAGTGCCGGAGACTGATTTTATGGCGCGTATCAATGCGAACACTCGTGCGACTATTCTCTTATGTCTCGTGGCTTTAATGGTAGCGATTTTGATTGGCATTGTGATCGCTCGCTGGATTGTTCAACCCCTTCAGGATTTAAATACGACGGCGAAAGCGTTAGCGATAGGTGAATGGCGACAACTGAACGAGATGGAACGTGAGGATGAAATCGGCCAGTTAGCGCATGTTTTTAATCGTATGAGTCAAGAGTTACAAGTGTCATTTAATGACTTAGAAGAAAAAGTGAAAAACAGAACGCAAGATATTGCGGCCAAAAATCTGAAATTGACGGCACTCAATGAAGAATTAGATCAACTCAATCAGGATAAAAATGAATTTTTAGGTATTGTTGCCCATGATCTCAAAAATCCACTGGCTGCCATTCAAGGATCGGCATTACTGATTCAAAGTGATTATGATGAATTACCTAAAAAAGATGTGATTGAATTTGCGAATATCATTTCAACCAGTTCTCAGCAATTATTTGAATTAATTAAAAATTTATTAGATGTGAATCAAATTGAATCGGGTAAAATGCGTTTGTCATTGACTGAGTTGAATATGTTGCCTATTTTGCAATTTTTAGTCAAAGAGTATAGGGAAAAGGCGAGTGTTAAAGGTATTCGATTAATCTGTCACTGTACCGAACCAAAATATGAGGTTTATGTTGATGAGAATAGCATACGCCAAGTTTTGGATAATGTGATCTCGAATGCGGTGAAGTATTCACCACCGGGTAAGCATATTATTGTCAGTATTAGCCAAAATGAAAATGGGGTGCGTTGTGAAATACAAGATGAAGGGCCGGGTTTAAGTGAGGCTGATCAGCAAAAGTTATTTAGTAAATTTACGCGCTTAACCGCGCAGCCGACAGGTGAAGAACATTCAACGGGTTTAGGTTTATTTATTGTCAAAAAATTGGTTGAAGCGATGAAGGGTAGGGTGTGGTGTGAAAGTGAATTAGGACAGGGTGCTTTGTTTATTCTCGAATTGCCCAGTCGGGAAAGGGGGATAGGGCGAATAGCGAAGGAGCTGTAGGGGCGAACCTACGTGTTCGCCCTTTTGATGTTCGCCCTTTTGAAAAACACGCTCAATCCAAACGATCAGCATTTTGCTAGACATCCAAATCCTCAATAAATTGCTTACGTCGGGGCGAACCTACGTGTTCGCCCTTTTGATGTTCGCCCTTTTGAAAAACACGCTCAATACAAACGATCACCATTTTGCTAGACATCCAAATCCTCAATAAATTTTTCTAAATTCTTGATTTGGAAATTCGTGACACGCTCCAAGCAATCAAATTTTGTAAAGGGATGATCGGCTTTCCCCTCCCTCGCAGCCGCAGCAAATACACAATAATTCCAACGGAATGTCATCCAAGAGTCTTGAGCTTTTTTAATCAGCGTTTTCTGTCTGTCTGACACATCTGATTGGCTGTTAATGAAATCAATTTTACTCCGAAGCTTTTTCTTCGCTTCTTCATACGCCTCTGTTGCACACGTATTCATCTTTTGAAGAGTAGACTTTCCCTCACAAGGATTCCAAGGCTCTTCACAGCCAGTTTCTTGAGCCAACGCATTTGTCAACACACTTTGGCCTATCAAAACCACGCAAAATGTGATGGCTACATACCTACCGATTTGTCTTTGCATAATGTCTCCATTGTTGTTAATTAATAAATATAGTAGTCATAAATGAATAAACTAAGAAGATTATAAATACTATAATGTGTTTTCACAAGTTTTAAAGGGTTGTCAACTTACCAGCTATAGCGTTTCCCAATTGAATGAAGTACAAATTATTATCGTTCCAAATTTATTTTGCGGCCTGCTCGGAGTGCAAAATTTATTTTGCGGCCTTCTTTTCGTTCCAAATTTATTTTGCGGCCTGACTGGAATGCCTGTTATTTTGCGGTTCTATTTTCTTGATATAACTGTACGTCATGAGATCGGGAAACGCTATATCAATTTTCAAATTCTGTGTAACACACACATTTACAAAGTATTTTGTATCACAATATTAATTAAAAAGCAGAGACTTATTCTCTGTGGCACTCTGTGGCACTCTGTGTTCTCTGTGTTGAAAAATTTTTTTGAAATTGATTTTTCCTTGCATAGTATATTATTAAATTATTAAATTATGAATTATTTATGAATTGATAAATTATTCAAAAGTTTACGGCATTTTTATGTGATCATTGCAATCTTAAATAAAAACCATTATCATTTACGCGCTGAAATCGGATGAGCAACATCGGGCTGATGTTTTCGTTTTCAAAACAAGGCATTCAACTTGGCGCGTTGGGAAGTTTAGGAGTTTAGGACGTTCAGAAGTTCAGATGTTCAGAATTATATAAATCACATTTAGACTCACTCGTTCATTAGTTTATAACTAATTATCATTTCAAGTGGATAAAATCAAGCCATGTTTATGAGAAAAAAGAATTTATACGCAAAAAACGCTAATTCAAGGGTTCCCGCTCACAATGGCATACCGTGGTGAACGGGTCAAAATTGTCAGTGTGACGGGTAACAAAATGTTGCTCAAGCGTTTGATTGTAATGGGATTGTTGGAAGAAACAGAATTACAAGTGTTACACTTGACAAGAGGCAACGGTTTGAAAGTCGCTTGTTTTGATACGCAGTTGGCTTTGGACGTGGGTATGGCTAACAAAATTAGGGTTGTACCGATTGAGGGGGAAATTTGAATGATGGCAATTAGCTTACGCGATATGGCGGTTGGGGAAACAGGTATCGTTTCGGGGTTTGAAAAAGGGAATAAGGTTTATCGGAAAAAGTTATTAGCTATGGGGCTGACACCAGGAACGGCCTTTAATATAACCCGTTATGCCCCACTGGGTGATCCTGTGGAAATCCATCTGCGTGGTTTTTTTCTGACTTTGCGAAAAGATGAAGCTGAAACACTGCTGGTGGAAAGGATTGAAAAATGAAACATTTAGTTATCGGGGTTGTCGGTAACCCTAATTGTGGTAAAACCACTTTATTTAATGTCTTGACTGGCACAAAACAACGGGTAGGTAATTGGCCCGGGGTAACGGTTGATCGCAAAGAAGGTTATTATCAGCACGAGGGGCGAAATATTGAACTGGTTGATTTACCTGGTATTTATTTGCTTGATGTCGTTACCAGTACGAGTTCATTGGATGAGAAAATCGCTCAAGATTATATCCTTTCAGGTGAGGCCGATCTGATTGTCAATATTGTTGATGCTTCTAACATAGAACGCAATTTGTATCTCACCACGCAGTTGTTAGAAATGAAAGTGCCTTTAGTGGTGGCGCTTAATATGATAGATATTGCTCAGCAGCGTCAGATTGAAATTGATGTCGCCGCCTTATCAAAACAATTGGGTGTGCCGGTGATTCCACTCAGTGCCTCTAAGCATGAAGGTATTGAAGCCTTAAAACAGGCTATGGATGTGGCGGCTGAGAAGAAACAAATACCCACCCCTCAGGTGGAATATCCAGAAGTCATTGAAGAAATCGTCAGCGATTTATTACCCACGGTTACGGCGCGTTTACCGGATAAGATTAAGTCTCATGCTCATTGGGTTGCTTTGAAACTATTGGAAAATGATAGTTTAGCAATACAGTGGGTAGGAAACGATATTAAAGGTATTCTTGAAATCGAACAAACCCGAATTGAGGAAACTTTGGATGAAGACGTTGATATCATTGTCGCTGATAGTCGTTACAACTTTATCGCTCAAGTCGTTGAAAAGGCGGTTAAAAAAAGCGGTCAGATCACCAGAACGATGTCGGATAAAATTGATAACGTTGTACTGAATCGCTTTCTGGGTATCCCCATTTTTCTGGCTGTGATGTATCTGATGTTTATGTTTACGATCAACATCGGCAGTGCTTTCATTGATTTTTTTGACCAGTTTTTCGGAACACTTTTTGTTGATGGATTCGCTCACCTATTGAGTACAATCGGTTTATCAGAGGCCGTCACAATTCTTCTAGCAGACGGTATTGGTGGAGGGATTCAAGTTGTTGCAACCTTCATTCCCATCATTGGTTTTCTGTATTTATTTCTCTCCTTTTTAGAGGATTCAGGGTATATGGCGCGCGCGGCTTTTGTAATGGATCGCTTTATGCGTTTTATGGGATTACCCGGTAAATCCTTTGTACCCATGATTGTCGGATTTGGCTGCAATGTACCGGCAATTATGGCAACACGTACTTTGGAAAACAAACGTGATCGCTACCTAACGATTTTAATGAATCCGTTTATGTCTTGCGGTGCGCGTCTACCCGTCTATGCGTTGTTTGCAGCGGCTTTTTTTCCAGTCGGTGGACAAAATCTCGTTTTTGGCTTGTATCTGATGGGCATTGCGGTAGCGGTTATGACAGGGCTGATTATGAAGCATACGCTTCTAAAGGGAGACTCTTCCCCCTTTGTGATGGAATTACCGCCTTATCATTTGCCCACTTTACAAAGCATTGTGTTACGCACTTGGGAACGCTTAAAGAGTTTTATCTTTCGTGCAGGCCAAGTGATTGTGCCCATGGTATTAGTGTTAACCTTTCTCAATTCATGGGGAACAGACGGTTCATTTGGTAACGAAAACAGTGATAAATCGGTATTGAGTGAAATTGGTCGTGTTCTCACCCCCGTCTTTGAGCCGATGGGCATTGAAGAAGATAATTGGCCAGCAACCGTAGGTATTTTCACCGGCGTGATGGCGAAAGAAGCCGTCGTAGGCACATTGGATGCGATCTATACTCAACTGGCCGAAAAGGATGAGATTAAAACAGAAGAAGAGGCTTTTAATTTATGGCAAGGTATTGTAGCCGCTTTCGCGACGATTCCGGCTAATTTAACAGAAGTCGCTGATAATGTTTTCGATCCTTTGGGACTCGACATTGGAGATGTGAGCGATACCAAAGCGGCGGCTGAAGAACAAGAAGTGAGTACAGGCACTTTCGGCGAAATGGTGGCTCGATTTGATGGGGCAGCGGGCGCTTTTGCCTACTTGCTGTTTATCTTATTATATTTTCCCTGCGCTGCCGCAACGGCCGCAATCTATAGGGAAACCAATATAAGCTGGACAGTATTTGTAGCGACTTGGACAACAGGCATGGCTTATTTGTTTGCAACGGTTTTTTATCAAATAGCCACTTTTGCAGCACATCCCATCGCATCAAGCTTGTGGATCGGTGGGTTATTGCTGGCTTTTGTATTGACTCTTCTAGCCCTTTATATCTATGGAAATAATGACATCTCACAAGAAGAAGAGCAAGTTGAGAGTCAACGCCCAGCGTTAGACAAAGTCTAATAATTGGATTTGCGAAGAGAGGCTGGCCAATACCCTTAAATTAAGGTGGGCAATCAAAACACGTTGCCCACCCTACATTAGTGATAATCTCATGCTTACCGATCTCAAAAAATATATGATACAAAATAAAAAGGCCCCTTTAATGGATATGGCCCACCATTTAAATGTGTCGCCTGATGCCGTAAAAGGCATGTTAGAACATTGGATACGCAAGGGTAAAGTGCGTCATATTGAAGGTAGTGCTTGTAATAAAGGCTGTTGTCAATGTGAACCTTCGGGCTTGGAAATTTACGAATGGGTAGGGTAAGTTTTTGGAATAGCCCTAGTGCAGGAGAGCGAAAGTTTCAATACCATTGGAAAACCAGGGCAACCACAAGGGATTGCCCCTTTTGATGCTTGCTAAATGGTATCAAAATTAGAGCAATTCTGCACCATTATTCTGTCAATCTTGTTTTGACGGGTAGAGATAAACCTGACAGGTTTTGAAAACCTGTCAGGTTTTTTTTTTGGAGCCCGTCATTATAAGTTTGACAGTGTACTAGGAAAAGGGGTGCCGGCTAGGCCTCAACCCTTCAAATGTTGAATGTGAATAGTCAAACGCTCAACGCGGAGCGTTGACGAAGGCATTCCTTCACTAGGCGAAGGAACGAGAAAATGGTTCGTGCTTTGATGGATTCATTTTACCTCATGTTTTATTTTTGCCTTTGTGAATGTTAGCGCGGGAATAAGGAATGTTAGCATCTGGGAAGAAAAAAAAGGGACGCTGGCGCGTCCCAAGTGTAAACTGATAAAACTTAGTGTAACTGTTCCTAAAAACTCGGACAAAGTTGGACAAATTATGGTGATTCGCGAGCTAAAGATAATTTCAAACTATTCTAATTTAATTTATTGGAGAAATTGTCCAAGAAAGTCTTACTTTGTCGGCCACTTTTTAAGAACAGTTAATTAACTCCCCGCTTGAGAGCAACAATGCCACCTTCGTTAAGGGCAAGCACAGACTACGAACCGTCATGTTATGTAGGGGCAATCTGTAGGGTTGCCCTCAAGAAAAAGCTTAACGAAGGTGGCATTGCTTGAGAGCAAGGGGTGTGTTATTTGTCAAGCTGGTGCCACATTTTCTGCTTGTGGACCCTTCTGGCCTTGTGTGACATCCATAGTGACTTTTTGGCCTTCCTGTAGAGATTTGAACCCATCTCCTTGAATGGCACTATGATGTACAAACACATCTGGTTCGTTGCCACCGTCTCGTTCAATAAAACCATATCCTTTGCTATCGTTGAACCACTTTACTGTACCAGAAACTCGTTGATCAGACATATAAACCTAGTTACCTAAATGTGCCAACCTAGGTTGGCTTTTTGATTAAAACCCAGCCTCTTGACAAAGCTGGCGTAGAGCTTACTCGGCAAAGATTAGAAATCTCTGCAAAATAAGACGGAAATAGCAAAGATCATAAATCTCTGCAAAAAATCGGTACCTGTTGTTAGCCCTTATGGCGGATTTTGGGAGTCCTTTGCTGTAGCTTCGGGCGGTTTTTGGAGTCCAACGCGTAAGAAACGTAGGGTGTATTTTCGTTCCCAAACGAGGTGAAGGAATGCATGTCACGACGTTCTGTGTCGAGGTGAATAGTCAAACGCTCAACACAGCGCGTTGACGATGGCATTCCCAAACGAGGTGAAGGAACGATAAAAAATAACGAAAGCACAAGGTTGAACCCAAAAACGGATGTCATTTCACATTTTAGCCCTCTAAAATTGCGATAAGCACTCGTAACAATTCATCTAAATCAGCCGGTACACGAAATAAATTTAAGTCTTGTGTGATAGATTCTGTTGTACGATCCAAAATACCAAATCGCCAAATATCGCCCGTTGAAACAACACCATATAATAGCGGTGTCTCACTATCTGTCCATTTTTCAATGGCTATCAATTCAACCGCTAGCTGCATAAACCCGCGTTCTAAATCACTATTTTTAGCTTCAATGACTAATAAATTGTTTTTAGATTGTAGGAAATAATCTAAAGTGCCTTTCAGTTGGTTATTAACCGTCAATGGAAATTCTACTCTAATTTTTGTCTGTGTATAGTCAATAATATCCATGAGAATAGGGGCAATAATAAACTCGCGTTTAGCCGCTTCGTTAATCATGCTGATATAATTGATGTTTCTTTCTAAACAAATTTTGAGTTCATTTAAATGAGAGAGTTCATGAGATAAACAGGGCAATTTATAGTTTTTTTGATGAAATGAATAACCAAAGTGCTCAATAATCTCATCTCTATAATCAACTAACTTAAAATAATCTGAGAAAGTATAGGCACTATTTTCGGATAAAATGGGATATTTCATTAATTCACACACACTTTCAGAGTTTTTAGGGTTTCCAACATTTGCTTGGGAACGAGATAAATTGACAAACCATTTAAGATAACGAAATCAGTGTCACTATAACACCAAATCATCCAATGTCAACACCACCTTAATCGTTTCCAAGCTCACTGTGATAATCTTTTTCATCAATTCCATAATATAGCCTTCATCCTCTTCACGGTTGGGCTCATTGATGATGCCGCTTCTTTTATCGATTTTGACGCGATATTGTTCGATCACCCATTCAAGGGCTTCGCTATTGCCCAGTTTATAATTGAAGACGGCTTTAGGGATGCCCTCCAATCTGAGAAAGTCGTTGTAAGTCAACTGGCGCTTATCTTTAGATAGGCGCATTTTTTCTACTTTCAAACTAAACTGCACTTTGGGATTTTCAATCATTTTCAGTGGGTAAGGTGCTTGCTGTTCATAGTTGAGGTGTAAATCCGCTAATTTTTCACCTGATTTTGAAAATGACCCAAAATCGGGGGCCATTGCTAAGCGTGGAAGTTCGCGCTTGAGATTGGCGACGTATTTTTCACAATAGTCTGGGTGGTGAAGTAATCCATAAGTGTAATAAAAAATAGCCCATTTTGTGATGGTGTTGTCTTTGTAGTGGTTTTGATAGTGGGTTAGTGCCCAGTCGGTGATGTTTTCGGTGCGATGAGTGCCGTGCGTAGGTGTAGAGGGGGAAGCATTGAGTTGGACAACCAGCAACATCTAAACAAGGAATCCGATTGGTAATTTGAACAGGTATTTGCGAGTGGGTTGTACAACAAATCACCCGATTTTCATTTTCAGTGTCAGGTGTGGAAAAGAATTTATTCATAAACCGAATTTAAAAAGTGCTGTTTATAATCATACTCTTCGATTGTCGCGGCAACATCCTCTAAAGCTTTATAAAAGTACTTGAGATCATCAAAAAAAGCATCGCGTTTGAAAGATTGGGCCATCAGTTTATCAATGACATTCTCAATTTCACGGGCAATGATATTGCGTCTCGCAAAATCAGGATGATTGAAAATACGGCGAAAAATGCGCTCTGTGAGAAGAAGCAGGATCAACATTTCCTCAATAGCCGCGTCGGTTAGATTAGGATTAATGGCTTGATGGCATTGAGCGGCAAAACGGTTAAAAGCCGTTTCAAAATCCTTATCGTCAACACGCGCTTGTTCAATAGAACGCTGATTTATCTTGATTTTCGCTGATTAAATCTCTAATGATTCTTTGCCCTAGACTCTTATCAGTGTGAATGACGCCATAATGAGTCCTGATTTTCGCTGATTAAAGATCATTGATCAATCAAGGGTTTTGTCAGTAGCCCCACTTTTTCGACTCCTGCTTCTTGTAGCAATGACATGATTTTGACGACTTTTCCATAAGCTAAGCGATGATCGCCTCTCACTAATACTTGTGAATTAGGATTAAAACGTATCAGGGCCGCGACGCGGGTGAGTAGTGTTTTCATGGAAAGGGGTTGTTTGTCTTCATTTAAAAACAATTGCCCTGCTGAATCAAGGGTGACAATGACAAATTGGCTTTGCTCAGGTAAGACATTTTCTGCTTGTCTCACAGTGGGGAGTTCTACATCGACGCTGCGTGTTAATAAGGGTGAGGTAATCATAAATATAATTAACAACACTAACATGACATCAATGTAAGGGACAACATTCATTTCAGCAATACGACGATGGCGGCGACGATAGCGTGACATTTTCTCAATTCTCTGGTGTCGATGTAATATAGGCTTGACGTTGCAAAATACCGGCAAATTCTTCTAAAAAGGTTTCATAGCGGGTGGTTAAACGATCCACTTTGTCAATGTATTGATTATAAGCCATCACGGCGGGAATCGCGGCAAATAATCCCATTGCTGTGGCAATCAAGGCTTCTGAAATGCCGGGGGCTACCATGGCTAACGTCACTTGCTGTAGTCCTCCGAGTGCATGAAAGGAAGTCATAATGCCCCAGACGGTGCCAAATAAACCAATATAAGGGCTGACTGAACCGATAGTGGCTAATGCGGCTAAGTGTGTATCTAATTCATCCAGTTCTCGTTGCAATGCGACACGCATAGCACGTTGTGAGCTTTCAAGCAAAATTGTGGGAGGAATATTGGGTTGTTTACGCTGTCTGACAAATTCCATGTAACCGGAAGTAAAAATGCTTTCCATACCAGTAGGTTCGTCATCGGCACTACAAAGGCGATTGTATAAGACATTTAAATCTTTACCTTTCCAGAAGCTATTTTCAAAGTCGTCTGCTGTGCGATGTGCTTTTTTCAAAAAACGACTTTTATACAAAATCAGCGTCCAAGAATAAATAGAAATCAACAATAATAAGACTAATACCATTTGCACCAGCAAACTGGCATTAAGCACTAATTGTACAAGTGATAATTCAGTCATTTTTTCAAGTGTTCAGGAGTTTATGAGTTATGATAGAACGCTGATATTTCACATTTAGCGTAGCCGATCTTTGGTTCACAATTCGTTGTACTAAATAGTTATCCCTAACCGTTTTGTTGGTAACATTTAATGAAAGTACCATTCCTTGTAGGGTGGGTAGCGTCTTTTTGCTGCCCACCATCACCCAATTACTTACGCTTCATCACTCTTATGA
>QNEL01000193.1 GCA_003645185.1 Candidatus Parabeggiatoa sp. nov. 3
CAAAGGGCAACCACAAGGGATTGCCCCTACGGGCGGTTCGTAGGGGCAATCCCTTGTGGTTGCCCCTCTTCTTGGTTGTTTCTTTTAATTAAAATACCTGAAAATTTATGGTTCAGTACTTATCTGTCTATCGGGTTTGATTTGCATATAAGGACTATTTACCACTGTCCTTGAATTTTCCGGTATGGGATTTGAAGCTAATCTTTCTGCAACGTCAAAAACCCAATCCTCAATTTCTTTTGACAATTTTTTAAGTTGCCTTAAAACGCTTGGTCTAAATTCGATTTGGTATGCCATTAACCACGCCCAAAGTGTTTTTTCATGTCTTGAAGCGAAATATTTTCGCCCGGTTCTTTCATGGCATCATCCGCCATTTCTGCCAACACCCTATCTTCGGCCTCATCCAAATTATTCAAAAATTCAAGGTCTTCCAAACCTATAACAGCCGCTACATTTTTCCCTTTTTTGGCAATGATCGTCCTTTCGTTAATAGAAAAGGCACGATTGACTATATTATATAAGTCATTGCGTGCTTCTCTAATCGCAATAGCGTTCATCATTTTAAATCTCCCATTACTCTTTTTTAATTAATCACAAACTTAGTTCAATGTTCAACGTAGGGTGGGTAGCGTGTTTTTGTGCCTGCCCCATTCCCATTCTTGTAGGGTGGGTAGCGTGTTTTTGCTGCCCACCATTCCCATTCTTGTAGGGTGGGTAGCGTGTTTTTGCTGCCCACCATTCCCATTCTTGTAGGATGGGTAGCCCACCATTTATATGAGGAATGTTCAACGCAGGAATGGTGGGCAAGCGGGCGGTGAGATTTTGGGATAATATTTAATTCATTGTCGCCCGCTTACCCACCCTACGAATTCTCCTCTCACCCTAAATAACCTACATAATAATAAGGGAAATACCCCAAAAAAAAATTTGACAGCCCGCGCAGGACGCGGGCTGCAGAAAAAGCCAAAAGAATAAAAAACAAAAGAAAAAAGAAAAAAAGGATAAAAAACAAAGGGTTACAATATCATCGCAAGCCGAACGCCGAAGATCAAGTAACGGTCAGTCCGAGGCCTCCTGTAACGGAACGACGAGCGCAGCCACAAGGCAACGTCGAACCACGAGCCGCCGCGCAAAACGAAAAGGCTACCGTCACCTTCCCACACACTCCCATCAGTCGGTGCGCCTTCATAGTTGTCATGCCAACCATCAGCACACCATTCCCACACATTCCCTGCTGTGTCATATAAACCGAAGGGATTGGGTTCAAAAGAACCGACTGGCGCTGTTTGTTTACCACTCCATTGACTACCACTTTTGTAACTATTCGCACGATTCTTACCGATCTCGTTGCCCCACCAGTAATCGGTATCCGTACCGGCACGGGCGGCATATTCCCATTGAGCCTCACTGGGTAAACAATATGCTTGGCCAGTTTGTTGCGTGAGCCAGTCAATATAGACCATCGCATCGTTCCAACTGATACACACGACAGGTTGATCATCTTCTTGGGGAAAATACGGGTTGCGCCAATTGGCATCTTCTACCTGTTGCCATTTACCCTCTTTCACTACATAACTACCATCTCCCGTTTCCGCTTTATACTCTGTTGCCTCTACAAACTGCCTAAATTCACCCACAGTCAGGGGATAACGTCCCATCGCAAAGCTTTTAACTGAGAGATCATGGACAGGTTTTTCATCATCACCACCAGTATCTTGAATATCGCCCATCCGAAACTGTCCAGCAGGTATCACAACCATTTCTGGGCCTAAGCCGCTTTCTTTTAAGGGATCACGGAAAACGTCACCGGGTTTTAATTGCTGTGTTTTCAATAAACCCGATAATCGCGCTATCACGCTATCAATATCTGGGCGTTTTTCGGGATGCGGTTTTAAGCAGTCTAATAGCAAAGACTGTAATTCTGGCACATTCGGCAATTCACTGGGATGCGGAAAACGGGGGCTTTCGCTGCTTAATAAACGGTACCAAGTGGCTCCAAAGGCAAAAATGTCGCTTTTGGCACCGGGTTCTCCATATCGGGTTTCGCCCAATTGTTCGGGTGGCGCGTAATCCAGTGTGCCGAAAATATGTTGTGCGAAGACACTTTTATCACTACGAGACGCTGTCATCACGGCTTGTTGTTTCAGAGAAGTGGCGACTCTGGCTAAACCAAAATCAATGATTTTCACGGTTAAACCGCTTTGCGTTTGTTTCAATAACAGATTCGCGGGTTTCAGATCAAGGTGATAAATCCCCTTTTTGTGCGCGACTTGTAGCCCTTTCGCGATTTGTAGCCCCACTGCCAGGCCGGTGCGTAGATCAAGTTTGCCATGCTGCGCTAACCACGCTTCACCATCTAAGGCTTGGGGAATATATTCGGTGACAAAATAAGGGCGTTCTTGTCGAAGGGTATCGGTGTAATCACAGTCTATGGGTTTGGGCACATAATCGCCGGCGAGGTTTCGCATCAGCATCGCTTCTTTGAAAACGGTTTCGCGTCGCCCCTTTCGCCCTTCCCAAAAACATTTGACAACGACTTGATTTTCGCCCCATTGATCATGACATAAAAACACGCAGCCCATCCCGCCGGCACCTAGAATCTGTTGAATGGGATATTTTTCGACGTGATGCAGGGCATAGCGTTGTGAATCGATATCGATAGCGGTTTGTAAATCGGCTAAGGCTTTATCGTAAGTTTGGCAGCGCAGTCTGATCTGAAAGAGATTAAATGAGGCTAAGGCTTTATCGGCTTGATTTTGTGCCTCATTGCGTGCTTGCAGAAATAAGCTTTCGGCTTCAGCCATATCGCCCGTCGATGACAAAACGCTGCCGGCCATGATAACCAATTGATTATAATCAGGATGATGCGTAGACACGCTTTTGAGTTTGGCAACAGCGGCTTGAATCAATTCCCGGCTGGCGCTGTTATGCTGTGTAAATTCATCACGGGGTTTGAGTTGTCGCGATAAATCAAAACGCTGCATAAATTGATGCAATTCTTCTCTAAGCTTTTCCACATTATTATCTATTTTGATCAGCGTGGTGTGGAAAGCGTTCATCGCGGATAACACCTGTTCCACTTTTTCATCCAATAAGGCTGCCCAAGTGTTAAAACGTTGTGAAAAATTAATGAGTTGTTTATGGCTGTTTTGCCAAGCGGTTTGAGCGGCTTGTAACTGTTGGGGGATATCGTCAAGCGTTTTTTGCAAACGGGGCAAGCTTTGCATGATTTCACTGGCCGCGCCAAAATCAGCGGTATCAATCGCCAGCTTAACGGCCGCTTTTTGGGCCTCCAATTGTTCTTGCAAATTCGTCGTTAGGGTGGCTTGCGCCGTTTTGATATCACGCACATCTGCCCATAAACCCGCAGTTTGCAAGGTTTCTAAGGTGATTTTCGCACGTTGATCTTTGCGAATGATTTCGCGAAAGAAAAACAAGATGGCGTTGCCTAATAATTCGTCATATCGAAAAAAGGCGGCTAATGTGTCATTGTCATCCAAAGGGGCTTGTTTTTGTAATTGGGCTAATACCAAATCAGTTATCGCCAGCGTGCCTTGTTCATGAACCAATGCGGCTAATTCTGTTTCGGTAAAGGGCCGATCGGGGGCATGGAAAATAGACGGTTGATCTGATAAGGGGTTGATTTGTTTGAGTAAATTTTGGCCTAAGGTGTCTTTGTCCAAACCGTGTTGAGCAGCAAAGGGTTGTAAATAATGCGTGTTGATTTGCTCAGAAAACTCACGCGATAAATTAGAATGCGTTAAGGTTTGAATAAACCGGTTTTTTTGTTCATCCTTCGCGAGGCCCGCGCTGATCGCGGCTAAGGCGTAGCCATAACTGGTTTGATAAGTTTGAGCGATTTCAAAGGCGCTGAAGGTAAAGTGTTCTCGCAAAATGGAAACCAGATTATCGGCCCCTAAATTTTTGGCAAGGATGTCTATTACTGGAGAATCAAGGGCAGTTTGTAGGCCTTTTTGAATGAGCGACATGTTAGTTATCTCAGTTATCAGTTATCAGTTATCAGTTTATCCCGATGCTTTTTTTTCAACACAGAGATCACAGAGGAACACAGAGGAACACAGAGAGTAAGTCTATGATTTCTAATAATATTGTAATACAAAATACTTTATAAATGTATGTGTTTTTTAGCCAGAATTTAAAAACTGATAGGTGGTAAGAGTTTGGAGTATAAAGTTTAGTTTGTCTATAGCTATTAATATATAATAAACGCTAAAGACGCTAAAGACGCTAAAGACGCTAAAGGGGCCTTAAAAATATTTAGTTTCACGCAAAAGTTTTTGCGAAATACTGAAAATCAATGTAGGGTGGGTAGCGTGTTTTTGCTGCCCACCATCCTGCCCACCATCCCCTTTAGTTTGCGATTGTCTTGAAATCCATTTTACACACCGAGAGGCTATTTTATGATTCGTTTTTTTGCAGCTCATCCGACAGCGGCTAATTTATTAATGCTCATTTTTCTGATCTTAGGGATTATAGCTGTTCCTAAACTTCAACGTGCAACCTTTCCCGATTTTACCCCTGCTGAAGTTGAAATCAAGGTGCCTTACCCAGGGGCTTCTGCTGAAGACGTAGAAGAAGCGATTTGTCAACGAATAGAAGATGCCGTTGATGGTATCAATGATATTGAAGAAGTCCGTTGTGAGGCGCGGGAAAGTGTCGGTACAGCGGTTGTCAAATTGCGCGAAGGGGGCAATGTTGACCATTTTTTGGAGGATGTCAAAACCGAAGTAGAGGCGATTGATAATTTTCCTGAACAAACAGAATTGCCTATTATCAAGCCTTTAGGGCGAACTGATCCCGTTGCTTCTATTGCGGTAACCGGCCCCATGAGTGCCACGGATTTAAAGGCTTATGCTGAACAGATCAAAGATCGTTTATTGCTGGTACCCGAAATTTCGCAAATCGATATCGAGGGCTTTTCTGATCATCAAATTCGTATTGAATTACCCAGCTATGCTTTACGCCAATATGGGCTCAGTGTGAGCGATATTGCAGCCGCAATTAGTCGGCAAAGCATTAATTTACCGGCGGGCAGTATCGAAACGCGCAATCAAGAAGTGCTGATTCGTTTTGTCGATGAACGTCGTACTGTGCAAGCATTTGAAGAATTAATTGTTGTCGGTAATCGCAGTGGGGCTGAGATTCGTCTAGGTGATATTGCACGTATCACTGATCAGTTTGAATTAGAAGAAAATCAGATTATTTTCAATGGGCAACGCGCTGCCATTTTAAAAATCACTAAAACCAAAGCGGAAGATGTTTTGGTTATTGGTGAAGCTGTCAAAAGGTTTGTGGAAAAGGCGCAACAAACCGCGCCACAAGGGGTTCGTTTTACCCTCACCAGCGATGCTTTTTCCATCGTCAGTGATCGGTTGAATTTATTACTCAAAAACGGCTGGCAAGGTTTTCTATTAGTCGCCATGACACTCTGGTTTTTTTTCAGCTTACGATTCGCCTTTTGGGTAGTGATGGGCTTGCCCGTTTCTTTTTTAGGCACTATCTTCTTTATGCAGCTTTTTGGATACTCGCTCAATATGATCACCATGGTAGGGCTATTGATTGCTATCGGTTTGCTGATGGATGATGCCATTGTGATTTCTGAAAATATTGCGACGCATTTGAAAAAAGGCAAGTCAGCCTTACAAGCTGCTATTGATGGTACGCAGGAAGTGACTGTCGGTGTCTTATCCTCTTTGATCACAACCCTGTGCATGTTTGGGCCGCTGGCTTTTTTAGAAGGCGATATTGGTAAAGTCTTGAAAGTGATGCCTGTTGTGTTGATTATCACCTTAATCATCAGTTTGTTTGAAGCGTTTTTCATCCTGCCACATCATATCGCACATTCCCTTGCCCATAGTCAAAAAACGAAGCCGAATGCCGTTCGTCGTGGGTTTGAAAACGTGATTGAATGGTTGCGACATCAGGTATTAGGGCGCGTTGTCAATGGCATGGTGAATTGGCGTTACCTGTTTATCGGCTTTCTCATAGCCGCGCTGCTTGGTTCAGTTGGCATGTTAGCCAGCGGCCGGATTAAATTCAGTGCTTTTCCAGATATTGACGGAGATATTGTTGAAGCGCGCATTTTGTTGCCGCAAGGCACAACGTTAATGCAGACAAAAGCTAAAGTAGAACACATCATGGCCGCCTTAAATCGCGTTAATGCGGAATTAACACCGCTTCAACCCAATGGGCAAGCTTTAGTTAAAAATGTCCAAACACAATTCAGTCAAAATAAGGATGCTCATGAAACCGGCCCCCATGTTGCCACCGTAACCGTCGATTTGCTGACAGCAGAAAAACGTCATGGACGACTTGATGACATTATCCAGCGATGGCGGGAAGAGGTAGGCGATTTGCCCGATATACTCAGTATTAATTTTAAAGAACCGACTGTCGGCCCAGCCGGTTTACCGATTGAAGTGCGTTTACAAGGTACTGATTTTACTCAATTAAAAGCGGCTTCGATAGCATTACAAAACTGGCTAAACCGTTATCAAGGTGTGTTTAATCTTTCCGACGATTTACGCCCCGGTAAACCCGAAATTCGTCTCAGTTTACGAGAAGGCGCATTAGCTTTAGGCTTAGATGCCACCACAATTGCGAGTCAATTGCGTTCAGCTTACTACGGTTATACTGCCAGTGAAATTCAAGTCGGGCCGGAATCTTATGAAATCGATGTGCGTTTAGATCGTTTAGATCGAGACAGTCTAGCAGATTTAGACTATTTCACCTTAACCACCCAAGATGGGCAACAAGTTCCCCTCAGCGCGGTTGCTACGATTGAAATGGAACGCGGTTACGCTCGCATCCAACGTATTAATAACCAACGCACCGTCACCATTGAAGGTGATGTTGATAGACGTGTTTTGAATGTCAATGAACTGATTAGCCAAACTCAAAAACGTTTTCTGCCCGACTTTCAGCAACGCTACCCGAATATCACTGTCTCTTTTGAAGGTGCCAGTAAAGAGGGGGCAAAAACAGGAATGTCAGTACGCAACGGTTTTCTATTGGGTTTAATCGGCGTGTTTATCCTGTTAAGCTTTCAATTCCGTAGTTACATCGAACCTTTAGCCGTGATAATGGCTATTCCTTTATCCTTTATTGGCGTGATTTGGGGGCATTGGTTAATGGGGCTCGATATCACCATGCCAAGCGTCGTCGGTTTCGTTTCACTGGCCGGCATTGTCGTCAATGATTCTATTATTTTGATAACGTTTTTAAAAATGCGTGTCAAGGAAGGGCTGTCAGTTCATGAGGCTGCTTGCACGGCCAGCCAAGAACGTTTTCGCGCGGTGTTACTCACCTCAATGACAACCATAGCCGGTTTGATACCATTGCTATCAGAAACCAGTTTACAAGCGCAAATCCTAGTACCCTTAGTCACCAGTTTAGTATTTGGATTGCTGGCTTCCACGTTATTAGTATTGCTTGTCGTGCCCGCTTTATATACGATACTGGAGGATTTTGGGTTTACCGAGAAAGTTTAAATACCCAAGACGCACGGCCGTTTTATACCGGTTTAAAAACCATTAAAAAAAAGACGATCACTAATGAGATAAAGGCTGGCCAGCCTAGCCAAAACCAAATTCGCATGTATCGATAATAAAGGGGGGGTAGTGGCGTTTCATCGGCTATCGCTTGTTGGGCTAGATCGCGCAAACGATATTGGATCCAAACCACGGGTAGCCAGCAAGCGCCGGCTAAGAAATATAACCCAAAGCTGATCAAAAGCCATTTTTGCGTGAGCGGCCATCCCATCAGTAAAGCTATCCATATCCCGGTGATGGGTTGGATAATGCCGCTTGTTGTGGTAAATAGCCAATCGGCTGCGACGACATGTTTAGCTGTCAAGGCAATGGTTTGAATATCGTTGCTGAGATGTGCGCGAAGAAGATAGTAGGCGCTGCCCATTCCTGTGCCAAATAATACGGTGGCACTCATGATGTGGATGGTTTTGAGTATGAAATATTCTGGCATGGTTGGTTCCTGGTGAGTGTCGGTGAAGATATTGTTCATGAGAATCATTATATATGTGATAGAACGCTGATTGTACTGATTATCATGATTTACGCTGATTAAGATTAATATTAAGTATATTTGGTTAGGGAATGGTGGGCAAGCGGGCTGG
This sequence comes from Candidatus Parabeggiatoa sp. nov. 3, assembly GCA_003645185.1. Lineage (GTDB taxonomy): Bacteria > Pseudomonadota > Gammaproteobacteria > Beggiatoales > Beggiatoaceae > Parabeggiatoa. The sequence continues at coordinate 8,153 of QNEL01000193.1, forward strand.
GGCCCGCTTACCCACCCTACGAAGACACTGTTGAGGTTTTTAAACGACTGGTTAAGTCTAATACTCGTGAGACTTCTTCTAGGCTGGTTATGCCTTCATGTACGCGGCGTATGCCGTCTTCGGCTAGGGTGCAAAAGCCCATTTTTTTGGACTGTTGTCTTATATCATAAGTGGTGGCGCGGTGGGCGATAATATCTTGTAAGGATTCGTCAATGCGAAACACTTCCATTAAGGCCATGCGGCCTTTGTAACCTCGTTGTCCACATTGTTCGCATTTGCTGGGGCGATAGAGTTTGGGGGTTTCTGTTGAGGCTAAGTTTAATAGCATTTTATGCATGTCGTTGGGTAAATAAGCTTGTTTGCAAGATTGGCAGAGTTTACGCACTAGACGTTGTCCAACTACGCCGATAATATTTTCAGCCAAAATGTCGGGTAAGATGCCTATATCTAATAGGCGCGGGATGGCGCCGATAGCTGAATTGGTATGTAAGGTGGAATAGACTTGATGGCCTGTCATGGCGGCGCGAAAAGCCATTTCGGCTGTGTCATAATCGCGAATTTCCCCTACTAGGATGATATCAGGATCTTGGCGCATCATGGAACGAATGCCGTTGGCAAAATCTAGTTTGACGGCTTCATTGACGGCCGTTTGTCGAACTTGTCCTAGTACATATTCTACGGGATCCTCTAATGTCATGATATTGACTTCTTCGCTGTTGAGACGTTTTAGGAGAGAATATAAGGTTGTGGTTTTTCCGCTTCCTGTGGGGCCGGTGAGTAAAATCACGCCTTCTGGGCGGGCTATCATGAGTTTTAAGAGTGTCAAATTGTCTTCCAATAACCCTAGTTGTTCTATGGTCATAATACCTCTTTGACGATCCAGAATACGCAAGACTATATTTTCGCCGTAAATGGTGGGTTGCACTGAAACCCGAAAGTCGATAGGCCGCCCGGCTAGGGTTAAGGAAATGCGCCCATCTTGCGGAATGCGGATTTCTGCAATATTCAGTTCGGCCATGACTTTGAGGCGTACTGAGATGGCTGACCAATAATTTTTATGGAGACTGCGGATTTGTTGTAGTACGCCGTCAATACGGTAACGTATTCGCAAAAAGCCTTTTTCTGGTTCAAAATGAATATCGGATGCGCCGCGTTTGACGGCATCTGATAGTAGGGCATCGACTAAGCGTATTAGGGGTTGGCTGTATTCGTCTGCACTGACGGCTAAACTTTGATAGTCAATTTGGCCAGTTTCAATTTCGTTTAATATCCCATCTATAGAGAGATCAAAGCCATACCAGTTGTCAATGGCATTAAGAATTTCTGTTTCTCCGGCCATGACGGGTTCAACTTTGATCGTGCCACCAAGGGTGGCAACGAGTTGATCGATAGCCCGTAGATTAAATACATCGGCCATGGCGACAGATAAGGTGTTTGTGGTTTTATCAAAGCTGATGGGTAATAAGGTATAGCGAACGGCTAAATTTTTAGAGACTAAGTTTATGGCTTCGTGATCGACGACTAGGTTAGATAAATCGACACGGGAAAGCCCTAAGGATTGACTCATTAAATCGCGAACGACGGCTTCGGATACGAAGCCTAAATTAATGAGGATTTTTTCTAAGGGTTCGGGATGTTTCTTTTGTTCGGTTAGGGCTATTTTGAGTTGATCTTCTGTGATGATACGCTGTGCTATTAGCATTTCACCAAAATGATGGTGTGGGGTAGTCATTTTTAGTTTAGGTGTTACAGGAGTTTAGGGGTGACAAGTGTTGGCATTTTTATTTTTTTATTTCAACACAGAGAACACAGAGTTCCACAGAGTTCCACAGAGTTAATTAATGGTGGGCAACAAAAACCCGTTACCGGCCCCCTACATTTGTTCTAATGCGCTGGGTTGGGTATGTTGCTTGATCGTTTGCATACGTTGACGTACTGTTTCAGGATTGAAATGAATGGCTTGGTTTTGAATTTGTTGTAAGGCACGTTGGTAGTATGCGAGGGCGGCACTGGGTTGATTGAGCTGATCTAAACTGACGGCTAGGTTATAAGCATAATCAGCTTGTTTTTTGTCATAGCGATAGGCGTTAAAATAGGCGGATTGGGCTTGCGCCCAGCGCCCTTGTGTGGCATAAAAGTGACCTAAACTAAAATGGATATGGGCCGATTGGGGGGCTTGTTCTAATAACATTTTAAGTTGACTTTCGCTTGAGGTGGCGTGGTTATCTAGGCTATTGATTAAACCGACTTGTGCGTGTCTGTCTTGAGGATAGAGTTGCAATACGCGCCGATAATAGTGCTGTGCTTGGGGCCGGTTGCCGCTACGCAATGCGAGGGCCGCTAATCCGAATAAGGCATCACGGTTATTTTGTTCTTGTCGTAAAGCGTTTAAATAGGATCGAAGGGCTGTGCTATCATCTCCTCGTTGAAATGCGTCATAACCTGTTGATAATGCTTGATTAATGGATTGAATCACTTTATTTTTACGCAAGGTATGAATACCTGGCGTTTTGACTTTTGGTTGTTGAGGTTGCGGCTTTAGCCGTTTTTTAGGCTTTAAATCCTTTAAATGGTTTGTCGATTGTTGAGGTGATTTGAGTAAGGTTTGTTCGCGCTTGGTGATAGCTTGTATGAATGATTGGTGCGCGGTGAGTGGTTTTTGATCTGTGTTAGGCTGCTTAGCCGCTTTGGCTTGAATCACCTTAGATTGGGTTTGAGTCAATGACTTTTTGGCCGTGTTTTCAGATTGCGCGGGTTGCGCGATTTTGACAGGCTCGATCACAGTTATTGCCGCGACTTGATTCGGTTCATCAACCGGTTTATGAGTCGCTTCAAAAGCGGCCGAGGTGGATGAACTCTGTCTCGGTGGATTTTGGGCCGATGAAGCTTGCTCTGTCTCACCTGTTTTTTCAACTGGGGGAGAAATAGATGTGCTTGTCAATTGGTGCCTTTGAAATGAAAACGGTTCGGCTAATGAGGATTGACTATAATAATAATACCCTGTGCCCATGCTAACCAGTAATACCGTTAATACCCCTGTTAATAATAAGAGAGGGCGTTTGGAAACTGGCGTTTGTGGTGCGGCACTGGCGGCCAATATGCGCCGTGCGGCTTCTGGATGTGGCACGGTTTCATCCAAGAAAAAGTTTTGCTCGGTTTGAGTTTCTTCGCTTTTTTTCTCTTCTAATTTAAAGTCAAAATCTGGTTGAGTTTGTGTTAGCGTTTTTTCCTCTTGGGCTGCCGTTGTCGCTGTTGGCAATTGTTTTGTATCCACAGTTGCAGTGGCAGAAAAGATTTCATCTATTTCATCTAAGAAAAGGCTTTGTTCGGTTTGAGTCGCTTCGGTATTCTTTTCATCTAATTCAAACTCTGGTTGGGTTTGCGTTACCAGTGCGGTTGTTGCTGTTTTCAACTGTGGGCTATCGGCCGTTGCAGTGGTACAACTTTGCTTCAGATTGTCAGCAAGGGTAGATTCGATATCACGCGCTTCGTTTTTGAAATCAATAAGCGGTTGCTCGTTATCAAAATCACTTAAATCGCGGAAATCCTGATGGATGGGTTCGGCCGTTGTGCTATCGACTTTATCGTTATCCTCTTGTATTTCCTCTTGAAAATCGCTCAAATCCTGATGGATGGGTTCGGCCGTTGTGCTATCGACTTTATCGTTATCCTCTTGAATCGCATTTTGAAATTGAGGCAAAAATTCATCATCCCACATAGGCGATGTCGAATTTGTATTCGTTTCATTATTTTCTAATGGGGCTTGCCAGTCGATAAGCGAAAGGGGTTGTTCAATGCTTTGATCACTATCGGGCAAGGGTTGTTGACTCTCTATCTCTTTGAAATCTTTCAGTGATGCTTCATTCCGCTCTTTGATAGTAGAGTCTTCCATAAGTGGCAAAGTATTTTTTGGTGTTTCATTATCTGTGATTTCAGCCAAAAACAAGTTTTCATCTATCTCATTTGATGATGAATCGGTTGTTTGATCAAAATCAGACTGTTTCCTTTCAAACATTTTTTCGGCTTTATTTAAAGCTTCCATTAATACGCTCATGTGCGACTCCTTTGGATTTTGGTTTTGGATTTAAAAGCCTACGAGCATTGTGTTCGCCTCTATGACAGTATAGATGTTCAAAAAAATAATTTCAAAACAGTGTTTGTAGCGTTTTAAAAAAACTTCAACACAGAGAACACAGAGGAACACAGAGGAACACAGAGGAAACAGAATTTCACTCACGCTTTCACGCAACTGTGTTGAAATTTTTTGACAAACTGCCATTTTGAGATGAAACCTAGGCTTTTTGTAATGATAGGATTGATAGAACGCTGATTGCGCTGATTAAAATTAAAATAAATTTCAATAAAGAATGGGTATTATAAATTTAGGGCGAGTTTTAGAGGTAAGCGTTAAATTTTCATAATCTCATTATTTGAGCGTCGATAGATGAAAAATAAAAAACAACAGGCTAAGGCATCGCAAAAACCAGCTAAAAAATCAGTCAATAATTTAGCAATGGGTTGTATGGTAGTCATAATTATTTTGGCAATAACCCTTCATATTGTCATTACTTTTCTTTTTACACTCGTTTAGAGATAGCTTTAATTATTAATTAAAGGCAGTAGAATGCCAGCGAATCATGGCTTAAGTTAGTTCCACGCAAAAGCTTTTGCGCGCAAAAACTTTTGCGTGGAAAGATATTTTGAAGGGGAGATGTCAGATGTTCAGGTGAACAAAATAATTTGGAAGGGGATATGATGAAGGCAAAAGGATTTTTTGAATAACGGAAATCAGAGCCGCTCAAATGGGTGTTATCAGCATTTTCTATGTTCTATTGCCAGATAGAACGCAGAGCAAATTGATGAAATGAATTGATTAATCATTTTTTGTGGCGATATCAAATGAGGGTATAATCAATAAAGAGCTGCTAAAATATTGAAAATCCATAAGAAATTTGATTTTATGCTGATAGCTTCATGAAGCTGATTAGGGAATAAAATTTGAGTTATACTGCACGCGGGCACAATTTAAACTTTTAAAAGCATTTCCGATGGCATAAAGTACAAAGGCAAATCGATCAGAAAAAGATTAAAAAGCACAACCCCGTAGGGGTTTTCAGGCTAAAATTTCGCTCCGCGAAATTTTAGCCTGAAAATGTGAATAGCCCCAG
>QNEL01000194.1 GCA_003645185.1 Candidatus Parabeggiatoa sp. nov. 3
ACCATTCGATCCAATTGTAGGGTGGGTAACGTGGTTGCCCACCATTCGATCCAATTGTAGGGTGGGTAACGTGGTTGCCCACCATTCGATCCAATTGTAGGGTGGATAACGTGGTTGCCCACCAAATTGATCTAAAATTATATTAATTCAGAGAGTGTAACTTATGTCCTTCACTTTTCAACATCGAAACCCCATTTATCAAAAAAGCCTGATAACAGTATGGCTTATCTTGGGCCTATATTATGCATTTCCCGTGTTGGCTTCAAAAGAAACCAGGCCTGATGTACAGGCGATGACTGCTTTTCAGCATGGCCATTTTGAACAAGCCATACGTCATTGGGAAGCCGCGTTAAACCTTGTAAACTGGGCACCCTTCCAACGTGTTGAGATTATGATACAGTTGGCAAGCGCCTATCAAGCTTTGGGTTTATCTCAAAAAGCACTCGCTATCCTATCACAAGCAGAGCAACTGGCTAAGCAGTGGCAGCCGATCCCCTTCGACAAGGCGATCATACTGGCTAAATTGTTTTTAACAAAGAGTGATCTCTTTTTAGCGATACGCGAAGATGTACAAGCGCGAAACGAAGCTGACAAAAGTATCGCTCTATTGCCATCTCAGCCACCGGCCCTCATTCATGCAGCCGTGTTAAACAATCTCGGTAATGTCTTAACTGTAGAAGCTTATTATGCTAAGGCCGTGAAAACGTATACACAAAGTGTCGCACTCGCTAAACAAGCCGATGAGCCTGTACTCGTTGGACGAGTATTAATCAATTTAGCATACGCCTATTTTAATAATCAAGAATCGCGGGCCACTGCCAACACCTTATCGGCAGCACAACAAGCCTTTGAATCGCTTATCGAGGATCAGAATTATGCTAAAGCCTTTGGCTTAATCAGTGTAGGTGAACTGGCCTTGAAAAGCTTATCCCAAGAAGCGATGCCAAGGGCCCAAATATCAAAGACAAAGTATATCGCATATCAAGCCTTCAATACCGCGCTCCAGATCGCCAAAAAACAAAACAATCCGCGTCTCATTTCTTACGCTTATGGTTTTTTAGGGCACTTGTACGAAACAGCCCACCGTTATACTGAAGCCATACGTTTAACGCGACAAGCGATTTTTTATGCCAAACTTGATCCCGTCTCTTTTTTCACAGAGCAAAACCAAGCGCAAGAATTGCTTTATCGTTGGCAATGGCAACTCGGCCGCTTGTTTAAAGCACAAAACCAGATAGACGAAGCCTTTAACGCCTATCAAAATGCGGTTGACAGTTTACAACCGATTCGTGAAGAACTCACCACCGGCTATCGCAACACATCACACTCATTTCGCGAGCGGGTTGGCCCCGTTTATTTTGAACTGGCCGACTTATTATTACAACGTGCCGCCAAACTCAATCATAACAACCGCCAAAAGGTGGCCTATTTAAAAAAAGCACTTGATACGATAGAACGTTTTAAAACGGCCGAATTACAAGACTATTTTCAAGACGACTGTGTCATAGCCCAATCGAAACAAACGCTTTTGGACAAAGGCATCGAGCCTCACACAGCCGTAATCTATCCGATTTTATTGCCAGATCGCATCGAAATTTTGTTAATTTTGCCCAACAGCCTCCAACAATTCAGCATACCGATGACAATCGATCAAATCAAAGATGAAGTCAATGAATTTCGCTTTGAACTTGAAGATAGCAAGCAGAGCTATTTTTTACCTTACGCACAGCGTTTATACCGCCTGTTTATCGCGCCCCTAAAGCGATCCCTCAGAGGTGTAGACACCCTCATTATTGTGCCTGACGGTGTTTTGCGTACTATTCCTTTTTCAGCCTTACACGATGGTAAACAATATCTCATTTCAAAATATGCTATCGTCACACTGCCCGGATTAACCTTAAACCAATCGCAATCCAATCATCGAAATCAGGGCAAAATTCTGCTCAATGGCTTATCGAAAGCAGTGCAAGGTTATCCAGCCCTATCAAATGTACGTGACGAACTTGAAAGCATTAGCCAATTTTACAAACCCTATAATACCACCCAGTTATTAGATCAAGCCTTTACGGTAGACAACTTTGCGGATACTTTAAAACAAACGATTTACAGCATCGTGCATATTGCCTCACATGGACAATTTGATAGTGTACCGCAAAAAACATTTTTATTGACTTACGACGGCAAACTGACGATGAATCATCTTGAGGCATTAATTAGACTCAGTGAACGTCGTCATGAACCACTCGAATTATTAACTTTAAGTGCATGTCAAACAGCAGTAGGTGATGATCAAGCCGCATTAGGATTAGCCGGCATAGCCCTCAAAGCCGGTGCGAAAAGTGCATTAGCCAGCTTATGGTTCATTGATGATAAAGCAACCGTATACTTAATGAAACAGTTTTATCAACACTTGCAGGGAAACAAACTGTCCAAAGCCAAAGCTTTACAAGCCGCTCAACAATACTTGTTACAACATTACTATTACAAGCATCCAGCATATTGGGCCCCATTTTTATTGATACAGTGAGCAGTAATCAATTACAAAACTGGACGAATAGAAGATAGAACGCTGATTAAACTGATGATCATGATTAACGCTGATAAAAAATCAGTGTTTAGCGTAGCCCACCTTCGGTTCAGGCAAAAGTTTTTGCGCGCAAAAACTTTATTTATAGCGTTTCCCGATTGAATGAAGTACAAATCATTTGGGTGAAATTTGAGTGAAAAATTTATTTTGCAGCCTGATTGGAGTGCAAAATTTATTTTGCGGCCTGATTGGAGTGCAAAATTTATTTTGCGGCCTGATTGGAGTGCAAAATTTATTTTGCGGCCTGATCGGAATGCATGTTATTTTGCGGTTCGATTTTCTTGATATAACTGTACTTTATTCAATCGGGCGAAGCTAAATAAAGTTGCGCGCAACTTTATTTCACGCTAAAGCTTCGCTCCGCGAAGCTTTAGCGTGAAATGTGAAATAAAGTTTCGCGAAGCTTCACTACGCGCGTGAAATCCTGAAAATCAGGCCATAAGAAGCCGAATCAGCGTTCTATCAATCTCACCCACATTACCTCACAATATAAAATTATCACTCATAACCGAAAAGATGACTATCCGCCTTATAAACAGGCTTTATTTGCCAATGGCTTTGCTCTTCTACACAACATTGACACCGGCTGAAATCGTACTTGATGGCACATTAGGCCCAAACATCGCATTACAAGGGCCTGATTTTCAAATTCAGGCAGAACTGGGACAACAATATGGTGGCAATTTATTTCACAGTTTCAAATTGTTCAATTTAAACTCCGAAGAAATAGCCACTTTTTCCGGCCCAGATAGCGTCAAAAACATCATCAGTCGGGTAACAGGCGGAAAAAGCTTTGTTGACGGCAAATTACGAACTCAAATTCCCAGAGCCGATTTATATCTCCTCAATCCTTCAGGATTCCTGTTTGGAGAAAATGCACAACTTGATCTTCAAGGTTCCTTACATATCAGCACGGCCAGCCAACTGCATTTAGGTGATTCAGGGCTATTTGACACGCGCCATCCCGAAAACAGTCTCTTAGTCACGGCCCCCCCTTCCGCCTTTGGATTTTTAGAAACGGAACCGGCCTCAATTGAAATACAAGGCAGCACATTAGTCACTCAAACTGGCCAAACCTTGTCCCTGTTAGGCGGAAAAGTCACGATCAATGACGGACGTTTAAGGGCAAGTTCTGGTCGCATCAATCTGGCCGCTGTGACTGATGCCAATCAATTAAAAATGACAGCTAACGGCCTATCAGTTGATAGCCATGCACAACTCGGTCAAATCAGGTTAGAAAATGGCACAAGTGTTGATGTCGGTAAACAAGGCGTCGGTGATATTTATATTCGAGGGAATCAATTTTTCATAGACGACAGCGGCATTATCGCCAATTCAGAAATTGATAAAAAGCGGGGTTTGATTGCCATTGAAGTCAATGAACTGCATCTCAGTAACCAAGCCGACATCGGAAGCCGCGCCCTTGGCCCAGGGCAAGGCGGAGAAATCTTTATCAAAGTCGCCGGAAAAACCACCCTCGAAGGTGATAGCCAAATCAGCACCAGTTCACACGGCACCAAAGCCCAAGCAGGTGATGCCGGCAACATAACCCTAACAGCCCAACATTTAAACCTATTTGATAGTACCATCAGCACCAGTACTTTAGGGCCAGGTAGAGGCGGCAATATCACGATAAAAGCCAGCGGAGACATCAACCTCCTCTCAACAGATTACTTCGCAGCCATTCAAGCCCGCTCAGAATCTCAAGAAGCAGATCGCGCCAGCGCCGGTGATGCCGGGCGCATCAAAATCAGCGCCAACAACTTAAGCTTAACCGGTGAAAACAGCAGCATTGATAACAGCACACTTGGTGCTGGCCAAGGTGGCAGTCTCACCCTAAATATTGCCAACCAACTACACTTAACAGATCAAGCCATCATTTCCGCAGACAGCAAAGGCATAGGGAATGCCGGCAGTATTTATATCAACACAACCTTCTTAGAAATGGACAATAGCACGATTTCCACCGCCGCCGACAAAGCAGATGGCGGCAATATCATACTCAATGCACGCACACAGCTCACTTTAAAAAACAACAGTCTGCTCAGTGCCACAGTCAGTGGCGGCCAAGGAAACGGTGGAAACTTAGCCATAAGTAACCCCTATTTTTTCACACTACAAGACAGCGCCATCAAGGCCAATGCCAATGAAGGTCACGGCGGGCTCGTTTTGCTCATCAGCGGTCGTCATGCCAGAAAATCAGAAAACAGCTCAATAACCGCCTCATCAGAAACAGGAGTAGCAGGAGAAGTCAAAATCGACAACATTGACAACGTAGACATTGGCAGCTTACCCGTAGACTTTCTGGATGCCAGCGTCTTAATCAAACAACATTGTACAGCCTGGACAGACACACAATCTAGCAGTTTTTTTATCACCGGACGTGGCGGCTTGCCCAATGCCCCAGATGATTTACAAACTTACATTCCAGCCCCTAAACTTGAGTACAACGGATTAACCGATTAGTGCAGAATTGTAGAGACGCTTCGCGGCGCAAATCTGACTCACGTCTGCACACGGTTATAAATTAAAATTAAATTTGATGTAGGGTGGGTAACGGGTTTTTGTTGCATGCCCCATTTATCTTAAAAAAAGTGAATAGCCCTAGGTGAAACCTCAATGCCACCTTCGTTAAGGGCTTTCGCGGTGGTATGCCCCTACCAAACCCCACGTCATGACGGGGTTGTAGGGGCGAACCACCGCGAAAGCCCAGGCGAAGGCGAAGGTGGCATTGAGGTGAAACCTGGGGTTCCCAAAAAAAAGCCTCAACGGTGGCACGCTTGAATGTGAATGAGAGCATTTATAAAATTTCTTAAAATTCTTATGGTTAGAGTTTTCAACAAAAAAAGTTATAAATAATCAGAAATTTTTAACGAAAATTGGGTCTTCAAGATTTATCGTGAGGAGTAGCTCAATAAACAGTTGACGTTCTATTGCCTTGTTGGGCCTTAAATGATAAGGCAAATTGCTACCACTCATGCTTTGATCTCCCGCAAGACTCTATTGAAGCATTCAATACCCACTTGTGATGCCGGCGTATCTTCATCTTCAAACAAGAATTCGGCTAATTTCCAGAGTTCGAGTTGCCTATAAGCAAATTTGATTTGGCGTTTGGGTGTTTTCTCATTTGGTGTTGGCAATTTCGGCTGGTACTTTTTCTCCCATTGATTACCACGAACTTCGATAAAATCACTTTCAGGTATCTTAGCCACAACTTTTCCCACTTCGATGGCTTGCAATTTTTCGTAGAGTACTTGTTCTTCTTCTCTATAATTCTTCCATTGGTTGGTAAAATCAGTGAAGAAGCGAGTGCCTTCTATCATCATCGTTTTGGTCAGGTCATAAATGTATGACGATGGATCAATACCCCTCTTAGTCGTAGTCAACGGCAGTTTATTTACGCTGATTTTTAATCAGTGTTCTTTGCCCCAGTTTTTGCGCGCAAAAACTTTTGTGTGGCATCAGTTTAATCATGAGAATCAGCGTTCTATCCAATTTTTAAATCGCTATTGCTTAATTTTTATCAAACCCATCCAATCGCGACAATACTCACCTTGATCCCATTGATGACTGCTTCAGTTGACAGTTTTTCAAGAACCGTTTCTTCCAATACGGGAATAAACAGGGCAATGGTAACATTATCAATACCTAAATTTTTCGCGTAGTTAGCTGCTTGATCACGATCATCTTTGATTTGATAGCTATCCACAAAACTTTTGACTTCGATAATCCCCTGTTGTTTGCCACACTGTAGATGGATATCCACTTTGCCGTTGCCTGTGGGGAATTCTGGACTAACGAGACAACGCCTTCCTACCGCTTCTCTAAGCCAAGTAAACAAATGAAATTGTCCAACCGCTTCTGTGAGCTTCAAATCCGTTTTACGGCGTGGTTGGGCTTTCCAGGGATTAATGTCTTGCGCTTTGAGGCGAGCGAGATAGTCTTTATAGCGTGTCAACAAAGCGACTAAGTTAAGGGCCGTGTCAGTAAAAACATCGGCCAAATCGTCTAGGGGGAGCAAAGGTAAAATAGGTATTTCATCACCAATGATTTCGTCAGTCAGGGCATAGTAGAGACAATCCTGGATAAAAGGTGAGGAAAAACGGCAAATCTCACCGCTGTTGGATTGTTCGTGACTCTTAGGCTCGATGATGCCGTGAAGGTAGAGATAATTGCACAAGGGACTGTGAAAAGAAAAAGGAATCTGAGTGCTACCAAACAATTTGATTAAAAAGCTTTGATATTCTGGCTGCCTGGCTTTGGCAATCAGATTCATTACCGTATTGTTGGGTTCAACAAATCTGGCCTTTGCCCACACCTTTTTCCAAGTTGTCATATCAATCACTTGATCAGAGCCCTGATTGTACTTTTCCGTCAGCAGTTCTCCAAACCATGACACTAAACCGGGTTGTCCTTTGGTGACGTAATAGAGTTTATCCACCACCGTGGGCTCAATGGCTTGTCCACTTTCATCAGTGTACTGACGATATAATTCTGTCACTTCTTCTGTGGTTAAATTGGGTACCTTCAGTGATCGTTGAATATTGAAGGGGGAGCCGCGTTGACTTTCAATCCCCAGTACTGCCCGAACACCAATCAGTGCTAATCCGTGCAGCCAATTGGTTTCACGATTCAGATACAATTCCCGAAATTGGGCGACCATTAAATCTATCAAATTCAGCGGAATAGTATCGACTTCATCTATTAATAAAATGAGCGGACGATCCCATAATCCCTCTGTTCTCGAAAAAAGTTGACGAAAATCATCCCAATTTTTAACATCAGGGTGGGAAGGCAAAGCGGTCTTGATAAATCGGCAAAATGCCATGGGACAATCCGTTTCGTCATCTGGAGAAAAACGCATTCCTCTCAATCCACCGAGTGAAAAATCAACTAGGGTAAATTCCTCTGGATATTGCTGTTGGATTTCCTGTTTGATTCGTCTCATCAGCCAAGTTTTACCCGTTTGACGCGGTGCCCAAATGGTAAAATAATGTCCGCCTTTTTTACGGTGTCCAAGAAGTTGCTTAACACCTTGTGCAATGAGTTTTTGACGTTGGACACAAAAATGCTCTTGACAATCGACAGGGCCGTATGAACAAAATTCTCTCATTATTAACTCCTTTTTGATAAGTTAAAAACTATCATCTATTTTTTATTTTTGCATAGTTTTTCCTATTAATAAAGTTTGCGTGATCAATTGATCAATTTATAGAACGCTTTAGACGGTCTGCGTTCTATCCCTATTCGGCGGGTGCGATTAAAAGTGCGGGGGTATACTTATTATTAAGCCAACAGCTTTCAAAAGTTGTCTAAAAGCTCAAGTCAGGTGGTGGTGACTAAACCTATCTATCTCTAGCGAGATTTCGAGCGCCAAAAGCGCAAATTGATTTATACTGTCCACTGTTATAATTTTCGTGTTTTGTTAGTCACCACCACCTGACTTAAGCTGTTAGACAACTGATGCCCGCTGTTGGCTGTTGGCTGTTGGCTGTTGGCTGTTGGCTATTAAGGCTAGGTGGCTGTGTCCCCGCACTTTTAATCGCACCCCTATTCGGCTTTTGTTTTTTACATATTCTGATTTTGTGCTATATTTACAAAACATCTATGATAAATCGAGGAGTTATTGATTATGTGTTCAAATTGGGTTAAATATCACTTAACTGTGATAGGGGTATTGATGTTGTTATTCGCTGTTCCGCAGACTGTGCAAGCGGCTCAGTGTGAGGTGAATAGTGTTACGGTGGGCGATGCGTTTTTTGATACGCCGGGGGCGATGGTGGCGACTTCTGATGGCCAGTGGTTGTTGGTGCTGGATACCACTGCGATGGATATGAAAGTGGTGAGTACCGCTGAACAAGAGGTGGTGTCTAGCCTGTATTTGCAAGGCGTTGAGCCTAGTGCTTTGGCGATTTCCGCTGATCAGACTCGTTTATATGTCGGGGGGGCTTTTGATAGCGGGATCGCGGTGGTGGATATTTCGGCGGCCGATCCTTTGCTCTGGCAAGTTGTTGATACTTGGCATCACAGTGGCGATTTTACGGCTATGTTGTTTGATGCGACAACGCCGAGGTTATTGGTAGGCGATAGAAATACGCGCGGGGTACGGGTATTTTCAATAGAGGGCACTGATGTCGCGACATTGCCGGTGCCCAATAGACGTTGTAGTTTACCGTCTGCTTTGGCCGTTAAAGGCACGCAGTTGTTTGTGGCCTGTGAAACGGATGGTACGGTGGCGGTGTTTGATTTGAACTCGTTGCAACATTTGAAAGACATTGGGGTGGGTAAAGCGCCTGTCACTTTGTTAGCGCATCCGAGTGCTGAACAGGTGTTTGTGGCTAATGTCAGTGGTGACTCGATCAGTATTATTAATACGAGCAATCTGGAAGTGAATCAAACTGTCGAAGATGACAATTTTTTCACGACACCGGGTGCTTTGGCGTGGGTAGGTAATAAGTTGTGGATACTTGATCAGTCTAAAGCACAATTTGTGTTGTTTGATCTCAATGCGAATAAGCTGGAAAAGAGTGCTTGCCCGGCCGTTGGAACACGGCCTACTCATTTGGTGCCGCTTTCTGAAAAGCAGGGGGTGTTATATGTGGCGCACGGTGATGGGGTGGATTATGTGTCAGTGGGTATGCTGCGGCGGGTTAAGAATTATCCTCAGGTGCTGATGGCCGGCTTTGACCCGATGTTGTTGGATAAGGTTGATACGCGATTGCGGATTGTGGCCGTGGTTGAGGAAGGTGAAAGTGAGTTACAGCAGGTGGCGTTGAGACAAAATATTAAGGGCAGTACTTCTTCAATTGTGATGACGTTAATGGGTAAAATTCCGTTGGATGAGACGAATAATCGTTATGGCTTGGTTTATGAATTTGAGTATCTATTTCCGCCATTTAAGAAGTCTGGGCCCTTGGCTAAGCAGTTGTTTGGTTTGCCTTCGTATAATTTGTTTGGTGGCTTGATTAACCAGTTTTATGTGTTAGCCCGTGATAATACGCGACAAATCCATTATTACCCAACTTGGTCGTATACGAGCACTTCGCCAACGATTGAAGTGCCTACGGCGGGTATGGCGGTAACACAGGATAATTATGTGGCTAAGGGCTTACGTCGGCAATCGCCGCAGGTGATTATGGCGGGTTTGTCACCTATGCACATGGATGTGAGCGATCATGAATTGAAAGTGATGGCTGTTGTCAGATCAGGTGCTTCACCGATTCAATCGGTGACTTTGAATGCTTTAGATGCGGCTGAAACGGTGGCTGTGGCTTTGAATTTTGTGAGGGCTTTGCCGAATGGTGATTTGCTTTATGAAGGTGTGTTGCTGAAAACGGATGGGCGGCCGCAGGAGGATTTATTGAAGAATTACAAGAAGTATGACATGGTTTGGAATGAGGGGTTTACCGTTATTGTGCGTGCTCAAGGTGGGCTGCGTGCTCAAGGTGGGCAGCAAGCCCATCACTTTCCGGATTTGACGGTGGGCGAGTATCCTGCATTGCCTTAACACTGGTTGACGTGACTCCTGCATCTAGTACAACGGATTAACTTCATTCCCTGATTGATAAATCGTTCATTTTGAGAGTCACTCAGAATCTTAGATTTCCTTGAAGTGACAGAGTATAATATCAAGACTCGATCTTGAAAAAATCCGTTTAATCCGTTGTACTAAACTCAATTGTACTCCACTCAAAAATCATCTGTTGGCGCGACACCCGCTCCTCCTGGTTGACTGGGATCGTAAACAACATGATCTTCTGGACATTCATTGCCCATAAATTGGATGGTGTCCATTTCAGAAAGGATCATCCGATCCCATTTCCCGCTTTCAAAATCCACTTTTGGCAGCAAGGCTGCTTGTACATAGATGGTACTTGTCCCAGAATTCATCATCGTTGAGATGTTTTGTGGAGAGAGGTTGATGTCAAATTCTATTTTGGAACGGGGAGCAGGATCGGCAGCTCCGATGCGTGTATCATTTTGTGCTGTTGTCTTTAAAGCGGGAATATTGTAAAGGCCTACGATTTCGATTGAACTGACATCCAATTTCAATTTTTTCAAGGATTTGGGAGTCGGTATTTGTTCAGAAGGGGATAGTTGTTGACTGTAGACTAATAACAGCACTTTATCTGTATTTCCGGCTACCATGTGGGAGACGACAAAAGTCATTCTGACAACATTGGTTTCAAATGGGGGCATGACGACGACAATGGTGTCCGGTAAAAAGTGAAATTCGCCGGTTTTGCCCATGTCGTTAGGCACACAGATTTTGATTTTGCTGTTCAGTTTGTCAATCAGTTCTTGTTCTTCTTCGGGTTTGAAGAAACCGGGGACTTCTTCTAGGGTGAGGTGATTGACTCCGCGTTGGCTTTTTCCACCTTCGGTTATGCCACCGCCACTGGCTTTTAGGGCGGGGGCGCTGGCCAGTAGGGCCGCGCCTAAGAGGGTTTTTTTGTTGAACAGTTTTTTAGGCATGATGGGATCCTTTGGAATGCGTTTGTTGATAGATGGTGGGCAAGATGGTGGGCAAGATCGTTTCGACTGGCGTCGAAACGATCTTACCCACCCTACATTTAATTTTACCCACCCTACATTTATTTTAACTACGCTGATGGCCCGGCTGCGAGTATTTCCGGTGTGGCTTCATCTGCATATTGCTTGAAGTTATTGGCAAACATTTGGGCCAGTTTCTTGGCCTGTGCGTCGTAGTCGGCCGGATTTGACCAGGTGTTGCGCGGATTCAAGATTTCATCCGGTACTTCTGGGCAATGTTTGGGGACTTGTAAACCAAAGAAGGGTTCGGTTTCTAGTGGTACGTCTTTCAATTTGCCATCTAGTACGGCATTAACCATTGCGCGTGTGTATGCGATCTTGATCCTATCTCCGACACCGTAAGGGCCGCCGCTCCAACCGGTGTTGATCAGCCAGATGTCGGCATTAGAGTCATCCAGTTTTTTACCCAGTAATTCGGCGTAGCGTTGTGGATGTCTTGGCATGAATGGGGCACCGTAACAGGTGCTGAAGTTAGGCTGTGGTTCAGTGATCCCTTTTTCGGTACCCGCGACTTTGGCCGTGTAACCAGATAGGAAGTGGTACATGGCTTGCTCTTTCGTCAGTTTAGCCAGCGGCGGTAATACGCCAAAAGCGTCGGCTGAGAGGAAAATCACATTTCTAGGATGCCCGCCCATGCCGTTTTTTGAAGCATTGGATATATGAGAAATCGGATAGGAACCGCGTGTATTTTCCGTTAAACTCTCATCCATTAAGTCTACGCGACGGGTTTCTGGATCATAAGGCACATTTTCTAACAGGGTGCCAAAACGGCGCGTGGTTTCGTAAATTTCGGGTTCTGCTTCTGGCGAGAGCTTAATTAATTTGGCATAGCAGCCGCCTTCAAAATTGAAGATACCCTTTTCATCCCAACCATGTTCGTCATCACCAATCAGCGTTTTGGAAGCATCGGCCGATAGAGTGGTTTTACCCGTGCCGCTTAAGCCAAAAAAGATGGCTGTATTACCGTCTGCCCCAATATTGGCTGAGCAGTGCATGGGTAGCACGCTTTTTGCGGGTAGCAGGTAGTTCATGACGCTGAAAATGGATTTCTTGATTTCTCCACCGTAACTGGTTCCACCGATAAGCACTAACTTTTTGGCAAAGTTGACAATAATAAAGGTTTCGGAGTTAGTGCCGTCTTTTTCAGGATTGGCATGAAATTCAGGCACCTGAATGACTGTAAATTCAGGCACATGTTTTGTCAATTCTTCCGCGCTGGCTTGAAGGAACATGTTGCGGGCAAACAGGTTGTGCCAAGCATTCTGCGTGATAATACGAATTGGCATACGATGTTTGGGAGACGCACCAACATAACAATCTTGTACATAGACATCTTGCGATTGTAACTGTGCTGCCATGCGATGATGGAGATCGTCGAAGGTTTCCGCTGAAAAGGGCCGGTTGATTTTGCCCCACCAAATTTCCTTTTCCGAACTGGACTCTTGAACAGTAAACTTATCATTGGCTGAGCGGCCAGTGTGATGCCCGGTGCGAACAATGATTGGACCGAGATGAGCCAAAACACCTTCCCGGCGACGAACCACATGTTCGTACAAGGCAGGTGTCGTTAAATTCCAATAAATGTCATTCAAATTGGACAGCCCATGATTTTCTAGGCCATAGTGGCTATGCTCGTTGCTACGATCATTATCGCGCATATTTATCTACCTCTAGTGTTGTTAAAAAAATACGGCCGCTTGCTTACGCTTTAAATATTATTCTTATTGTTATTATCTCGTTTGAAGCGTTGTGCAAAATTTTCAAAGTTCACAGAGTACCACAAAATAGTACTGAGTTTAAAGATTTAAGTATAAGAATTTATAAACGAGCCAAATTTTGTGAAACTCTGTGTGATTCTGTGTGAGTGTGATTCTGTGTGATTTTGTGTGTGTGTTGAAGGGGGCTACAGAAAATAGTGCCATGCACCTTTCAGTTTAAGTTGCCCAAGTTGCCCAAAGCCAAAAATAATATAAATGAACGATTGAATTTTTGAACAAAATAATAAAAATGAACATTTCATATTTCACATTTCACGCGCAACTTCTTAACTGATGTTACGCACTCAGCTTCTTGGATTGAAGAACGCAAACGACAATTGATGCCGGTCAAGTTTGGTTCACTTCAATCAGTCAATAGCCCACTCATTTTGTAAGAGTATCGGCATCAATA
>QNEL01000195.1 GCA_003645185.1 Candidatus Parabeggiatoa sp. nov. 3
ATGTTAGTCTTAATGGTTGTGATGAAAAGGTGATCAGTACAGAAATCGTACTGACCAAATAGCTTTAAGCTCGTCCTTTATGGGACGTAAAGTGATCCTTGAGACTGTTAAATAGGGTTTTTACGTTAAGTACACCTTCACGTTTCCGCTACCCTTAATACTTAACCACAGAGCGAGGGACTGGATCAAACATCCTAGGGTGTGATTCACCTATCTAACTGCTGCTGATTATTCTCAGCCCTCTGTTAGTTCCATACTATGGAATACCATAGATTAGGTAACTATCAAGTCAAGCGATTATCGGTATCGTTTGAAGGGCGATCATTATTGCTCATTAATAATCAATTATCAAGTATTTTATCGAATTGATTTACAAAATGTAGGGGCGAACCTTTGTTATCGCCCCTTGGTGTGAAATTATTTTTTTGAACATCTCTATATCTCGTCATTCATCCTCATCTTCCTCATCTTCCTCATCCTCATCTTCCTCGTCTTCATCAAAATCCTCATCGTCCTCATCGTCAAAAATATCCCCGATATCCTCATTTTGCGGCGGATTGCCATCATAAACCAAGTAATTACGTCTTGACAAATAAGCCTCGCGGTAATACGAATATTTATCCAAAGCCGCCACTTCGACTACCTTTTCAACTTCTAAAAAATCAGCACGCATATCCACTTTTTTGACGGCCTCAGAGGCATAAATAACATGATTTGAACTCAGGCCCTGAGGTGTTCCTGTATAATACAAACGTGGATCCAAGAAAACATCCACACCCAGTCCCACAGTATCACGCGCTGAACTTGGCCCTAACAAGGGTAAAACAAGATAAGGGCCACTGCCCACTCCCCAATAACCCAATGTTTGCCCAAAATCTTCATTATGCTTAGGCAACTCAAATTCGCTGGCCACATCAATCAAGCCCAGTAATCCCACAGTCGAGTTGAGTAACACCCGCCCCGTGTCTGAAGCCGCCTGTTTAAATTTAAATTGCAACAAATCATTAGCAATCACGATAACATCATCAAGATTACTAAAGAAATTAGTCACCCCTTTATTAACGGGCTTTGGCGTAATGGCCTTATAACCTTTAGCGACAGGCTTAAGTATCGCTTTATCGACTCCTTCATTAAAAGCAAAGATACTGCGATTAAAGCCTTCAAAAGGATCAGACTCATGAGGGGTAGTCGTAGTTGCGCATCCAGATAAAATCCACGATCCCAATAACAATCCCAAAACGGTTCTATAATAACGAGCATTTCGCATAGCTTTATTCCAATTAAACAATTAGCAAGTTATAAAATTAACTTATTCTAACATAAATTATTTTATGTATTTCACGCTCTTCGTTTCGCTTCGCTATACTTCGCTGCGTGAAATGGTGGGTAACGTGTTTTTGTTGCCCACTCATTAAAAACTTTTGCCCTACAGTTTGTTACCGCGCTAAGTATAACGACAATGAGTTAGAGAAAACTGATAGGTGGTAAGAACATTTGTAATCGTCGCGAAAGCGACTATTATTGCAAATTAATAATTGCGAATTGTGAATTAAATAATAAAAACCATAATTTTCACGGTACTTATTTTCATGAAACGCATTGATTTTAAATCACGGCATGATTTGTAATTCTAGCCCAAAATGCTTACCGTTATACCCGAATTTTGTCTAAAAATAGAATAATAAGCGTCAGCAAGACAATACCCAGCATAAAAAATAGGAATAAATAAAATAGTAAAACCTCATAAGTGATCCGTTCTAAATTGTTTTTAACTTCCTTGTGTACTTCTTTCTTAAATTGAGCATTGACAGAGGCGATTTCAACTTGACTGAGTCGATGTTGATTATTGGTAGCAAGGCTTAAGCTTTTTTCCAAAAACGTTTTGATATCAGTGTCAATCTTCACCAATTTAGAAAAACATTTACTGCGCTTACGAGCGACATACCGAGCGGCAAACCATCCGATAGCAACAATTAAAGAAACGTTAAAGATTATGAAAGCCAACCAAAATAGTATCGTAAAATCAAAGACATGACGTAAAATGATTATGGCAAAGCCAAGTATCGTCATTAAAATGATGCCTAAACTGGCAAACAACCGTTTTTTTTTAGGAATGTTTAACATGACTTTTTGATTTTAGGAATATCAAAAAAAATAAATTATCTGTTTTTTGTAGGGTGGATAGCAAAAAAAGTTTTGCGCGCAAAACTTTTGGCGCGAAACGTGTTTTTGTTGCCCACCATATCAATGTAGGGTGGGTAACGTGTTTTTGTTGCCCACCATCTTCATTAAAACTTTTGCCTGAAAGTTTGTTACCGCGCTAAGTATAGTCACCACCACCTGACTTGAGCTGTGTCTTTCAAAAAAGCGCAACCTTATGACGATGCTAAGTATATTTAAAAAAATGATTAAGCGAATGGAGAGTTATTTCAAATTTAAAGCGTTGGGCGAACACGCAAGCCTACAATCCTTTTCCCCTTTTGGGCGAACACTTTCGGCTCGCCCCTACATGCCTTCCTCTTTTCCCTATCCCCTATCCCCCTTTCCAAGTTCAAGTACCTTTCTAATCCATAATCCTTCAATCCATTCAATATCTTTAAAAGGTATCACTGTTTCGTACTGCCACCCGGCATCATCAAGGGCCCATTTCATCCCTTCACCACCTTGTGGATTAGTCGTATGAATAATGACAGGACAAGTGGGCTTTTGATACACTAAAAAATCAACCACTTCTCTACCAATCCCTGGATCAAAGACTTCACCCTTTCTCTCACGATTTGGCCCCAAATCGTGATCTAATGATATCAGCGTGACTGAAGACAGATTATTTGTAAGCCATGCGATCATCTCAGGCGCATTATCAAAAAACTGTTGTGAGCATTCAGGTTGCTTTTGTCTGAGAATAAGACGCATCGCTTGAGTGCGCCTCTCATCGTCTTCTAGTATCGCAATCAACTGAGTCATGATAATAAATTAAAATTAATGTGTAGGCTAATATCTCTCGCCAATCATATAAAATTTCACACAAAAATTAGACTTGTCCCTTAATAAGCTAAGTCCTTGATTTTTAAGATCGTTGTATCTTGTATTTTCAATGACTTACGTTTATTTAGGGGCAAGTCTATTTTTGAAATAACATTATATTTACGGTGTTTATTCAAACCATTAACATCAATATAAATGTCTACGTCGTAGAGACGCGAAGCATCGCGTCTCTATGGGTAAGATAATAACCACATAAAATTTGTATAATTTGGAGAAGGTATTGTAGGCACTAGCTCATTTTTAATATCTGTGTCAATTCAACATTGAAAATCATTATCCGAAAAACCATATAGCATAATTCTTAATTTAGAATATATAATCGACAACAGCTTGTAGCCAAGATGAATACATCGTTTCGCCCTGACACCTTATTGCAGCCCTGCGTATCTGCCTAAGGCAATTTTGACCTGTATTTACACTTCGTTATCTTTTTAAAAATCCGTTCATTACGCTAAACTACGTTCTTCGCTACGCGAGATCAGAAGCTGTACTATCAGTATATCTGAACGTCTGTATGCGAGCTTGATTGACGGTTTAGACAATAAATCGTGTATAATTTTTAAACAATTGTTCAATATTTTCCCTTGGGGAGACTCATCGTTATACACAAGCATGAGGCTAAAGCTATAAGCACACCCTGACAGGTTTAACCATTAACCATTAACCATTAACCATTAATATACCGTATTAAGGATTTAAGCATTGTGGAACAATTTATCGGTACCACCATTTTATCGGTACGCCGTGATGATAAAGTGGTTATAGGCGGCGATGGACAAGTTTCCTTTGGAAACACTGTAATGAAACACAATACCCGTAAGGTGCGGCGATTGTATCACGAAAAGGTTCTCGCCGGTTTTGCCGGTGCTACGGCGGATGCCTTCACTTTATTTGAACGTTTTGAAGGCAAACTCGAAAAACACCAAGGTAATTTAACCCGATCAGCTGTAGAATTGGCAAAAGATTGGCGCACGGATCGTATGTTACGACGCTTGGAAGCGATGCTTCTCGTGGCAGATCAGACGGCTTCCTTGATTATTACTGGCAATGGCGATGTCGTCGAGCCAGAAGACAGTTTGATGGCAATCGGCTCAGGCGGGCCTTATGCCCAGTCAGCTGCACGAGCTTTGCTTGATAATAGCACTTTAAGTGCTAAGGAAATTGTTGAAAAGGCATTGCATATTGCAGCCGATATCTGTATTTATACTAACCATAATTTAACTATTGAAACCTTGGCAATTGGTTCTACCTGAGACGCTGTAAGAAGAACTATGAGTGAAATGACTCCCAAACAAATTGTTGCTGAATTAGATAAGCACATTATCGGTCAAGCGGCCGCAAAACGGGCTGTCGCCATTGCACTGCGTAACCGTTGGCGGCGTATGCAAGTGGAACAGACTTTACGCAATGAAATTACCCCGAAAAACATTCTGATGATCGGGCCAACGGGTGTCGGAAAAACCGAAATTGCCCGACGTCTAGCCAAGTTGGCAAAAGCCCCCTTTATTAAAGTAGAGGCCACAAAATTTACGGAAGTCGGTTATGTCGGCCGCGATGTGGAGTCAATCATCCGCGATTTAGTCGATATGGCGGTCAAAATGACCCGCGAAGAGGCCATGAGTGAAGTTAAAACTCAGGCAATGGATGCCACTGAGGAGCGGATATTGGATGCCTTGTTACCGCCCCCCCGAAGCGGCAATCGTTTTGAACACAATTTTGAAGAAAATTCCAGTTCTTCGTCAACGCGGCAAAAGTTTAGAAAAATGTTGCGTGAAGGCAAACTGAATGATCGGGAAATTGAAATTGAACTCAATGAAAATCGCGTTGGTGTGGAAATCATGGCGCCACCGGGCATGGAAGAAATGACCAGCCAGTTGCAAGGCATGTTTCAAAATATCACGGGAGGACGGACTAAAACCCGTAAGCTGCGTATTAAAGAGGCGATTAAACTGCTACATGAAGAAGAAGCGTCTCGACTGGTTAATGAAGACGAATTGAAATCGCAATCGATGGAGCGTGTTGAACAAAATGGGATTGTGTTCATAGACGAAATCGACAAAGTGACGAAACGTTCTGAAACACTGGGGGCTGATGTATCGCGTGAAGGTGTGCAACGTGATTTATTGCCACTGGTTGAAGGCTGCACTGTCAGCACACGATATGGCATGGTAAAAACGGACCATATTTTGTTTATTGCCTCAGGCGCGTTTCATTTATCGAAACCATCAGATTTAATTCCAGAATTACAAGGTAGGTTGCCTATTCGTGTGGAATTAAATGCGCTGAATGTGGCTGATTTTGTCAGGATTTTGACGGAACCCGATGCGTCTTTGACAGAACAATACATGGCCTTGATGAAGACAGAAGGCTTGGCTCTTGATTTCACGGAGGACAGTATTAAACGTCTTGCTGAAATGGCTTGGCAAGTCAATGAACGGACTGAAAACATCGGAGCCAGACGACTGCATACGGTGTTGGAACGTTTACTAGAAGAGGTATCTTTTGATGCGCCTGAACAAAGCGGAGCAAGCGTAACGATTGATGTTGATTACGTTAATGAGCATCTTAATGAGTTAGTCAGCAATGACGATTTGAGTCAATATATTCTTTAATCCTCAAAGCAATCGGTGGGCAACAGCCCACCCTAGCTCTCAAAGCAATCGGTGGGCAACCTAGTTGCCCACCCCTCAAAGCAATCGGTGGGCAACAAGAACACGTTGCCCATCCTACGTCTGAGAAAAATCATGACAAAAGACAATCCGATTCCCACTGAAATTCAGTTACATCAAAAATCTCGCATTTTAGAACTGACTTTTGATGATAGCGAACATTTTGAATTAAGCTGCGAATATTTACGAGTTTATTCCCCATCGGCCGAAGTGCGTGGACATGGGCCTGGTGAGGAAGTATTGCAAGTTGGCAAGGCCGATGTGAATATCGAAAAAATTGAACAGGTTGGCAATTACGCGGTTATCTTGCACTTTGATGATAATCATAACACCGGTATTTATTCTTGGGATTGGTTGTATTATCTCGGTAAAAACCACGATAAATTATGGCAAACGTATCTGGATAAAATGGAAAACGCAGGGCAAAAACGAGGGCCAACGGATGCTAAATAATTTCTGGGCATGCGCGGGGTATTGGTTTGTAGGGGCAATCCTTACCACCTATCAGTTTTGAAATTCTGGGTAAAAAACACATACATTTACAAAGTATTTTTGTATCACAATATCATTAATAATCAAATTCACATTTAGCGAAGCTAAATACAGTTTTTGCGTGCAAAAACTTCTTAAGTGAATTACTTATTCTCTGTGGTCCTCTGTGGCCCTCTGTGAGCTCTGTGTTGAATTTTTTTTTTGACAAACTGATAGGTGTTAAGAGGGGCAATCCCTTGTGGTTGCCCTTTTTGATAACTACCGAATAATTTTGGTTATTAAACCGGAGAGTGTGTTAATGAGTGAATTATCCATTAAAAGTTTTCGGGTCAAAAATTTTAAAGCCATTGTGGATAGTGGTGCAGTAGAATTTGGCCCATTGACCATGTTGATTGGCAACAACGGTTCTGGTAAAAGTAGTTTTATAGAAGGTTTGGAAACTTACCAAGCCATTATCAAGCAAGATTTAGATTTTGCCATGAATCGTTGGCGAGGATTTGAGCATGTTCATAATATTTTTGCACCTGATGAATTAAAAACCTTAGAGAATGGTGCTGACGAAACAAATTTAATGGAATTTGACTTAAAGCAAGAAATCAATTCGACTAACTTTCGTTCTACTATGTCGGTGACACTTGGAAAAGATAATAAACTTTGTATTCAAAGTGAGAAACTTTTCTTTGGTAACAAAGGTACAAAAATAGTAGAACGTGAACAGAAAGCCCGAGAAATTCTGGTTAATTTTCCAGAATTACCAGATGTTGAGTATATAAATAGTGTGGATATGGGGGTTTCGATACTTTCTAAAACCCTACAACAATCATTATGGTTAAGTTTGTTATCAATGCTAAAACGACAAACTATTTCTTCATCCAATCAGTTAGTCAATTGGTTAGAAACTATTAATAATAACCACTTATTTAGAAGACGTTTTGATTGGCAGTTTATGGTACTCAATCCTGAGATGATGGGCGTACCTATACCGCAAAAAAGAACCGGTGGTGAAATACAACTGAATAAAAATGGTTCAAACATCGCAGAATATCTGATGAGTATTCAAGAATTGAGTCCCGTTGCATTCAAAGGTATTTTGGAAACACTACAACATGTCTTGCCTTATGCACAAGATTTGCGAACAGTTGTGACATCCGAATTAGAACGTGCGGTTTATCTACAATTAATTGAAAAACAAGCTAAAATTGCGAGTTGGTTATTATCGACTGGCACTTTGCGGCTAGTCGCCTTACTGGCATTGCTACGACATCCCAATCCGCCACCCTTGATCATCATTGAAGAAATTGAGAATGGGCTAGATCCAAGAACGATTCATTTAATTGTAGAAGAAATCCGCAATGTGGTGGACTCTTTTGAAACTCAAATTATTGCAACCACTCATTCGCCTTATTTTTTGGATTTACTTTTTCTTGAAGATATTGTGTTAGTCGAACGTGACAATAGCGGACAACCCTTATTTTTTAGGCCCAATAATCAAACATCACTGGCAGCATGGGCCAAAAAATTTACACCTGGCAAACTTTATACAATGGGTAAACTGAGTCCTCAATCATGAAAATAGGGATGATTTTTGAATGTGGGCCAGAGGGTGCAGACAAAAGAGTTTGTGAATACCTTGCTCGTCAACTGGTACCTAACATTGAAATTTCTAGTATTCCACTTGATACTAAACCTAAATTGGTAGCAGATTGTGGTGAAGTGACAGCTATTCTTTTAAGCGAAGGTTGTGAACGTGTTCTGATTATCTGGGATTTATTTCCCAGTTGGAACAAGGAAGAGCCCTGTCGAAAAGAAGATCGAGAACAAATTTTTGAGTCTCTTAAACAAGCCGGCGTGAGTTCTCCAAATGTCTATTTAATTTGTATTCGGGAAGAATTAGAAGCATGGTTAATAGCAGATGGGCAAGCACTTTCTAAAGTGATTTCTAACTATAGCAGCCCCCATCAAATTAAAAAAATTAAGGAGGTCAAAAAACCTGAAACAGTATCCAACCCGAAAAAGGAATTGATACGGATTTTTAAGCAACATACTGGGATAAAATATAATGACAAAGATCATGCTGAAAAAATTGCAAGCGTTTTGGATTCGACAAAATTAAAAAAACGCTCTCCTTCTTTTGCACGTTTTGTCAGCAAATTGACGGACAATTAAGACAACATATACCCAGCATAAATGGTGTTTTTGCCATGCCACGCTTGTAATGCAACCCTAGGTTGCACCCTCATCGTTAGACATAAGTCTTTAAGTAATTGTAAATAAATAAGTATTTTGTAGTGTGGGTTTCGCGTAGCGAAGCCCACACTACATTTTAATTGCAATTTTAATTGCATTTTAATCTGTGAGTTCTTAAAAAAAAGGGTTTTATCCCATGAATTCCGAACAAAAAACACACTTTGGTTATGCCCAAGTTCCCGTCAAAGAAAAAGTCCAGCGCGTTGCTGAAGTATTTGATTCCGTCGCAACCCGTTATGATTTAATGAATGATTTAATGTCTTGTGGCATACACCGTCTTTGGAAACGCTTTACCATTGAACTCTCCGGGGTACGGCCCGGACAAAGTGTTCTGGATTTAGCGGGCGGTACTGGCGATTTAGCGGCTAAGTTTGCTAAACAAGTCGGTTCCCAAGGGCAAGTTGTCTTGGCCGATATCAATGCCGCCATGTTACAAGTTGGCAGGGAACGTTTGCTGAATAAAGGCGTGTTGGTGAACTATGCTCAAGTCAATGCAGAATATCTGCCCTTTGCCGATAATAGTTTTGATATCGTCAGCATAGCTTTTGGCCTACGCAATGTCACCGATAAAGAAGCAGCACTCGCTTCAATGTTACGAGTCTTAAAACCGGGTGGCCGAGTTTTGATATTAGAATTTTCAGAACTCAAGATTCGTCCGTTAAAACCATTGTACAATGTCTATTCTTTTAAAATATTGCCGCTGTTAGGTAAGCTGATGGTTAAAGATGCTGAAAGCTATCGTTATCTCGCAGAATCAATTCGTATGCACCCTAATCAAGACACGTTACTTGAAATGATGCAACGTATTGGTTTTGAACGCTGCGATTATCATAATTTAAGTGGTGGCATAGTCGCGCTGCATAGAGGATATAAACTGTGATTACTTATCTGACAGAATATGCCGGATTTTGGCGACGTGCCTTTGCATTCTGGATAGATTGGCTATGGATGGGGCCTTTAGTCTTGTTTTTATCCTACTTCATTTGTGGTGGTTCAGAATGCACTGATTTACAAAACAGCATAAACCCAATGACTTCATTAGAAGACTTTGATTTCAGAAACTTTTTAGTTCAAGAGTTCTTACCAGCTTTGCTGATTTTATGGTTCTGGATAAAATACAGTGCCACACCCGGCAAACTGTTATTAGATTGCGAAATTGTCGATGCCCGTAGTGGTGAGCAGATTAGTTTTAAACAAGCCATATTACGTTATTTAGGCTATATTGTTTCAGCACTGCCCTTTGGTTTAGGTTTTCTCTGGATAATGTGGGATGAACGCAAACAAGGCTGGCATGACAAGATTGCTGGCACCGTTGTGATCATTCATGATGAAGCGACTGTGCCTTTATCTCAACTTCAAGAAAGTTTATTATAATTTGTAATAGAACACGGATGATGCTGATTATCATGATCAACACTGATTTTTTAATCAACGTTAATCCGTTTTTCACGCAAAAGTTTTTATTGCGAAATACTTTTGCATGGTGTCAGTTCAATTAGTGTTCTATCAACAATATATAGTCAATATGGCGCGTTGTCTAGGAAAACATACCTTAAGATGAAAGCGAAAATGGTTGCTCTTAACTGATCAACCTAAGCCAAAAAAGTAGTCATTCCCTTCACCTTCAGGCATGTTTTCTCAGACAACCCCCCAATTATACCACTTCACCCTAAGGTATATTTTCCTAGTGCAGGATCGCTCCAATCCTAATACCACCTAAAAATGGCCTTGTAGGTTGCCCCTGTTTTTCAATGGTATTGAAACTTCCGCTTTACTGCACTAGACACTCCGCCATATATAGTTTGTCAGATCAAATATGTTGGCCTTTCCAATAGTGGATATCAACGCTTTGATAACTGATTTCCAGGCAAAAGTTTTTGCTTAAAAAACTTTTGCGTGAAACTGATAACTGAAAACTCAACCTGAGAAAGACTACCCTTGCTAAATCAATTCTTCGTAACCACTTTAGAAACGCTTATTAATCAAGCACTACGTTTAGATCCAACCAGCTTACATGCTTTAAATACATTTGCTGGCAAAATTATCCGCATTGAAATCAGCGGCATTGATTTCAATTTTACTTTATTTCCTGATAATCAAGGTATTATCATACTCAATGAGTATGAGGGTGAAGTGGATGTTCGCATCAAAGGGGCCCCTTTTACCTTATTACGCTTACTGCTACAACACGACGCAACATTCTCAAATACGCCCGATGTGACAGTCAGCGGAGACATGAATATTGCTCAAGAATTACTGCTGATGCTCAAGGGATTAGATATTGACTGGGAAGAACAAATCGCGCAATGGCTAGGAGAAGTACCAGCGCACAAATTAGGAACACTGTTTCGAGAAAGCCAAAACTACACCACTGAACGTCTCAATGCCTTACAAAACCACACCAGTGAATACCTGCAAGAAAAAGTGCATCATCTACCCAGTCGCGCAGAAATCGAACCGTTTTTCAAATCGGTAGAGACATTGCGTGATGATGTTGAACGTTTAGAACAACGAGTGCAACGATTATTATGAGATTGATCAGGCAAATCATACGTTTATTTACCATTTACCGCGTCATTGTACGTTACGGGCTTGATGAATTACTGCTCTCGACAAAACTTTTTCGTCCACTACGCTTATTTATCTATTTGACACCAGGGCACTGGCTACGCTCTAAAGAGCTCACGCGCGGTATGCGAATTCGTTTTGCCTTAGAAGCCCTAGGGCCCATTTTTGTCAAATTTGGTCAAATTCTCTCCACCCGCCGCGATTTATTGCCCGATGACATCGCCTTAGAATTGAGCGAATTACAAGATCACGTTGCACCGTTTTCTTGTGAAGAAGTTAAGAAAATTATAAAAGAAGGCTACGGCCGCCCCGTGCATGAAGTCTTTGCCGAGTTTGACAATAAGCCAACAGCCGCCGCTTCCATTGCCCAAGTTCATGCAGCGCGTTTGCATAACGGGCGCGAAGTCGTCATCAAAGTACTCCGGCCCGGTATTCAAAGCCTGATTCGTAAAGACATTGAATTACTTTACTTATTTGCACAACTGGCTAATCGCTATTGGGAAGATGGCCGCCGCCTACGCCCGTTAGAAGTCGTCGCCGAATTTGAAAAAACGCTTTTCGACGAACTGGATTTAGTACGAGAAGCGGCCAATGCCACCCAACTCAGACGTAATTTTAAAGATTCTGATTTACTCTATATCCCTGAAATAGAATGGGATTATACACAGTCCAATATCATGGTGATGGAACGTATCAGGGGTATCTCCATCAGCGAAGTAGAGACTTTAAAACAGCAAGGTGTCAATTTAAAATATCTCGCCGAAGCCGGTGTTGAAATTTTTTTCACCCAAGTGTTCAGAGACAACTTTTTTCATGCCGACATGCACCCTGGCAATATTTTTGTCGATGCACGCAATGCCAACCGCCCGAATTATATTGCCGTAGATTTTGGGATCATGGGCACCCTGAGCAAAGAAGATCAACACTATTTAGCCGCCAACTTTATCGCCTTTTTTCGCCGTGATTATCAAAAAGTAGCCGAATTACATGTGCATTCAGAATGGGTACCCGCCGGTACACGGGTAGAAGAATTTGAAGGGGCTATCCGTAGCGTTTGTGAACCGATTTTTGATAAGCCCTTGAAAGAAATCTCTTTTGGGATAGTCTTATTGCGCCTGTTTCAAACAGCGCGACGTTTTCACATGGAAGTACAACCGCAATTAGTTTTACTCCAAAAAACATTATTAAATATAGAAGGTATCGGGCGACAACTCTATCCCGAATTAGATTTATGGCAAACCGCCAAACCGTTTTTAGAACGATGGATGGATGAACGAGTCGGTTTACGCGCCTTTCTCAAAGGCATCCGTTCTAACTTACCTTACTGGGCCGAAAATCTACCCGAATTGCCCACACTGATACATGAAACCCTCGTTCAACGACAAGCACAAGCCGAACACATTAAACGTATTGACACTGAATTAACCCATATCAAAAACGACATGCAGCAATGGCACGAACGTATCGCGCTGATATTAATAGGCTGCACTTTAATCATCTGTTCTAGCATTATTATCTCGTTAAAAACAATAGTCTTTTTGAATTTTAGTCTCTTGTGGTTAGGCCTATTTTTGGGCGGAATAGGGAGTATAATGTTGCTCTTGGCATTGGGCAAACGTGCGCGTTTGTAGGGTGAGCAAGCGGGTGCTTTGATTGAAGTGATTTCCTCACACCCCATCACCCACTTACTCCAGCATTCCTTTTTTTTGAGGGTGGATGGTGGGCAAGCGTGCTTCAAGATGTGGATATTTTTCGAGTTCAGAACACCCGCTTGCTCTCCTAAAAATTCTATATTGGCATATTATTTGCCCTCAAAAAAGGACGTGTCCTTTTTAGGACAAATCTGATTGATGTACCGTTCGCTTGTTCACCTACAGCTATTACAAGTTGGAAGTTAAACAGATGAAGACAAATAAACTAGCAACACTCACGGGAGCGGTATTTCTAAGCCTCTCCCTAACACCGGCTGTGAATGCCTCAGATAAAGACATCGCAGCCCTAACCCATTTCTGGCAAAATCCACAGAAAACGGAACAGGAATGCTTGGAGTATTATATACATTCACTGATTTAATAGTATTCAAGGGTATTAAATAGAAGAAAATACCAATGAACTTTGTCGTTCAAGCAATCTACAATTCGATGGTCTTGATGAAAAAGGTTCGTCCAGAACTCGCTTAAACGCCAATACACCATTTGAGTAAATGGAGTTTATTTGCTTCAAATATTTCCCTTTCACTAAAACAATATCGCCCTTACTAAACTTTCCTA
>QNEL01000196.1 GCA_003645185.1 Candidatus Parabeggiatoa sp. nov. 3
ACTTTTTACTCTCCAACTTTTCGAAAGTAATTAAAACTTCTTTATTATCCAATTTCTTTCCTTTTTCCATTAAAATCTTATGAAAATTGAACAGTTGAACACTCATTGGCCTCTCGTTGATATCTCATTGGCCTCTCGTTGATATTTTAAAATTGAACAGTTGAACACTCATTGGCCTCTCATTGATATTTTAAAATGGAACAATTGAACACTCATTTCACCCATATTGACATCTAAAACTGAACAACGGGACATTAAAAAAATATTTAACAAAATCAACTACTTATTTTTATTCTTCTTTCTTACATAACAGATAACTTATTGTTTACCCAAATCACTATTGCATATCAAGGCGCAACTCTTGATATTGATAATATATTAGTCGATACCGGTTCAGCTACAACGATTATAGCGGCTGATATTGTGTCTTCAATTCAAATTTTGCCGGTACCACAAGATAATTTATGCACTATACGTGGTGTAGGTGGAACAGAGTTTGTTTTTGCCCGCAATATTGATTATCTACAGGTTGATGAACGGCGTTTACATGATTTTGAAATTAAAAGGAACGAAAATCGGGCATAAGCAGATTAACTTTGCCCTGAAGCGCCTTTGCGTGATATAAAATTTCAATTAGAAAGGTATTAAAAAAATGAGTGCCGAAAAAGATAAAGTAACCAATGACATACTGGCAAAATTCAAGGCCCTCAATCTTGATGAACATCGGGCATTACCCGCGAGATGGTTGAGCTTAATTTATTATCCTACCCTGACGCAGCCACAAAAGGCCGTTTTTCAGGATACGATTAGAGACATGATAGCAACGGGAATTGTTAAACCCGTTCGTGAGACTATCATGCTCACCTCGAAGGGAGTGGAGAAAATCTACCCTCGTGAAGAAAATCTCCAAAAACATTAAATGGGTATTATCCCAAAGGGCGATTTACAATGACTGAAACCCAAACATCGCAAATACTCCAGCCATTTGATCTCTTTACAGTAAACATGAGGGAACTTGATTCTTTAGTGGCGATTTATGCTCATGTCTCAAATCATCCTATAACCACTTTGAAGGGTGAACCCTGTACCACTGAAATCCTGCTCAAACAAGGGATTGTATTCATCGTCACTTGCTGGGATGAATATATTAAACAATTAGTCACCAGTGCTTTTGAGTTTATGTTGGCTCATGCTGAAAACCCAGATGTTTTTCCGCTTCAAGTGAAAATGCTCAGTTCACAAAAATTACAACCCCCTCATCCAGATCGTTTTGATAATGACGTGGTGAGGCGGAGAAAACAAAAGGCGCGAGAAAACTGGGATAGTCATCTCTGGAAACAGGATATTTGGCATTTAGCCGGTGAGGGGTGGATTAGATTATTACGAGAGAATATCGATGCGGTGATGAAACAATATGTTGATACGTTTCAATCACCACGCCCCGATAACGTTGATAAATTATTTGCCTCCATTATTGGCATAAAGCCTTTATCATCACATTGGGCATGGCTGGGCATGAGTTGTGAAGATGCGAAAAAGTGCCTGAATATTTTGTTAAATTTAAGAGGGGATTTGGTTCACACTAATCAATCACATCGATTAGTGACAATAGACGATATTGACTATTTTTCTTTATTAGTCAATAAGTTAGCGGGTATTTCTGCTAATGTGGTAAGAGAACATGTTTATAAACAAACGGGTCAATTTCCCTGGTTAGACAGTGGGATACTTGATGTACCGGCTTATCAACAGGCACGTTGTCATTAATTAGAAATCGTCACAAAATAAATTGGACATTTATTGTTCAGAATTTCCAGAAGGGCGAACACGCAGGTTCGCCCCTACAAAACCACACGTATTCAGGGGTCGTAGGGGCGAACCTGCGTGTTCGCCCAGGCTTAACTTAATGGCATTGAGGAGGTGGAACCTGGGGTTCCAAAATAAATATATATTAAAAAATGTATTTCACGCCAAAGTTTTTGCGCGCAAAAACTTTGGCGTGAAAACCCAATCGGGAAACGCTATATAACCAATTTTATTAAAAATGGCCCCTGAATCAATCCGTTTAAACCGCTAATCCGTTGTACTAATCTCAACAGACAGGAGGTAGGTAAATGTTACCCCGTTTCACCCCAAACCAGAAAAAGTCAGATTTGACTGCACTGGTACAACGTCTCTGCCGAAGAAGTCATGGCTCAAAACCTGTCATGACGACATTCGCGCCTAAGAAAGAACGATGGATAGTGGAAACACTCGAACCACGAGTGTTGCTATCTGCCGATTTTCTAACCATCGCTCCCATGCTTGCGGATGATCTTAATCAACTGGATGATACATTAGATGAGTTCTTTTCCAGCGAACTGCTCAATATGGAACTGCCGGGCATCGCACTTATTGAACAACTTGATGAAGAGACGGTGGAAAGCTATGCACCAAATTTGAATGATCTGATGTCGGTGGATAGCAACCAAGATGGCAAATTGACGATCCAAGAATTTTTGTCAAATAACTTGGTTGAAACCGTTCGCGATATCCTTGTTGACGATCCGAATGATCCGAATGATCTTTATGCCTTCAGCAGTCAAGAGTTAACCAATCTCCTTGAATCGGAATTGGGAAAAGTGCCTGGCTTAGAAGTCAATGCGAACTATGTCGAAAATTCTGATAATACCCTCATTTCCCTTGATTTTAGTTTTGCCCACACGCACAATTTACTGCTTGATCTGGGTGTTCAGGCAGAAAAGTTGGGCATCGCATTCAAAGCAGAC
The DNA here is from genome assembly GCA_003645185.1 of Candidatus Parabeggiatoa sp. nov. 3. GTDB lineage: Bacteria > Pseudomonadota > Gammaproteobacteria > Beggiatoales > Beggiatoaceae > Parabeggiatoa. Next base: position 2,769 of record QNEL01000196.1, read on the forward strand.
GTGGAACTTGACGCATCCCTTGGCTTTACCCTGGACTTTGGCATCACTGATGCTGAGCAAGGATTCTTCAGTGATTTTAAAGACTTAAACGCCAATGTTACGGTTGATGCCCAGATAGATGATGTGGATATTAACTTCGGTTTTTTGGGGGCCAGCGTCAAAAACGGTAGTGTTAATTTAAACGCCACTGTCAACGATGCGGGTGCCAATGGCAATTTCAAACTCTACCTGCCCGTTGAAATCAAACCTGGCATTGAGTTTATTGCACCACAAAATTTAGTCATTGATGTCACGGCTGATCCTTTTGCACAGTCTCTTGATGATCGACGTATTGATTTAGACTTAAATCTTGATACGAACTTTGATGATCTGCTCAAGTTTGACACGATCAATAGTAGCGATTTGATAAGTCTACTGCGGCAAACGGTTGATTTTCTTAATAATTTAACCAGTTCTGAGGCGATTTCCGGTTTTGAGATTCCGTTTACTCAAAGTAATTTGAGCGATGTGCTTGATTTTGCCGATACCTTTTTCGATACGCTGCTTTATGACGATCTCGATGATACCAATCCTGAAAACGATCTGGCTAAGTTGCTCAACCCCAATTTTGGTGAAAATGAGAACCTAATCAGTTTCGATACGGCTCAGGAATTGGCGAGACGCTTGGCAGATAACAGCGATGCGAAATATAATACTGAGACTCAGGAATTGAGCTATTCCCTGAATTTAAGCCATGAACTCTTTGAGGTTGAAGTGCCACTTGCCTTTGATTTCGATTTGGAGCCTATCGCTAACATCACGAGTGACGCAAGTATAGTGTTAAGTGGTGATGCGGGTATGAGCTTAATTTTGGGTATCAGTCTGGGAGAGGTAGCCGGTACTGCTTTACTGGAAAGCAATTCACCGTTGACGGTTAACGCTAATCCTGCTAGTTCAATGCACATTACCGCTAACGAAAACGTTAAAGGCTTGAACGCGGATGGTTACAAGAACACGCTCACCAATACGAGGCTCACTATCAACGGTGTTGATATCGCCATTGAAAACGAGAAGGGTTATAACAGTACCTTTGAACTGGTACGCGCCCTGAATAATGCTATTGATGAGAGTTCGCTAAAGGATCAAGTGGAGTTCCGTTCCCAAGGCAACCGGCTGATCATATCGACTACCCAAGACTTTACGGGCGGCACATTGACAGTTGCACCCAATACTGAACTGGGTTTGATTGCTGAATCGGGGGAAACGGTTATTGAGGGCAATAACCATGATTTCATCATCACCGATCAGAGTGGTGAGGAATATGGCGTTTCCTTAGAAGGCAAGGAGACAATCACGCTTTCTGAATTGCAAGAAATCATCAAGAATGCTACCAATGATAAGGTGACGCTGGGTACCAATGCTGAGAAGACGGCGCTGACATTGACTGATACGCAGTTTGCTGAAAATACGGACGGTTTATTTAGCCTCATTTCAACCAACGGTTCCGCTTCGGCATTTTTGTTAGGTATTTTTGGTGTCGATGCCAACACGGAACAGGGTGAAATAGCGGATGGTATGATTGAAGGCCAGCAGATTGCGGGTGCTTCCTTAGGTGATCGCTTTTTCATGGAAGATGCGAAACTTTGGGGCGATATTGATATCACCACTCAGTCCATTCCCAATGATTCCGAAGAGACACCCAGTAATACGATAACGGCCGCTGCCAATTTTGGTTTTGTGGAAATCGGCTTAGAAGGTAGCGGTGAGTTGTCTGTCCATTTTGAAACGGGTTTGAAAAGTCCGGGTGATGATACCGAAATCGGTAGTCGTGTGACTTTGAATCAATTAATGGATCATATTGGCGAGGATTTTCGTGAAGTGGTTGCGACACCCACTCTTACCGGTGGAATTGAACAAGGCGATCAGAATATTTATGGTCAATTAGATATGAAAGTCACCATCGATTCTGATGATGCCTGGATTAGGGAATTACTTGATGGGGTTGGGGAACCCAAAATCAAATTAGTGGCTGAGCATTTTGGTGATCCTTTTGGTATTGATCCTAATGTTGAAGATGGTGCCGCGCCTAAAATCATTGTCGATACTTCTGGACTTGAAGGTTTTAAACTCAATAGTTTTGGCAATTTCGGGTTTGATGGGATTCTTGATGGCCTACAGGCGGCCGCTGATTTTCTGAGCAACTTCGAGTCATTCGATTTTCTGGATGAGCCGATTCCGCTTATCAATCATAGCGTTAATGATCTGATCGGTTTTGCTGACGACTTCAATACCGCGCTACAGGAAGCGCGTAATGATCCTGCGGGTTCCATACAGAAACTCGAAGGTAAGTTGGAAAACGCTTTGGGGTTAAAAGCCGGTTCCAATCTCATTGATATGTCTTTGCTTAGCGAGAATGATGGGGATATCCTGAAAATTGAGTTGAATCTGGGTACCGATTTTACGGACACTCTCGACATTGATATTGGATTGGGTGATGAATCTGGGCCATTAAATCTCATGGCCGATGCGAATCTTGACGCAACGGGCAAACTGGATTTGGATCTTGATTTTGGGATATCACTGAATGATCCGGCTAAAATTTACCTGTTCAGCACAACCGGATTAGCCGCTTTTCTCAATGTTGAAAGTACAAACGTCAGTTTTAATAGTCAAATTGGCCCGGCCAGTTTTTCCGTCAAAAACGGTTCTGTGAAACTGGGTGCTAGCTTTAATGCGGATTTGAAAGGCTTTAATGATCGCATTCTGATTACCGATTTAAACCTTTCTGAGAATATTGCCCTGAAGTTCGATGGTACGCTCGACAATGACGGTTTTCTTGAGAGTACTTTACCCGTTTATTTGCTCACCGATTCCATGCACGCTGGTGATTTGGTGATTAAAGCGCAAGATTTTTCCGATGTCAGTATCACGGGTTGGGATGACATCATGTCAGGCTTTGATTTCAGCAAATTGAATTTGCTTGATCAAGTGATCTTGCTCGTAGATGGTGTTGATATCTTCCTTGAAGGCTTGCAAGATGTCATGGATGGCGAAATCGGTGGTATTTCTCTGCCCTTCATTGGTGATGGTTTGGAAGAGGGGGCGCGTTTTATTGAGGATCTCCGCAACGGCTTTATTGATGATTTTCGTACTCATATTGAAAATGCCGCAACGCCCGATCAAAATTTCATTTCGCAAGAATTGTTTGAATTATTGGGGCCCGACGGATTAAAACTGCTCCAAGATAATAATGGCGATGATACTGTAGACGTTAACGATATTGGTTTAAAAACGAATATCAACCATGAAGGGCTTTCCATAGAACAGCAATTCATGGAATGGGATATCAATCTAGGTGGTTCGGCATTTTCTGATGAACTCGGTATTGATTTCGATTTGGGTATCCCGGGCTTGGGCTTGGAAACGAAAGGGGATATCGCGCTTGATATCAATTGGGCTTTGGATCTGAGTTTTGGTATCAGTGGTACTTATGGTGTTTATTTTAACCTGTTGGAACCGAGTACGCCTGAATTGCGCTTTGATGTGACTGCTAGGTTGGATGATGCTGAAATTGCGGGTCAATTGGGATTCTTGCAATTAACCATTACCGAGGATGAAGTTGAACCGACTTATCTGTTTGCCAGTTTCGCGGTTGATTTACAGAATCAAAACGACACGGATACCCATCATGATTCAAAACTCAGCTTTTCTGAATTGAGTGATCTCAGGATTGTGCTAAAGATAGCTGCCGAAGCCGAAGTCAATTTGGACATGGTATTGAGCCTGAACAGTGATATGGTGGATGATTCTGCCGCCTTTCCTCAGATACGTTCAGATTTCGTACTAGATTGGCGTCTGGGTGATTCTGATCTCTACATCGATCTGAATCAGGTTGGTGACGCGATCCAAGATGGCTTGAAATTGGTTGAATTTCAGAATGTGAGTCTTGATTTGGGTTCTTACATTTCAGATTTTTTGGGGCCAACATTTGAAAAGATTCAAAGCGTTACTAAGCCTCTACAGCCCATGATCGATTTTCTGACGACGCCATTTCCGGTGCTTTCTGATCTCGGTGTCAATTTGACGTTTCTTGATTTGGCTGAATACTACAGTAATGGTAAATTTGATACTGGTTTTTTCGATTCAGTGGCTGAGATTATTACTTTTGTTAACAGCATTGATGTAGGCGGTTTCGATACACTTTGGATTAACTTTGGGGATTTCACCCTTTTCGATATCAATGATGATCAGCTCAAAGAGGTTAATCTGACTAACACTCAGTTGAAGGATTTGGGTGATAATCAAGCCTTTTTAGATAAGGCCATCAAGGCGAATGGCAATGCAGTCGAAACGGCTATAGCCGATGATAAGACTAGAAGCAGTAGTAAAAGTGTGGGTTTTTATGACAAATTGAAGGATAATGGCCGTTTTGACGTTCCAATACTGAGTGATCCAGGCCAAATCTTCAATCTGCTATTGGGCAAAGATGCTACGCTGATTACTTATGATATGAAGCCCTTGGAATTGGGTTTTAAGTATGAACAGAGATTTCCCATATATCCTCCTCTGTTTGCGGTTATTGGTGCTTCTATAGGCGCGACCATTGATTTTGACTTTGGCTTCGATACTTATGGCATCCGAAAATTTGTCGATAGTGATTTCGTGAATCCGGGGCTGATTTTCGCAGGATTCTTTGTTGATGACGGCACACATCCTGAATTGCAGATTACAGGTGCTTTATGGGCGGGAGCCGAACTGAACGTGGGAATTGCTAAAGGCGGCGTGAGAGGTGGATTATACGCAACGGTGAATTTCGATCTTTTCGATCCAGATAAGGATGGCAAGGTGCGCGTGGATGAAATGATCAATAGCATCGCTTTTGCCGATAACAACCCATTGGCTGTTTTTGATATTTCCGGTGATGTCAAAGCCAAAATTGATTGGTATGTCGGCATAAATCATTGGCCTATTGAATGGAGCAAGTCGGGCACCATCGCAGAATTTGATTTAATAGATTTTAAAGTCGATTTCCCACGCGAATCTATTCTGGCGAGCGACTTGGGCAGTGGTGTTTTACAACTCAACATGGGTGATTTAGCGGATCAACGTCTCAATGGTAACACGACAGATGGTAATGAAACCTTTACTGTGACGGATAGGGGTGGCAGTGTGCAAATCAGCTCATCTTTTGGTGGTTCCCAGACTTATAGCGGCATCGACAAAGTGGTTATCAGGGCTGGCGCTGGTGACGATAGAATCATTCTTAATGGCTCCTCCAATCTGGATTTTGATATCGAAGGCGGTGTTGGTAACGATTACATCGATGTTTCTGGTACCAGTGGAAAAGTAACGGTACGCGGCAATACGGGTGACGATACGATTAAAACGGGTAGTGGTGCTGATACCATTTGGGGTGATGCTGGCAATGACACCATTGATGCGGGTGGGGGAACTGACTGGGTATTTGGTGATTCTGGGAAGATCAAGGAGAGCGATAGCGGTGCAATTGAATACATCAAAGTTCGTGCCAAGGGCACTGATGGCGCTGATATCATTCATGGCGGCGGTGGCGATGACATTCTCATTGGTGGCGGTGGTTTAGATGAAATTCACGGTGGCAGTGAGGCTGATCTGATTTTGGGTGATCGCGGTAAAATCACTTTTGCGGAAAATAACATCCGTAGCAAAACGGCTCTGACTAACCATAAGATCATCTCAATTGAAGAAACCGTTCGTGGGTTGGAAGGCGGAAACGATAAGCTTTTCGGCGACGCTGGTGACGATCTGATTTATGGTGGCATCGGTAACGACGAGATTTTTGGTGGTGATGATGCCGATACGATCTATGGCGAAAAAGGTTCCGATATCATTAATGGTGATGCTGGTGTTGACACCGTTTATGGTGGTGAAGATAACGATGATATTAGCGGTGGCGCGGATGGTGATACCCTTTATGGCGAAGCTGGCGGGGATACTATTCAAGGTGATAGCGGCGATGATGAAATCTATGGCGGTTTGGGCGCCGACATTTTACACGGCAACGCCGATAACGACACCATTTTCGGTGGCAGCGATCCGGATTTGATTTATGGTGATGCGGGCAATGACACCCTTGACGGTGAAGCGGGTAGTGATATCGTCTTTGGTTATACGGGCAACTATGCCAGTTTAAGCGAAGCTGAAAAAGCGATGATCACGGGCGACATGGATGTCGATCATCTGATTTCCAGTTTGGACAATGACGTACTGGATGGTGAAGGCGGTGGCGATCAATACACGATTAATATGAGTGGTGGCACTGTCAGTAAGCTTGTGACGGTGTTTGACACTGGTGAAGCTGATAGTGGCGCTGATCATATGACGATCAACGGCACTATTGAAGATGATACTTTCCTTCTACGTTCCGGGGTTGCTGAGGATGCGATTGCTTTTGTGGCAATGCTCAATGATTCTGATATCGAGGTTAACGGTTTTGAAGAGGTGGAACGCATTGATTATGATCGTCAACTCGAAAGTATGACGATCAATAGTTTCAAGGGTGAGGATCATTTTGTTTTAGATGATAACCGTGCGATCACGACGATTAATGCTGGGCCGGATAATGACAGCTTCCAAGTCGGGCAAATGTTCGATACGCCTAGAACTGTAAATGATGCGCTGATTCAACCGCATGATCAAGATAAACCGCACGATGGCACTGATGAAAGGGATACCGATATCTTTGCGACGATTGAAACCACGCGGGGTTATCTGAGTAATGGCATCAGTGAAACAACCGTTATCAATGGTGGCGGCGGCAATGATGCTTTTACCGTTTTCCATAATAAAGCGGTATTGGGTTTAAATGGGGGAGATGGCAATGATGAATTTACCATTCGCTCTTTCGCTTTAAGTGGTTCACAAGAAACGGTGCGCGAACGGACTGATCTCTCTGGCGGTTCGGATGCGGATTTGGTTCAATACGCGCTGAATGCGCCCGTGAATATCGACGGCGGTGATGGTTTAGATGAAATTCGTATCATTGGTACTGAATTTAGCGATGATTATGTGATCACGTCAAAGGGTGTTTTTGGCGCGGGTTTAAACGTCAATTTCGTGAACATTGAACTGTTAAAAGTGGATGGTGCCGAAGGCAATGATCGTTTCTTTGTTCAAAGTACTGATCCGGATTTAGTCGTTAAATTAGTTGGCGGTTTGGGTAGCGATAGTTTCAACGTGGGTGGCGATGCGCCACCGGTGATCAGCAATGATTTACTGGGCCACAGCGGTATTATCAGCCACATTGTCGTCAGTGAGGATCCTAATTATGATGGCATCAGGGTAGAAGGCATTTCTGCCAATGTCGCTGATAATGATGAGCCGGGTATCGTGCTCACGCAAAGCGAAGGCGAAAGCGTTGTTGGAACTGTGAATGGTACCAGCATTAGCGAAGATTTCTATACCGTGATTTTGACACACGCGCCACTCCCTGATGAAAAAGTAGTCGTGACGGCTTTGGCACCTAAAGAAGCTGAAAACGCGCTGATCAAATTCAAGGTAAACGGAGATTTAAAGGATTCGGTGCAATTGGTTTTCGATAGCACTAATTGGAATACTTACCAAAAAGTGTCTTTTGTCGCCAATGCTGCACTGGGAAGCGATCCCCTGGTTGGCATGATCAACCATACTATCAGTAGTGAAGACACCCTTATTGGAACGATTAGCGAAGCGGTAAACGATTTTGCCACGATTCGCTTAGATCAAGCCCTGACATCTGATATCGATTTGACGGGCGCGACGATTAAAATCACGGAGGGTTTTGGTAAAGGGCAAATACGCGGTATTGAATCTCTTGACGGCGCACTGTTGAATCTGCGAACAGCTTGGAACATTGTGCCTGATGCTACCAGTGTTTATGAAATCGACTTGGTTGATGGTGAAACCATCCGCACAGGGCAAATCGTTGAGGCAAGCAATAACACCACGGCGATAGTCAATGGCACAGAGTTCGGTGTGAATAATCCTGGCGGTGATCTGCGCGGCGCGACGCTACAAATCACGAGCGGCACGGGTGCAGGGCAGGAACGTTTGATCATGTCCAATACTGCTGACAGCTTGGTTTTGAACAAACCTTGGACAACGGCACTGGATGAGAGCAGTCAATTCCAGATTTTGCGTTATGGTGCTGTTAAAACACAAAGCGTCACTGTTTTTGTGAACGATACCCCGATGGAAGCGGCCGATTTAACCCAAGCGCCAGGCGTTCAGGTAGTACAAACTTCAGGTTCGACTGACGTGATTGAAGGTATGGGCACGGATACCTATTCTCTGAATTTGACTCAAAAACCAAGCGCCGATGTTAAAGTCTATGTGCAACCGGAACCCACCATCACCACGCGAGGGCAAATATTCTATAAAACGGCCCAAGTCGAAACAACGGGTTTGCAAAGTGATGAAAATGGGCAATTTGTGGTGTTTACGCCTGACAATTGGGCGACAGCGCAAAGCATTACTGTGAACGCGATAGATGATATGGTTGTCGATGGCGGCGATACCAAAGTCTTTGCACCGATGCCCCAAATCATCAATCAAATACAAGGCCCCTTGTATCTGGAAGGGATGGGCGATTCTGAAGTTTCCATCGGTTCCTTGGGTGAATCACTGATGTTACCCGGAGAAAGCAATCAAAAGGCCTCATTAGGCAATGTCATATGGGCAACGGACAACAGTATCAAAGTCGTTCAAGACGACATTCCTCAACAGTATGACGACTTAGTCGATTTAACGCTAGAAATCACTGCCGGCACTGCTAAAGGGGAAGCTCGGATCATCACTGGCTTTAATGCCCAAACGGGCGTTATTGCCATCGACACCCCTTGGGATGATGAACGGCCTGATGAAACCAGTGAATTTACCCTCTCAACCACCCATCCCAACCTATTAGTGGATGAAACCGAACAGGTGGATGTCGTCACGGTTTTTAACAACGACAGTCTGGCCGATGATAGCGGTGTTTTAACGCAGGATCGCCTGAGTGGTTTTGGTATGGGTTCTGATAATCTCGTTTTGGAAGGCACTGCTTTCAGGGCGGGCATCAATTACTTTGATATGGAAAACTTTACCGCCAATTTGGGTAAAGGCGATAACACACTCACCGTTAACAGTACGCATACTCGTGATGATGGATTTCGCACTGTGACGCTGATCAATGCGGGCGAAGGTGAGGATCGCATTGATGTGAATCTTGATGAAAATCAAGGCCTTATCGGCATAAAAGGTGAAGAAGGCAACGATATCATTGATGCCTCTGATTCTGAATTAGGCATTATGGCTTTTGGTGATGAAGACAATGATCAGTTAACGGGTGGCAGCGGTGAAGACATCTTATTCGGTGATCGCGGCCGTATTGACTATCTCAATGAAGACGGCGAAGTCGTCACGCGCTTAGGGCTAGAACACGATTTCAGCACGATGTTCGCCGTACCCGAAACGGATGATCAAACACCGGCCGATCAAACAGATGGTGTGAAACGGGATCCAAACCTGATTCTCAGTTTACAGGAAGAGATCGGTGGAAAAGACACTCTCATTGGTTTAGCCGGTAACGATATACTCATCGGTGGTTCTGGTGCCGATACGATTAGCGGTTCTGAAGACAATGATATTGCATTAGGCGATAACGGCATGATTGATTTTGCCTATCAAGATAAAAGCAGCGATGACAGCACTCAGACTCTGGTTTCAACCATCACACCTCTTCAAGGAGACAATGATAGCATCAGTGGTGGATCGGGCAATGATTTACTGTTCGGAGGAACGGGCAGCGATCAAATCAAAGGCGATAGCGATAATGATCTGATTTTTGGTGATCATGGGCGCGTTCAAGGTAAAGTCGAGTTGAGTGCTTTACCCTTAAGCATCCCTGCTGTTTTTACGTTTGAAGCCATTGATATCAAAATCGATGATGGCGGTGAAGCGGATCGGGTTCACGGCGGATCAGGTGACGATATTATATTAGGGCAACAAGGTTCAGACGTGATTTACGGCGAAGCCGGTGATGATGACATCATTGGCGGGCATAATGTTGAAGGCGGTAGCGATACCGGAGATCGCCTTGACGGCGGCCTAGACAACGACGTGATCGCAGGTGATAACGCCATCATTGAACGTCGCGGTGACACCGAGAGTTTGCGTATTCAAACCTTAACCGCTCCAACACTCTACGATGCCAACGGCGTAGCCCAAATTTCTGGAACGCCCCACGCCGATCCCGCTGGAACAGAAAAGAGAGAGATTACCCTACTCGATCATGCCGCTTATACACGAAACGGCCTATATGGAGCAGACTACATTGCTGGCGGTGCCGATGACGATATGATCTTCGGGCAACTGGGCAATGATAAGATTCAAGGCGATGGTAGTATCGATCTGCCCTCAGAACTAGCGGCCTCGGTTGATGAAAATGGCCAACTAACCGGCAATCCCTCAATTGAAGCCGAAAGCGATGGCGATGATTATATTGAAGGCAACGGTGGAAACGACTTAATCGTCGGAAACCTCGGTC
>QNEL01000197.1 GCA_003645185.1 Candidatus Parabeggiatoa sp. nov. 3
GCTCTTGATTCGCTCATAGAGATACGGAATAGAGGTGCTGGGTTCGCACCATTTAAGGTTGTGAATACATTTTAATAAAATGCTTTCATATATTTTAATAAAGATTAATGTTAATCGAACCTAGCGTGCTTATTAAAACAGTTACACAAATTGTTCCTCATTTCACAATCATAAAATCCCCTTGACACAAGGTAACCGATTATGACTACCCCAGCCTTTGACAAAGAACAATACCGCATCAAAGAAGAACCTTTTTACCAGTCCATTGGCAATGAAGTCACTTTATACGAGGCTGCCTATCAACGGCGTTTGCCTGTCATGCTTAAAGGCCCTACCGGTTGTGGCAAAACCCGCTTCGTGGAATACATGGCCTGGAAATTACAGAAACCCTTAATCACGGTAGCCTGTAATGAAGATATGACCTCCTCTGATTTAGTGGGCCGCTTTCTGCTTGATCGGGATGGTACCCGTTGGCAAGATGGGCCGCTTACCGTCGCGACTCGTATCGGTGCATTATGCTATCTTGATGAAGTCGTGGAGGCCCGTCAGGATACCACCGTTGTCATCCATCCACTCACCGATCATCGCCGTATGTTGCCTTTGGATAAAAAGGGTGAATTGCTAGATGCCCATCCTGATTTCCAGTTAGTTATCTCCTACAATCCCGGCTACCAAAGCTTGATGAAGGATATCAAGCAGTCCACTAAACAACGTTTTACCGCGCTCGATTTCGACTATCCTGACGAAACCACCGAAATCAAAATTGTGATTAAAGAGACGGGCTTGGATACCGAACAATGCGGTAAACTGGTGCAAATCGCACACCGTGCCCGTAACCTGAAGGGACATGGTATGGATGAAGGGATTTCTACCCGTCTGCTCGTTTACGCAGGGCAGTTGATTCAAGTTGGCATTGAACCGATTGAGGCCTGTAAAATGGCTTTGGTTCGTCCGCTCACAGATGATCCTGACATCCGTGCTACCTTAGAGAATGCAGTCGAAATGATTTTCGGATAGAGGCAGATTGCTATGAACCCCGAACTGCAAGAGTACCGCGAAAAGCTGCGTTGCAGCCTTAAAAATATTGATGACATTTTTGATGAATGTTTATGCGAAGCCCAAAGTGTTATGACCCATGAGGGCATAGATGCTTGGTTGGACAGTGCGAGCAGAGTGTGTAATCTCGGTAGAGGCACTGAATTGGTGCTGCTTCTCCTAGAAGGTTTGCCAGAAGTGGTGCGATTAACCGACGAAAGCATTATTTATGAAGTGGCGAATATGGCTGAAACCCTCTCTAGTCAACTCATTGGCCCGGCTATCAATCCTTTTTTGTCCACCTTGCCCGCCGTAGCCCGCCGTCTGAATGACACGCAATTGCTGCGCGAATGGCTAGAATTGGTGGAAAAGATGTCTGAGGAGGCCAAGGATGGTTTAGTGCCTTTGCTCGGTAGAATCATTTATCTGCTCAATCAACTCAGTCTGGGTGGCCTGAAAAGCTGGATCAACTATGGCATACGCGCTTATCGCGATCAGCCCCATCGTTTTCCTGATTTTTTCAGTTTACAAACCGCAGATGCACACGCCATACTCCAGCGAGAGCGTCATGGAACGCTTTATATTGATTCAGAGCGGAAGCTAAACTTATATCTACGTGCCTTTTGGGACAGGCCCATGGATTTTAGGCCCTATTCCTTAGCCTTTGATCTGCTCCGTCAGCCGCTGCCCCACTTAGACAAACTCGGTTTCCATGTGCCTGATGTTTACGACGATCTGAACGGTGTCAAAGGTATCGACCGTTATCGGGCCATGATTACCCACATGATGGCACACAAACTCTGGTCTAAACCCTATCTGGCCGATAATTTCAGTAGTTTTCAGCATTTAACCGTGGAAACGTTTGAAGACGCTCGCGTTGAGGCCTTAGCAATCCGTCGTTACCCAGGCCTACGAAAATTATGGCTGTCTCTCCATCCCTTCCCAAAAGAGGGCGATTGCCCAGAAGACTATGCCTGCATTCGCCATAAGCTAACCATGCTTTCTCGTGCCTTATTGGATCCAGATCATCCCTATACCGAACCACTGGTTTTGGAATACGTTGCACGATTCCACGAACGTATGGCTGACGATCCGTATAACACCGCTATCAGCACCGAACTGGGTGTCGCCTACTTGGCAAAGATTTACAACCACAGTTTCCGTAAACCAAAAGTCTGGTTTGAAGATACGCAGGTGAGTTATCGGGACGATAATCGCTATTTATGGATGTTCCTAGAAGATACCGAAGACGAAGATGACTTTCATTCTGATCATGGGGCAAGCAATCCTAAAAGTGATGATCAGCCAGACGAAGACATTTTGCCCCCCCAACACTATCCCGAATGGGATTATCAGATTCAAAGCTATCGTCCCGACTGGGCTACTGTGTACGAGGCCATTCAGTCTCCCGGCGATCCGAATGTGATTGAGCAACTGTTAGAGAAACACTATCTATTGGCCAAGCGTTTGAAAAAGATAGTCGATTTACTCAAGCCCCAACAACGAAAACGGGTGCGTTATCAAGAAGAAGGAGACGAATTAGATTTGGATGTCGTCATTCGCGCCATGACAGACTTCCGCGCCGGCAGTATACCCGATACCCGTATTCAACAAAGCCACGTCAAAGATGGACGGGATATCGCAGTCTTGCTATTGCTCGATCTCTCACAATCCATCAACGACACACCAGAAGGGAGCGAAACCAGTATATTGCAACTGAGTCAAGAAGCCGTTTCTATGCTGGCTTGGGCCGTAGAAGCATTAGGCGATCCTTTTGCCATAGGCGGATTCGCATCGAATACCCGACACGAAGTGCGTTACACGCACTTCAAAGGCTTCAAAGAAAGTTGGGACGAAGTCCCTAAAGGCAGGTTAGCCGCCATGACAGCCTACTATTCAACCCGGATGGGTGCCGCCCTGCGGCACGCAGGGCGCTATCTTGAACAGCGCCGTGAAGAGAAGAAATTATTGCTGGTACTGAGCGACGGCGAACCATCAGATATCGACGTACAAGATCCCCGTTACCTGAAAGAGGATACCCATATAGCCGTCAACGAATTAGATCGCAAAGGCATTACCACATATTGCATCACCCTTGATCCCAATGCAGACGAATACGTGGCCGATATTTTTGGCGCTAACAACTACACAGTGATTGACAAATTAGAACGGCTACCCGAAAAATTGCCCCAGTTGTTTATGGCGCTAACACGGTGATCGAACGCAGATTATGGCCTGATTGAACTGATATTACGCTGATTAAAAAATCAGTATAAATAACGCAAGAGGCGCAAACGACGCAAGGTTTTTATAATAGCGCCTTTTGCGCCTTTTGCGTCTTTTGCGTTTATTTCTCTTTTAATCCCTACCCCTTGACATAAAACTCGCATGAAATATTGGTTAAAATGCGAAACAATCCCACATTAAAAATAATGGAACAGTTTGGCCCAAACCTGACAGGTTTTCAAAACCTGTCAGGTTTTTAACTTTTACAAACTCTCGAAAAATGCCTATCTGATCGCGTGCTATGTTAAGGCCTATTGTAAGTACAATCAATAACCTACAAATCGACAATGTAAAACACTTTTAGAAATTAAATGGAGGTTACACTTAATGGGATTTCGAGTTCTCCTGATTGCTGTGAAAGGTAAAAAACAAGAAACAGTCCACAATGATTATTCTGTAGTAACAACTGATAAATATGAAAGTATTCCTGAATCAGATGTAACTGGCGTACTGTTGCCCAGTGGTGCCTATCTTCTGTACATCAATGATGAGATAATTCCAGACGAGAATGTCTTTTACAAACTCTCGAAAAATGCCTATCTGATCGCGTGCTATGTTAATGAAACAACCATGCAAAGTTTTGTTTGTTCTTGGAAGGATGGCATTGAAGAGTGGTCTGTTTTTCATGATGCACAACAGAGTATCAAACATTTAGAGACAATTGGGGAAGTACCAAGGCAAGTTAAAAGCATTCAAGATAAATTGTTTTTAAAACAAGATAACTGTGGGGATGCCGATTACATATTTGATATTCCTATCGAACTTTTTAAAAATCTTGGCGGTATTGACTATGATCAGGAAATTGAAGGTGCCAAACCTGAACCTTGGCAGGTGCTATCAAGGGATAAATGCAGTCATTAATTCTGTGCTAAGTATAATTATCCAAGCCAAAATGCGATTTATCCCTCATTTGAAACCCAGTTTGTGAGAATGGAATACCTCGAAAATGGTCAGTTTAATCTGTCATACATGATACATACTCAACAGTGGTGGGATATTTATACAGCAATGGATGAATGCTTGAAGTACATAGGAGAAGTGGGCACATTTTATGCCATAAGGAATGTGGCTGACAATAAACAAAAGATGCAAGAGACGCGAGGCATCGCGTCTCTACGATGCTACGCTTTATCTGCTAAACTTTTTAATAAGGTTTGCTGGGCTGAAATGGCCGCTGCATCCCCTTCAGGCGTTAGGCGGGTATAATGGCTATCACTATCCAGTACCCATGCTTGTGTATTGTCTTCCAAATATAACTTCAAACCTTGCTCAACCACGCGCTCTTTGAGTTCTGGATTTTCAATCGGAAAACATTCTTCTACCCGCTTTAGTAGATTACGAACCATCCAGTCTGCACTGGCACAATAGACTTCTGGTTTGCCGTCATTTAAAAAATAAAAAATGCGGGTGTGTTCCAGAAAACGGCCTACGATAGAACGGACATGAATATTATCGGAAATGCCTGGAATACCGGGTTTTAAACAACAGATTCCGCGCACAATCAATTCAATTTTTACCCCTGCTATTGAAGCGTGATATAAAGCGTGGATGATGCTTGATTCCGCTAAGGCATTGATTTTCGCCATAATATGAGCGGGTTTACCTTGGCGAGCGGCTTCTGCTTCACGTTCAATGCGTTCTATCAAGCCGGTATGTAAGCTGAACGGTGATTGTAACAGCCTTTTCAACTTGGCTCCTCGTCCAAGGGTAGTCAGCTGCATGAACATTTTATGCACATCTTCACCGATATCCTCATTACAGGTTAATAAGCCATAATCTGTATAGATACGTGCGGTACGATCATGGTAGTTACCGGTGCCTAAATGCACATAACGTTTGAATTTGTTACTCTCACGACGCACAACCAATAGCATTTTTGCATGGGTTTTATACCCTACCACACCATAAACAACATGAGCACCGGCTTCTTGTAAGCGAGTCGCTAAACGAATGTTCGCTTCTTCGTCAAAACGGGCCCGTAGTTCTACCACGACAGTCACTTCTTTACTAGAACGTGCTGCTTCTACCAATACATCAACTAACACAGAATCCGGCCCGGTGCGATACAGCGTTTGTTTAATGGCTAATACTTTTGGATCGCTTGCCGCTTGACGCACAAAATCAATGACAGGGGTGAAAGATTGGAACGGATGATGTAGCAGGATGTCGCCTTCACGGATAGTCGCAAATAAATTGCGTCCCAAGCAGGTGGGAATACTCGGCTTAAAACTGGGATATTTTAAATCGGGGCGGTCTACTAAATCTAGCAAGGATAATAAGCGATTGAGATTGACTGGCCCATTAACCTGATATAAGTCTTGTTGAGTGAGTCCAAAATGTTTTAATAAAAAGTTAATCATTTTTTCGGGACAATTGTCAGCGACTTCTAAACGTACAGTATCCCCATAGCGGCGGCCAAGTAATTCACCTTCTAAAGCACGTAGTAAGTCATCCACTTCTTCTCCATCAACAAACAAGTCGCTATTACGAGTGACTCGAAATTGGTAACAACCGGTGACTGTCATGCCAGGAAATAAATCTCCCACATGGGCATGGATGACAGAAGAGAGAAAAATAAAATCGTAGGGGTGTTCAGATAATTCAGAGGGTAATTGAATGAAACGTGGTAATGAGCGTGGTGCTTGTACTACGGCCATACCGCTATCGCGTCCAAAGGCATCTTTCCCTTCTAGGGAAACAATGAAATTCAAACTTTTGTTGAGAATACGTGGAAAAGGATGGGCTGGATCTAAACCAATGGGACTTAAGATGGGCATCAGTTCATTATCAAAATTGTCACGCACCCATTTACTGATACGTTTACTCCAACTATCGCGCTTGAGAAAGTTAATGCCTGCTTGTTCTAATGCCGGTAAAAGTTGTTTATTGAGTAAACAGTATTGTTCATCAACAAAATCATGAGCGGCCACACTGATGCGATTCAGCACTTCTTGTGGAGAAAGATTATCAGGCCCTGCTTGCACTGAACCGGCGGCGACTTGTTCTTTTAAACCGGCCACCCGTAATTCAAAAAATTCATCTAGGTTAGTGCTTGCAATACACACAAATCGTAAACGTTCTAGCAAGGGCATTTTTTGATCTTGAGCTTGTGCCAAAACCCGACGATGAAAAGCCAGTAGGCTTAATTCACGGTTGATATACAATTCAGGGCGGGTGAGATCGAATTCTTCGTTCTCCTCAGGTGTAGGGGTTTTTTCTACCGTTTGTGTCGTCTTCAGCGTTTTATTTGAGTTCTTTTTGGAAGGTGTCGTGTTAATATTGGAAGTCATAAGGTAATCACTGTTGTCAGTTATCAGTTCCACATTTAGCTTCGCTGGCCTTCGGCTCACGCTAAAGTTTCGCTTCGCTAAACTTTAGCGTGAAATAAAGTTTTTGCGCGCAAAAACATTTGCGTGGAAATCAGTTTCAGGCAAAAGTTTCGCGGAGCGAAACTTTTGCCTGAAAATCAGTTATCAGTTATCATTGTTCGCTTTATCAAAACCTTGATATTTTTGATATTGAATAATGTCTAAGGCTAAGCGATTATCAAATAAACTATGGGCAATTTTCAAAATAACCCGTTTAGCACCCTTTAATTATCCCGAAAAGAGGCAATTACAAGAATGGGGTATATAGTGCTGCAATCTGGGTGGCGGGTTTTATGTTGCAATGTCGCTGGTTTTCTGGCGATTGAAATTGATATAAACGCTAAAAACGCTCTGTGTCAAAAAAAAAGAAGTGTCTCTTGCGTCTCTTGCGTTATAAATAAATATTGACCTAAAACCAGCATGAAACTTCGTCTCGACGCACTGCCGTGCGTCTCTATTACTCGATCTTCAAGTTTTTTGTAACGTCTTGATTTAAAAAGCAATATCATTTTATGCGCTCAAAACTAAATAACTTTAAAAATCAATGAGTTGTCTATTTTAACGCTCAAAAATAGGGCTTAGCAAAGCCAAATAACATCAAAAACGTGAAGATCGAGTATTAATATATATCATTTATAAAATTTAGGAAAGTCATTATGCCTGTTAACAATCCCCGTCATTCCCGCTTTTTTTGGCGTTCTTCTGCCATGTTTGGCATTTTAGATGCCCAATACCAATTTAAAGAAGTTAATGCGGCTTGGGAAACAAGCCTTGGATTATCAACTGGGCAATTGCTGGCTAAAAGTTTTTTAGATTTTGTTCATCCTGATGATCAAGCCATTACTCAATATTATTTTGAACAATTAACTAAAGGCTGGCCTTCAATTTCATTCTCTATTCGGTTTCGCCATTATAATGGTATTTATCGTAACCTGTTATGGGAAATTAATGGCGCGGCATCGGCTGAGTATGCTTATTATGTCGTCGGGATGGATATCACTGCTCGCGAGCAACCGATGGTGGCCGATGAAATGATCAGTGTGCTACAGGAAGGCGTTGTTTTACAATATGCTAATGGCACAATTGGGGCCTGTAATCCCAGTGCGGAACGCATTTTGGGTTTATCTGCTGATCAAATGATGGGCTGGACTTTGATTGATCCCGATTGGCACTTGATCCGCGAAGATGGTTCTCCGTTTCCCACTGAAACGCATCCCGCTATTTGTACCTTGCGAACGGGGCAATCTTATGCTGATGTGGTTATCGGAATCGTTAAGCCTGATGAGTCAGTGCTTTGGATCCGTATTCATTCTTATCCCTTATGGCGAGATGATGTGATGACACCTTATGCTGTTGTCATTTCATTTTCAGATATCACGCAGTATAAGGAAACAGAGCATGCTTTGCGTAAAACGGCAGATTCACCTTCAGAAGGGGGCAGAATAACAGATAATAATTACGATTTGTGGGATTGGGATTTAGTCACCAATGAAATGCATTTTTCGCGCCGTTGGGAACAGATGTTGGGATTTGAAGAACATGAGTTGTCGGCTCATGTCGATTCTTGGCATAAACGTATTCATCCTGAAGATGATAAGCAAGTGATGAAAGATATTCAAAATCACTTAGAGGGAACAACGCCAGTTTGTGAAAACAAGCATCGTTTGCAACATAAAGATGGCAGTTATCGCTGGATTTTAAGTCGTGCTGTGATGGTTCTAGACTCATCAGGTAAACCCCATCGTATGGTGGGAACACATATTGATATGACGGACTCGCACGGTATTGAGGAGGAATTGAATGAAGCGGAAAAAAAATATCAACAGTTAATGGCAATTCAATCAGATGCGATTTTTATGGTCGATGCCCAAACCTTCACTATTCTTGATGTGAATAAGGCAACCACACATTTGTATGGTTATAGTCGTCATCAGTTGTTGAAATTCAAAACAGTAGAGTTATCGGTACAGCCTGATAAAATGCTACAGTTAATCAAAAAAGGTATGAAATCAACAGTGATGCTGTACCATAAAAAACAAAATGGGACTGTTTTTCCAGCGGAGGTAACCGCCAGTCCATTTTTGTATCAAGGTAAACAGATTTTGATGGTGGCAGTGCGCGATATTTCTGATCGTCAACAGATTGAAACGGCATTATGGGAGAATGAGTCCAAATATCGACAATTGTTTGAAGCAACTTCTAATCCAACTGTGGTGTTCGATGCCAATACTCAGCACGTTTTTGATGTGAATCAAGCGGCCGTAGATTTGTATGGCTATACTAAAGAAGAGTGGTTGCTTCTGAAAACAGAAGAGGTGTCTGCTGAAGCGGTGAAAAAGCGAGGCGCTTTTAGTGCGAGTAAGCGAGTCATTCCGTTGCGTTGGCATAAGAAAAAGGATGGTACCGTGTTTCCGGTTGAAATGTCTACAGGTAATACTTACTTGTTTCATGGGCGCTCTTTAGTCTGTGCAACATTGCGTGATATTACGGAACGTAAAGCATATGAGGAGGCATTGCGTCAGGAAAAGGATTTTATCAATTCTTTGGTTCAAACTTCACCTGCGTTTTTTGTCGCACTAAATCCAGATGGCACTATCCGTATGATTAATCAGTCTATGCTACAGGCAACGGAATATTCACTTGAGGAAGTTATTAACTCGGATTTTTTAACCACTTTTATACCAAAGCAAGAGCGCCCCTTAGTCTCTACTGAGTTTAATACTTTGATTCAATCTATGCTGCCGTCGTTAATGGAATACCATTTGTTGAGTAAGTCGGGTAACCCCTTGCTAGTAGAATGGCATAGCCGTGCTGTTGTGAAAGGGGAGGGGGCATTAGATTACTTTTTTGGTGTCGGCATTGATGTGACTGAGCGTCGAAAAGCGCAAGGCCATTTGCGTTTATTTAAATCTATCATCGAAACTTCCCAAGAAGCGATTGTCGTCAGGAATACGGCCGGACAATTAGTCTACGTTAATCCAGCTTATGAAAGGTTATTTGGACGTTCTTCTAAGGAAATCAAAAAGTTAAATGTGTCTGATCTTTATCCATCCGATTCCTTGGAGATGTTGGAGCAAGAGGTTAAAGAGGCGTTAGCGAGTGGAGACAGTTGGCAAGGTGAATTAGAGGTTTTTTATAAAGACAACTCTGTATTTCCCATCTGGCAGCGGGTTGATGCGGTACGCGATGCTAAGGGGAAGATTTTGTTTAATTTTAGTTTAATGCATGATATCAGTGAACGTCATCGAATGTGGGAAACGGTGCGTAAGCAGTGGCAAGAGTATCAGGTGATTTTTCATAAGCTACCAGCAATGATTTGGTATCGTGATCATGAGAATCGTTTATTACGCCAGAATCAACATGCTGAAGATATCTTTAAACAATACCAAAAAGAACTTGAAGACTATACCGATTGTCAAGAAGTACTCCAATCAGGTCAGCCACAGACTGGGATAGTGCATTGCCTGAAACATGAGAATACGGTTGATGAATCAAGTTCAGCACAAAATGCAGAGCAAACTTTAGAGCAGGCATCTCTACGTTGGTTACAGTTTGATAAAATGCCTTATCAAGATGAGCAAGGCAATATCAGTGGGGCCATTGTCTTTGCGATTGATATTACTGAGTATAAACAATCATCAAACTCAGGCAATGCCTCACTGGAAAGCGATCATGAAGATGATGCATTATTATCATCCGTGTTTGAAGCGAGTAAATTGGGGCTTTGCTTAACGGATGATCGTGGTCGTTTTTTAAAAGTCAATCAAGCTTATGCAGACTTGTATGGATATCGTCCAGAGGAATTGGTGGGACAACCCTTTACAATAGTGCGGCCTACTGCTGTCTATGATGAAGCGGTACGTGAATATTATAGTTTACTCACGACACAAGATGAACCGGTGTTCGTCCAAGGGCAGAAAGAACAGCACCGCAATGGTCAACTTTTTGAGGTACAAATCATGATAAACAAAGTCATACTTGCAGATAAACGGCGCTTGTTAGTTAGCATTGTTTCAATGAACATGTCGGTAAAATGCCATTAAGCCTGCTTTGATGTGAAATTATTTTTCTGAACCTCTATAGATGCCCATAAGTCGTTTTCATTAAAACAGTTACTATTCATCAGCAGGCGTGACTTGAGCAGGCAGGCGCATAGTAAAAGTGCTGCCTTGTCCAACTTGACTTTCAACCCAAATATCACCTCCCATAATTTGACAAAACTTTTTAGTAATGGCGAGGCCTAAACCATTGCCACTTTTGCGGGAGCCAGTATCAATTTGCACAAACGCTTGAAATAATTTTTTGATTTGTTCTTGTGTCATGCCAATACCCTGATCGGCAATACGGAATAAAATCCAATCCACACCTTCCACAGTTTCACGCATCACAGTCAATGAAATCGTACTTTGCTGGGAAAATTTGTTCGCATTGGTGAGCAGATTCAATAAATTTTGCCGCACTTTTGTTAAATCTGCTGACATGGTACCCAATGCCGGTTCACAGAACACTTTTAACAAATTGGATTGGTTAACCAACAACGGCGAAATCGTCGAAACCACATCCTGAATCATGGGCGCTATATCAAAAGTTTCGATATACAAATCCATTTGGCTAGATTCAATTCTGGACATGTCAAACAAGTTATTGATTAAATCCAATAAATGATAACTCGCACCATGAATGTTTTGTAAATCCGGAATCAATTCGTTTAAACCTTGCTCTCTGGCATCTTCTTGCAAGATTTCCGTATAACCCATAATCGCATTCATAGGGGTGCGGAGTTCAACCCCCATATTGGCCAAAAATTGTTCCTTCGCTTGATTAGCCGCATGAGTTTGTACCTTGGCCCGTTTCGATTCCAATTTATGTTTTTGAAGTTCTATTCGTGCCTTTTGAATGTGCAAATGCGCTTTTTGCATTTCCTCCTGGAAATGATATGTTTCAAGCTTGAGTTTTTTTAATGCCACATAACACCGTTCCTTTTGTTGTGTTTTTTCGGCTTTAGCTAAACGCGACGCTTGTAAACGCTTGAGACATTCGAGTCGATCACTGTTGATTTTAACCGTCTTTTTAGCCATCTTTGTCACCATTTCAGCTAGGTGACGTAATTCAATGACAACCCATTGGTTTCTTTGTAAACGCCTACTTGACTGTCCCGTGATTTTGTGGCTCATTTGAAGTAACTCTGACAGAGGCAAAATCAAGGTTTTAAAGAATACCAGCACCATGGCCGCTAATAGTATTAAAATAATAATGGCTACAGTGATAAAAGGAAAACGATTCAGTGAATTATCCTGTTTTAATTCGTCGGTACGTTGATAACTGACTAATGTCCACGGTAACAATCGTAATTTTTGGGAAGACAATGTATAGTATTCTCCCTCATTGTTTTTCACCTCAATAGAGGGCATATCTTTGTTAAAAATTTTTTTCCAAAACGGCTGTTTGATATCCTTGCTGTATAGATTCAAAGCATTACGTTCTGTGGCGTTCAAAAACGACAAAAGAGGGCTACCAACAGGGCCTATTTTGCTTAACAACAAACCCGATTTAAAGTCGGCTAGGAACAATCCACCCGTGTTACCCAATTTGTGGTTTTCAATCCCTTCAAAAAACGTATCAACCAAGATGCTGACACCAACAACCCCTTCAAAAGTGCGACGCTTATGCAGCCCTTGACTAATACTGAACACAGAGCGATGAGTGTAGTCGGCATCAAAATAAATCGGTGTGATTTGTATATCGTTGCTCTGTTTACTCAGGTAATACCAAGATTTTCTAGGATCATTAGCATAACTTGGTTCATTCCAAGATTTTTGTAAGGTATATTGTGGTCTGTTATATTTTATCGTGTTACGTAGCTCTACATCTTTATGTACCAGCAACAACTTACCGCGCTGATTAAAGTATTGCCGTGCTTTGAAGGGCTCTAAAGCAATATAACTACTGTAGTGATTCGTTTCAAACTGTAGATTTTCTGCCATCAATTGTTGAAGAAAAGTCAAATTGTCTTCTGTTACTCCAGCGTTCAAAATCGAGACATACCTTTTGAGACGATGAACCGTTTGTGTCGCTGACTCAATTTCCCTATCTAATCCTTGAGCGAATTGTGCAACTGTCTGCTGTAATGGCAAATAAGCCCTGTTATTTTCTAATTGTCTATTTTGATTGACAAAGATTAGAATAAATAACATCAGTGTCAATGTGATAAGCGCGACAAAAAATAATAAAATAGATTTTATACTCAATATCTTGATGTTCATTTTAATGGTTAATGGTTAATGGTTAATGGTTAATGCAATCTTTTTAAGCACGGATTGACGAAATGAATAAACGATCCTTTGCAGACGGAAAAAGTGATAACTGATAACTGTTCACTGATAACTGATAATTGATCATTGATCCTTCGGATTCACACACCATGCCAAATCGCATTTTTAACCCAATCTTTTTTTTGATAAACAGCATTTTACTGTTATGCCTATTGACTGCCTGCGACAATTCTCATCAATCGCCGTCTTCCACACCAGCAAATCAAA
>QNEL01000198.1 GCA_003645185.1 Candidatus Parabeggiatoa sp. nov. 3
CTTGTGGTGTAGGTGGCCTCTACTCGGTAAGCGGTGTTCCACTCTAAACGTTCTAAGGGAAACAGGGCATATTGAAGGCCTGTCATTTTGCTATTGGGATCAGTGCTTTGATTGAGTAGCCGAGTCGGTTGTATTTCAAGATTATCCGTTTCACGATAAAGCTGAAAGGCTATGATATTCACATCGCTGAAAGCCAGTGGATTAAATTGAAGGGAAACGGGATAACCTGAAACGGAATAATCGGGTAAGGGATCAGGTGATTCTTCAAAAAAAACGGGGGGAACGTCGTTATCACCGTCAGCCGGCCACTGGACAATGTTGGGATTATAGCCTCGCGCTAGGGTTTGAACATTTTCAAAATCGTCGACATTGATTTTTATATAGGGTTCACAGACGCGAGTATAGTAGCGGCCATAGCCTGAAAAAGCGGGGCCTTCACACAGGGCATTTAATCCAGAATTGCCCATGTTGTAGACATAAGCGGTATGGCTATTAGGCTCTGAGAAGGACACTTTGGCAATACCTATGCCGATTTCATCAATGACAAAATCCAAAAAGCCAAGGCGGTGGTAAATCGCGCCCATGAGGCCATCAATAGAATCAAGACTGCGAGTATCTCCAGATGAAACGTTTTCTGAGACGGCTAAACTGCGATAACCTGCTGCCATGGTGCGATCTTTTGGCTCTATGCCCGTAAAGCCTGGTAGACTGTCTATTTCATAATGACCAGTGAGGTAGTTGTCGGCTAAAAAATTGGCGTGATTGAAGGCGGATAGTTCTAGTTGTGGGTTTGTGAACAATTCTGTCATACCCGCTCGGAACCTGAGTTGATTTAAATAGACGTAGCCTTGATTTAAATCGTCTTGCTCATAAACACCAGCCTGGGCTATTCCCACTGTTAAGAGTAACGATAAAAAGGGGGTAGAATGTTTCATGGTGTGATTTGTGATTTGTGAAGAGAAGGTTAATTTGAGATGTTCAGAAAAATAATTTGAGGGCGAACACGTCGGTTCGCCCTTTTGATCATTGATAATTGATCGTTGACTTACGCACTTGATAATGGCTGATAAATTTGACTACTTCTTGGTAAGGTAGTTTTTTGAGATCACCATAAGTTTCTAGTGCTTGTGTGATCAAAGCGTCAATATTTCCAACCGCTGGTTGCGTCGTGTTCGATTCAGAAAAAAGTAGGGTGTGTAAACCCAATAATCCGCCGCATTGAACTTTCATCATTTTACCATGAGGTAGGGTACCCGTTAAGTTTGGCAGTTTCAAGGCAAAACGAGCATTTTGAGATAACTGTTCAAGTAGTTCAATGCAGCGTTGTTGTGCTGTTGAGGAAGTACAAGTGGCCAGTTCACGTTCTGCAATATTCAAACGTTGACACTTTTCACAGGCACAACGATTAGTTAAAATGGCCTTTTCAAAGACACAAGGGTATTGATTGAGTCTTTCGCGGACTTGTTGATATTCGCGTTCATCCATAATATCACCTGATCTGCTTGATAAATAATTTACTGTTCCCACAGCTTAATGGTTTTATCTTCGCTGCCGGAAGCCAAGATTTTTCCGTTCGGACTAAAGGCAACTGACATAATGTGACCCCAATGGCCTTCCAGAATCCGGATGGATTTGCGTGTATTCACATCCCATACCCTGATAGTCTTATCTAGGCTACCTGAAGCTAGGCGCTTTCCATCAGGGCTAAAAGCAACCGACATCACAGCCGACCGATGTCCTCTCAAGCGGCGTTTCTTTTTCGCATTGTTAACATCCTCTACATCCCACAGTCTAATGGTGCGATCCAAGCTACCTGACGCGAGGAGTTTTCCATTAGGGCTGAATGCAACAGTATTGACCCAACCTCTATGCCCTCTTTTCAAGATGCTTCGTGTTTTGCCAGTGTGTATGTTCCACAGTCGAAGCGTTTTATCCCAACTGGCGGAAGCCAGTGTATTGCCGTCAGGACTGAAGACAACAAAAGGTACGTTGCGCCTATGGCCTTCTAGGGTGCGTAATTTGTCGCCAGTTTCCACGTCCCATAAATGAATTTTTTTATCCCAACTGGCAGAAGCAAGAATGCTACCATCAGGACTGAAAGCGATAGAAGTGACGGAATTATCATGTCCACGCAAACTGTTTAGTTTGTCACCCGTCTTGACATCCCACAACTTGATGAGTTTATCCTCACCACCTGATGCTAGTTTTTTGCCGTCTGGACTAAAGGCCAAAGAAGTCACCCAGAAATTATGGGCTTTTAAAGTGTGGAAGATTAAGCCATTACGCACTGTCCACAATTTTATCGTTTCGTCTTCACTGCCTGAAGCGAGCAGTCTTCCATTGGGGCTGAAAGCAATTGAAGTCACACTACGTTTATGCCCCTTGAATGTGCGTACAATCTTCTTAGGTGAATCTTTTAGGCCTTTCGATGAAGTGCCTACTTTTAAGTAGGGAGAAAATTGTTCGGCTAGGGCGTATTGTCCCCCAAAATACAAACACATATTCAAAATAATGGTGATCGTTGTAACAGAGTTCAATTGGTTTCCTCTGTTCATAATATATTTACCTCATCAGTTATCAGTTATCAGTTATCAGTTATCAATTATCAATTATCAATACTTTGATTTTAACAATTATTAATTTACTTTTGTTAAGAGCATAGAAGAAAAAAGCTTCTCTTGTCAAAGTATTTTTTTAATATTTTCACAGGCGAACACGACTAAGGGCGAACACGACAAGGGCGAACACGACAAGGGCGAACACGACAGGGCGAACACGACAGGGCGAACACGTAGGTTCGCCCCTACATGAAATCGGTCATATATAATAACGTTCTTGTAGGGGCAGACCTGCGTGTCTGCCCGATTGAGGCGTGTCTGCCCGATTGAGGCGTGTCTGCCCGATTGAGGCGTGTCTGCCGATTGAGGCGTGTCTGCCCAATTGAGGCGTGTCTGCCCGATTGAGGCGTGTCTGCCCGATTGATAATTGATGTGATAACTGATTTTAATGTTTAAAAAGACGTTCTTTTTCACGTTTCCAATCGCGATCTTTTTCTGTCTCGCGTTTGTCGTATTCTTTCTTACCTTTGGCAATGGCAAATTCCAATTTAGCGCGTCCTGTTTTCCAATACATCGCTGTGGGAATCAAGGTTTGACCTTTGCGTTCGACTACACCCAGAAGCTGATTTAATTCTGCTTTGTGCAGTAGCAATTTGCGTGTGCGTTGCGGTTCTGGCTGAAGATGTTTAGAGGCATTATCCAGCGGCGTAATGACGGCACCTAGTAACCATGCTTGGCCACCTTTAAGCAAGACATAAGTGTCGCGAATTTGCAATTTACCGGCACGTAAGCTTTTGACTTCCCAACCTTCTAAGACAATGCCAGCTTCAAAACGTTCTTGTAAAAAGTAATCAAAATGCGCTTTTTTATTCAACCCAATGGTATTGCTGGGGGTTTTAGGTTTTTTTGCCATAATTTATTTGTCAACTCATTCTAATAGGCAGGGCTTCGGATTGCCCAGACAGAAACAAGGCACTCCCTCGTGGTTGCCCAAAATGAAAATTTGAGGCATTATTTCTTTATTTCTTTCCTTGTTTAAAAAAATCAATTTAAGGCGACAAATCGCCTACTAAGTACTGAACCATAAATTTTCAGGTATATTTAAAAAAACAGAAAGGGTTGTAAAATACCTGTTTATTTGTGCTTCAGTACTTACAAACATACAAACATTATCCTTGTAATCAAGGCTATTTTTTAATATTGATTAGTTTTATATCATAATGCACATTTTAGAACCTTGTAATCAAGGCTATTTTTTAATATTCGATTGGTTTTATATGATAATGCACATTTTATAACCTTATAATCAAGGCTATTTTTTAATATTCGATTGGTTTTATATGATAATGCCGCTTTTATATAAATTGATAAGGATAACATGAATGAGTCTACCCAAAACATCCATACATGGAGAGTGGTCTTCGAGATTAGCGTTTATTCTAGCCGCTACCGGCTCTGCTGTTGGCCTCGGTAATATTTGGAAATTTCCTTATATGACAGGCGAATACGGTGGTGGGGCCTTTGTCATTGTTTATTTATTGTGCATTGCCTTGATCGGCTTGCCCATCATGATGGCCGAAGTCATGTTGGGAAAACGTGGGCGCAGTAGTCCGATTAATACTATGCAAGCATTGGCCCAAGAAACGGGCCGTTCGCAAATTTGGCAATTGTTGGGTTGGTCAGGTGTCATCGCAGGTTTTTTGATTTTGTCTTTTTACAGTGTCATTGCTGGGTGGGCATTAGCTTATGTGCCTCGTTTGGCATCTGGCATGTTCACCGTTGTCAGTGATTTGCCCACGGCAAATGCCGTCGCTGATTTTGTGGACACGCAATTTAATGCGTTAGTCGGTGATCCATTACGCCTATTGGCTTGGCACACAGCCTTTATCATCGTTACCATTACGATGGTTGCCGGTGGGGTGCAAGGCGGATTGGAACGGGCCGTGCGCTGGATGATGCCCGCTTTGTTTATCCTATTGTTAGTGCTAGTCGGCTATGCCATGAGTACCCCTAAATTCATGGATGGTGTCCATTTTATGTTTAATATTGATTTCGATAAGTTGTTATATTCCAAGGGGGAATTTCGTTACGATGGCATTTTGGCTGCGATGGGACAAGCCTTTTTTAGCTTGAGCTTGGGTATGGGCTCGATTATGGTTTATGGCGCGTATTTACCCAAACAAGCTTCAATTGCACAAACAACCACGGCCGTTGTGGTGGCTGATACGCTGGTTGCGATCTTAGCAGGCTTGATCATATTCCCAATTGTCTTTAGTAATGGCTTACAGCCCGATGCTGGTGTGGGGCTTGTGTTTAAAACATTGCCCATTGCTTTTGGACAAATGCCATTCGGCAGTTTTTTTGGAACCGTGTTTTTTGTATTATTAGCACTCGCAGCTTGGAGTTCAGCGATTTCACTGATTGAACCTGCAGTCGCCTGGTTAGTTGAAACGGGCAAATTCACTCGCTTGAGTGCAACAATAGGCTGCGGATTAGCCGCTTGGTTGGTTGGATTAGCAACGGTTTTTTCATTTAATATTTGGAGCGATATCAAACCGTTATCCCAGTTTGCCAGCTTTGAAGATAAAACCTTATTTGATCTCATTGATTATCTGACAACGAATATCATGTTACCGTTAGGCGGATTATTTATCGCCATTTTCGTCGCTTGGATCATGAAGCGTCAAATTGTCAGTGACGAATTTAAATCATCGCCTAACCGTTTAGGCTTTCAAGTTTGGTATTTCCTATTGCGTTATCTCACGCCTTTGGGTATTGGTTTAGTTTTCTTAAATACAATAGGGGTATTTTCGTGATCCGTATTCATAAAACCGCGTTAGTTCCTTATAGCAGCCATGACATGTTTGCTTTAGTGAGTGATATTACGCGCTATCCAGAATTTCTACCTTGGTGCAAACATGTTACTGTATCGTCTCGAAATGACTCAGAAGTGATTGCAACAATCACGATGAGCCGTGCCGGTTTGGAAAAGTCTTTTACCACAACCAATATCGTTAAACCCAATGAGTCAATTGACATGCGCTTGCTTGAAGGCCCCTTTAATCATTTGCAAGGACATTGGGATTTTCAAGCATTGGGAGAAGAAGGCAGTAAAATTTCTTTAACGATGGCATTTGAAATTAAAAATCCTGTGCTACGCTTGAGTTTGGAACCTGTATTTACCAAAATTCTCAATACTTTGGTAGATGCTTTTGTTAAAAGGGCTAATGAATTACATGGAACATCCTGACACCATTCACGTTGAAGTCGCTTATGCCAAACCTGAAGAACAAATGATTATTTCTTTAGATGTGCCCTTATCAACTTTGGTACAGCAAGCGATTGAACAATCAAAAATTTTAGAACGCTTTGCGGAAATTGATCTCAGCAAAAATAAAGTCGGGATTTTCAGTAAGCCTTGCACTTTAAAAACAAAGCTACGCGAGCATGATCGTGTAGAGATTTACCGCCCCCTGATTGCTGATCCAAAAGTTGTTCGTAAACAACGCGCTACTAAAAAGAGATAATTTCACTAAAGAAAGGAGAAAGGAGAAAGGGGGCAACCACAAGGGATTGCCCCTACGGGTACGGTTGTAGGGGCAATCCCTTGTGGTTGCCCCGATTGCTTCTATTAAAATACCTGAAAATTTATGGTTCAGTACTTACAAAATAGGTTCTTGATCGAAGTCGTCTGGAAACGGTGTCGGTTTGGGTAATCGCTGTTTGCCAATTTTGACATCCCCAGTGACTCGTACAAGACGTTGATTCTCATCAAAAAAGAGTGAAATATGGCGTTGTTGCCGAGATTTTCCACCTGGTTGAAAACTATACAAATAATCCCAACGCTGTTGCTGGAAAACATCCGCTATCAGCGGTGTACCCATGATAAAGTGTACTTTTCTTTGTGGCATATTCAATTCGAGTTTATCCAGCATTTCTTGAGTCACCCAATTGCCTTGTTGAATATCTATCTTATAGAGACTACAACTTGATAGAAATAAACTGGCACTCATCAGACAGTATATCATGAGATATTTTGGCATCATAAACTAATCGCCTTGTTTTAAACACTTTAGGATTGAGGAAATTGAAGTTAAGTGATAAACCATAAAACCAATTCTTATAGATGTTCAGAATAAATAATGTCACTAAAGAGGGCGAACACGTAGGTTCGCCCCTACATCAAATCGTATTGTAGGGGCAGACCTGCGTGTCTGCCCTTTTGAAATTAGTGGATAATAATTGGTGGGCAACCAACTTGCCCACCCACCCAACAACTGATAATATAATATTCGGCCCGCCAAAGGAATTTTATGGAAAGTCACGATTTGAAAAAAGCAGGTTTAAAAGCCACTTTGCCCCGACTACGAATACTGCAATTGCTAGAAAATAGTAAACAACGTCATCTGAGTGCTGAAGAGGTTTATAAAAAATTACTGGATATCGGAGAAGATGTCGGTTTAGCAACCGTTTATCGGGTGTTAACCCAATTTGAAGCGGCGGGTTTAGTGATGCGTCACCATTTTGAAAATGGTTTATCAGTATTTGAATTAAATGAAGGCTACCATCACGATCATTTACTGTGTGTCAAATGTGGTAAAATTGTCGAGTTTTTTGATAATGTCATTGAAGAACGACAACGTACCATTGCAGAACAATACCATTTTGAAATTACTGAACATTGTTTATATATTTATGGTATTTGTTCAAAGTGTCAGACAAAAGCACAAGAAAATTCATTTAATAACGGATAACGAATAACGGATAACGGAAATGATAAATGAATGGGTTATGCAGCATGAAATGGCAATTCGCCTCATTTGTTTTTTTGGCGTATTGGGGCTAATGGCCCTTTGGGAAATACTCGCACCGCGCAGAACATTGATCGCCTCTAAAACGGTGCGTTGGTTAAACAATCTCGGTCTTATTTTTTTAAACAATTTGTTACTGCGTGTGATTTTTCCTATAGCAGCAGTCAGTTTAGCAGTGCTGGCACAACAACAACAGTGGGGCATATTCAACAATGTTGATTTGCCAATGTGGGCCGTCGTGACTATCTCAGTCGTGCTATTAGATGGCGCGATTTATATACAACATGCTCTGTTTCACGCGCTCCCCTTATTATGGCGTTTACACCGTATGCACCATGCCGATCTTGATTTAGATGTCACAAGCGGCGCACGATTTCATCCCATTGAAATCATATTATCCATGTTGATTAAATTGGCCGTGATTTTAGTACTTGGCCCACCGGCCCTCGCCGTCTTGCTATTTGAAATCATCTTAAATGCCATGGCGATGTTTAATCACAGCAATATCGCATTACCCCTTAAAATCGACCAAGTCTTACGCTTAATGTTTGTCACACCCGACATGCATCGCGTCCATCATTCTGTCATCAAAACCGAATTCGACAGTAATTTTGGCTTTAATTTATCCATTTGGGATCGGCTATTTGGCACCTATCTGGCACAACCCACGGCAGGACATCAGGGCATGAAAATAGGCCTTGAGCAATTTCGCGAACCTCGCTATTTGACATTACCTTGGTTACTGATACAGCCCTTTATCAAAAAATCACCGTAGTTTTTGAGTAGTAGGCGATAAATCGCCTACTACGAACGCAAGCGTTTATGTCAACAACGTATAACCAAAATTGTCTTTAAAACGTTGTTTAAACTCATCCAATGTAAAGCTATGATTTTGAGTACCATGGTGTTCAACTTTAATGGCCCCTATCAATGACGCAATTCTGCCCGTCGTTTCCCAATCAATATCTTTCATCAAGCCATACAACAGCCCGCCCCGAAAAGCATCACCACACCCTGTCGGATCATTAACCGCCTTCGCCTTCGCACAAGGAATTTGATAAACCGTATCAGGCGTATAAATCTGAGAACCCTCTCCCCCTTTCGTGATGATCAACGCCTGCACCCGCTTAGCCACTTCTTGCTGAGATAAGTTTGTGCGCTCATGCAACAATTGCCATTCGTAATCATTAACGATAACCCAAGTGGCTTGCTCAATGAATTGCAGCAAATCATTACCATCAAACATCGGCATACCTTGCCCAGGATCAAATATAAAAGGAATACCGGCCGCGACAAATTGTCTCGCATGTTCGATCATTCCCTCACGCCCATCAGGGGAAACAATACCCAGCGTCACACCTTTCGCGTCAGAAATTTTCTTTAAATGGGAAAAATTCATTGCGCCAGGATGAAAAGCAGTGATTTGATTATCATCCATATCCGTCGTAATAAAGGCTTGAGCAGTATAACTATGATCAACAGTCATGACGTGTGTGCCTGGAATACCACAGTTCACCATCCATTCAGCATAAGGCGCGAAATCCGTTCCCACTGTACCCATAGGCAGCGCATCGCCACCTAACAGATTGAGGTTGTAGGCAATGTTACCCGCGCACCCACCAAATTCACGGCGTAAATCCGGTACCAAAAACGACACATTGATAATATGCATCTGATCAGGCAAGATATGATGTTTAAATTTATCGTTAA
The DNA here is from genome assembly GCA_003645185.1 of Candidatus Parabeggiatoa sp. nov. 3. Taxonomy (GTDB): domain Bacteria; phylum Pseudomonadota; class Gammaproteobacteria; order Beggiatoales; family Beggiatoaceae; genus Parabeggiatoa. The sequence goes on from QNEL01000198.1 coordinate 9,080, forward strand.
ATACCATAATGGTATCAAAAGCAAAAGAACCACAAATTAAAGCCGACATATAATCTCTCTGTTAAATTAAAATTAAATCAATGAGTTCATGAGTTCATTAACTCAATAAACAGCAATTGTGCAAAACGCTATTCACCAAACACTGAATGATAATGCTGAATGACAATGCTTAATATTAGGGCATTTCACTGTTCGCTTCAACTTATCAATTATCAGTTATCAGTTCCACGCAAATGTTTTTGCGCGTGAAATGTGGAAATCAGTTATCAGTTATCAGTTAATTCAGAACCCCTGACTCCGAAAAAAAGCGGGGTATTTTTTGTTATTACTGAATCATAAATTTTCGGGTATTTTAATAGAAGCAACCATAAGAGGGGCAACCACAAGGGATTGCCCCTACGGGCGCGGTTGTAGGGGCAATCCCACGCGCAAGCCCTTTGCGATAAAATACCGGTTTATTTGTGCTTCAGTACTTATATGTTAATAAACTGTAGTAAGAAATTTGAGGTGTTGAACTGATTAATCTTAATCAGCGTTTCACGCGCGTCGTGAAGCTTCGCTATACAAAGCGCGTGAAAATCATGACAATCACTTCAATCTGCGTTCTATCACCTCTTTAGCACATCATCTCATTAACTGGAGGCATTTCTTATGAAATTTTATCTATTAAGCTTCACATTCTTATTCGCGCTAATCGGATGTTGGGATGACGCGGAACCTGAAATACACAACGATAAAAAACAGGCTTCTGAAAAATCAGAATCTCAAATCACAGCCCCAACGGAAACCCCTGACAACTTGGGTAATCAGGCCGATAAAGATTATTGGCAAGACGAAGAACAGGAAACCCCATCTGAAAAGGAAGCCCTCAAAAGCGATGAAAAGGAAGCTGAACAAACTGGTAGTCGTTCTGAAGACGACGAAGAAGCCCAATATTTATTAGAACTGGATCAACAGGCCGAACGCTTTTCAGAACAGGCTCAATAATCAATTCCCCTAATCGACATAAGGGCAACCACAGGGATTGCCCTTGAAATAAAACGATTTGTCAAAACAAAATGATAGGTTTACTACAACGAGTCACAACCGCAAGCGTCATCGTTGCACAACAAACCATTGTACACATTGATATTCCAGGCAAAAGTTTTTGCGCGCAAAAACTTTTGCCTGGAATGGACTATTAGTCTTAATTGGTGTTGAGCGTCACGATACGGAAAAACAGGCCGATCGGTTAATGCAACGTCTACTCGCTTACCGTGTCTTTCAAGACAATGAAGGTAAAATGAATCTAAGCCTCACAGATACAAAAGGTGGATTGCTTTTAGTGCCCCAATTCACGCTACCGGCCGACACGCGCAAAGGCAACCGACCCAGTTTTACCCCCGCTGCTTCCCCTGAACAAGCAGAAACCTTGTTCAATTATTTATGCCATCAAGCCAAACAACGCCATCCCATAGTGGCTACCGGCCAATTTGGGGCCAACATGCAAGTCAGTTTAATTAATGATGGGCCAGTGACTTTTTGGTTGCAGGTTCATCCCACTATGCAAAATAAATTTTGCACTCCAATAACCACTGCAAAATAAATTTTGCACTCCAATAACCACTGCAAAATAAATTTGGACGAAAATAGCAAAGAAGCAGATTGATAAAAACACTTTTTTAATGAATGCGCCCTTTTCAAAGATTTGACATAAAATGATTGCTATGAGATTATTCTGATTTCATTCAAAAGGGCGAACACGCAAGGGCAGCCCCTACATATACGATCAAAGGGGCAACCTTTGTTATCGCCCAAACTTAACGACACACATCGAAAAGGTGAGATAAATCAATCATGGCAGATAGAAGAGATTTTATTAAGATCGGATTAGGTGTCGCATCAGGTGTTGCACTTGGACAAACGTTCGCTATAGCCACATCTGGATCAGGCACATTGCCTTCTAATATCGTTTATACAGCGGAAGATCCTGGACAATGGGCAAAAAAAATCGGGGGACATCTTCCCAAAGTGAGCATCCAAGGTAAGACAGTGACGATTACCACAGATCATCCTATGATGAAAAACCATTATATCGTTCGTCATACCCTCGTTTCTGAAGAGGGAACGGTGATTGGTGGAAAGGTGTTTCAACCTGAGGATGAACCGGTTTCACAATTTGAGTTACCGGAAGGGCATGGTTCTAAGTTTTATGCAACCAGTTTTTGCAACAAACATGATTTGTGGGTAGCCGAACTGACAGTTTAACTCTAGTCTTAATTGGTATTGAGGCTCACGATACGAAAAAACAGGGCAATTCGTGTTAGTGCAACGTCTTCTAGTCGCTTACCGTGTCTTTCAAGACTGGTAGACTCCGTAAGACAAAGTTTTGTCTGATGTAAAAAACCTGCCAGGTTTCAATAATTCGTTTTCGGCTATTAAATTAGAGACGCGAGGCATCGCGTCTCTACGAATCCATCAAAACATCTCAATAATTCGTTTTCGGCTATTATAATTAGAGACGCGAGGCATCGCGTCTCTACGAATCCATCAAAACATCTTAATAATTAGAATTGTAGAGACGCGATGCGTAGCAAATCTTATCCCAAGTTATATAGCGTTTCCCGATTGGGTTAAATACATTTTTTGATATCTATTTTGGAACCCCAGGTTCCACCTGGGGCTATTCATATTCAACCCCTTCAGGGCCTTAGCATTTTAATCTGTGATTAATTTTGTACTTCATGCAATCGGGAAACGCTATAATATGTTTAGGATCATCACGTTTTGGGCTATTAAAATAGAATTATAGAGACGCGATGTCTCGCGTCTATACGATGAATATTATGTTATGAACAATCCAATTAACCAATACCTGAATCAAATTCAAATTAATCTCAACACTGGTGTAGCCAAGGAGCATACTCATCGCCCTGCCTTGGTGCATTTGTTAGAAACGCTATTTCCTGCTATTAATGCCATTAATGAACCAAAACGTATTGAATGTGGTTCGCCCGATTTAGTCATACTGGATACCCAAGCCGATAATATGCCATTAGGCTATTTCGAAGCGAAGGATATCGGCGTATCGTTAGAAAGTGCCTTAAAAACAGAACAACTGGAACGTTATTTAGACTCTTTGCATAATTTGATTTTAACCGATTATTTAGAGTTTCGTTGGTTTGTCGAGGGCAAATCTCAAATGACGGTGCGCTTGGCTGAAGTTGATAAAGCGGGTATTTTAAAGCCGTTGCCGGCTAAGTTTGCTGATTTTCAGCGATTATTGGATATTTTTATTCATGCACAAGTCATCACGATACGCCATCCTGAAGAATTAGCGGCTCGTATGGCGAAGATTGCGCGTTTGATGCGTAGCCTGATTTTTAATGCCTATCAGCAAGAAAAAACAGGAGCCTTGCATAATCAGTTTGAGAGTTTTCGCAAAGTGTTAATGGATAGCTTAACGGTTGAAGCCTTTGCGGATATGTACGCTCAAACCGTGTGCTATGGTTTATTTGCGGCAAAATGTAGCGCATTCAATCAGCCGTTTTCGCGGATTCATGCTGGGCATTATGTGCCTAAAACGAATCCGTTTTTGCGGAATTTGTTCAGTCAAATTGTTGGAATAGAATTAGATGAGCGTTTAGTCTGGGCCGTTGAGCATTTAGTAGTGGTATTAAATCATGCTGATATTGCCGAGATTTTAAAAGATTTTGGTAAACAGACTCGACAAGAAGATGCTGTCGTACATTTTTATGAGACGTTTTTAAAGCATTATGATCCCACTATGCGGGAAATGCGCGGCGTTTATTATACGCCGGAACCTGTCGTGTCGTATATTGTACGCTCAGTCGATATCTTGTTAAAACAGCGGTTTAAATTACGTGATGGCTTAGCCGATAATAGCCGTTTGAAATCAGGAAAGCATCAAGTGCAAATTTTGGATCCCGCAGTGGGCACTGGGACTTTTTTGTATGCCGTATTTAATCATATTTTCGCCAAGTTCATGAAAAATAAAGGATTATGGTCAACTTATGTCAGTGAACATTTGTTACCGCGTGTACAGGGTTTTGAATTATTAATGGCCCCTTATACTGTCGCGCATATCAAACTGGGTTTGCAA
>QNEL01000199.1 GCA_003645185.1 Candidatus Parabeggiatoa sp. nov. 3
TAAAATTGAACAATTGAACACTCATTTCACCCATATTGACATCTAAAACTGAACAACGGGACATTAAAAAATATTTAACAAAATCAACTACTTATTTTTATTCTTTTTTCTGACATAACAGAAGCGCGCATTTTATATCTATTTGTCATTGAAATGCAATAATTAGAGTACAACGAAACTTCGTTTTCGCAGCTAATGACGTGGATAAACGAATTAGACTACAATAGACATTAGACATTATACCGATTAAATTTAAGTTTCGCGCCAAAAGTTTGGCGCACAAAACTTTTGGCGCGAATTGATTTCATTACTTTTCTCAAAATAAAATTTTTAATAAAATCAATAGGTTATATTAAATTGCTATAAACTCTATTATTAATTACCGATTTAATTTAAGTAATTTAAGTTTCGCGCCAACGCGAATTGATTTTATGAGTTTTCTCAAAATGAGAATTTTATATAAATCAATGAGTTACGTTAAATCGGTATAAACTCTAATAAATTGACTTAGATAAACAAATAAACGAATTTTGATCTCTTTTTGATCTCTAAATTAAATATTAATTCGTTTAGCAACAAAATCCGTTGTACTCAATATGTATGTTATTATAAGCAAAGTTTAATTCGTTATTGCTTATTGCAAATTGGACTTGAAATTGTTAAATCCTCTCAAATCATTTAGAAAACAATGTCTAATTCATACACTTTTAAATTCAACGCCTCACCCGCATTGGCCTCGCTGAAAAACCCTCTAAGCGATGAGGCTTTGCCCTATTATGATGCCCGCTTAGCCTTATTTCAATTATCTATTCTCGCTGATTATGATCAACTCGTTTGTTTACCCACACTGCATCATGTTGACAAATATTGGTATCAAATCGAAACGACGAAAAAAGTCATTAAACAATTTGGAGGGCGGGCACTACTTGCCGACGAAGTGGGTTTAGGCAAAACCATTGAAGCGGGGATGATTTGTAAAGAATATTTTGTCAGAGGCATGATTAAATCTTTATTAGTGTTAACACCCGCCTCCTTGGTTTCTCAATGGCAATTGGAATTAGCGGACAAATTTGCGATTCCCACGATCACCACCGATGAACGGCAAGATGAGCCTGAACTCTTTTGGAATCAAAATGATAGCATTGTCGCCTCCATTCATACCGCTAAACACAAAGCCCATCGTGCTTTTGTCACAGCGCGGGAATGGGATATGGTGATCGTAGACGAAGCGCATCATCTCAAAAATCGCAACACGCTGAATTGGAAATTAGTTAATTCGATAAAAAAACGCTTCATTCTGATGCTCACCGCCACACCCGTGCAAAATTCCCTACTTGAACTGTTCAATTTATTGACACTACTCAAACCCGGTTTATTAAAAACCGAAGCCTTGTTTAAAAAAGAATATGTCAGTAGCCGATCAGCGCGTGTACCCAAAAATCCAGAAAAATTACGGCAATTAATGCGAGAAGTGATGGTACGCAATACGCGCAGCCTAGTCGATGTCAAATTGCCAAGACGATTTGCGTCAACGATTACCGTGCAACCTTCTAAAGCGGAACAAACTTTATATCAGGCGCTGAATGATTATCTACGCGAACATCAAGAAGAAAGGGGATTAAAATTAACGCGCAATAACTTGTTAATGCGAGCAGGGAGTAGCCCCAAAGCCTTAGCCGATTCCTTACGCAACTTAGAGAAACGGTTTAAACACACAGAAATCAAATCCCTCATCCAAAAAGCCTCCAAAATTCAACAAGTTGAAAAAGCCAAACAACTGATAGCCCTGTTGAAAAAATCCACTCAAAAAACCCTCGTCTTTGTCACCCACCGCGAAACACAAGCTTATTTAGCCACCTGTTTATCAGAAGGCGATATCGCCTTTGCCGAATTTAGAGGCGATATGTCGTTAAAAGAAAAAGATGAATCGATAGAATCGTTTAGAGAATTAGTACCGGTTTTATTGACATCAGAAACGGGAGGCGAAGGGCGCAATATTCAATTTGCCAATGTGATCATGAACTATGATTTACCTTGGAATCCTATGAAAATTGAACAGCGCATTGGACGTGTTCACCGGATAGGGCAAACACAAGATGTGTTTATTTTTAATTTCTGTATAAAAGATAGCATTGAAGAATACATCCTGCGCGTCTTGCACGACAAGATTAATATGTTTGAATTGATTGTCGGCGAGATTGAAAGCATTTTAGGCAACCTCAATGACGACTTTGATTTCAGCGAAACCGTCATGAGCTTATGGCTCAAAAACCAATCTCAAAACGAGTTGAATACTGCATTTAATGGTTTAGCGGATGACTTATTGGATGCCAAAAACCAGTATAAAGAAACCAGTGAATTGGACGAACAGATTTTTGGGGAAGATTTTGAAGCTTAGTTATATAACTACAAGGATTGTTTATTCGATGCGGATTAGATTGTCCAAGCTTCATGTCATTGAGTCTTGAAATGAATGAGGTTGAGAGTTATGAGTTCATAGCTTGTTTGGTACTTATCCTTTTTTATAAACAATCCTTGTAGTTATAGAACGAACTAAAAAAAACTTGAACATCAAGTTTAAGGAGATGCTTAATGTTTCCAATCTCAAAGAGAAAAATCAATCAACATTCGGGATTTAACCTAATTGACTTTCTTATCAATTTACTTATCGCACTTACCATACTGGGCTTCTTGTTTGCGTTGATAGGGCCTTCTTTGGTATGTGATCTTGATGGTGATAGCCCTAGAAGATACATGGCATTAGCTCAGCTTGCCAATCTTGAAACGGCTATAGAGGCATACCATCAGGATATGTCTGAATATCCAAAAACACTGGAAGGGCTGCTCAAAAACGAAACAGATGATCCACGTTGGCAGGGGCCTTATTTGACAAAAGCTATACCACGCGATCCTTGGGGCAATCCCTTTCAATATCAAATACTTGGCCCTGAAGGCAAGGAGTACGATCTGTATTCTTATGGGGCTGCTGGCATACTTGGTGGGGAAGGTGAATCGGCTGATATTAGGAATTGGGCTGAAAAAACGGTGATTGAAAGCAAATTGTAGGGTGCTACCGCTATCAGCAAGCCCGCTTGCCCACCACGCTCATACCCAAACCAAACGCCAATTTTAGAATCTAAAACCAATAAAAAACCTGATAGGTTTTAAAACCTGTCAGGTTTACGCCATGGAGAGCTAAAAATCAGGATTTTGACCGAACTCAAATCTTATTTGCTTGAAAATAAAAGGGCCGTTTTGAAGGATATGGCCTATCATTTTGATACAACACCAGATGCCGTAAAAGGTATGTTAGAACACTGGATACGCAAGGGTAAAGTGCGCCGTGTTGAAGGAAGTCTTTGTAATAAAGGCTGTTGTCAAGCTGAACCAGCGCATTTAGAAATCTATGAATGGGTGGAATTAAAGTAGCCAAACTTGACATATTTTTAGAATCTGTCAGATTTTTTAGCTGACAAGGCAAATATTAATAGACTTGCCCCTAAATAAACGTAAGTCATTAGCGTACAAGATACTTTGATATTAAAAATCAAGGACTTAGCTTCCAGGACTTGTCTAATGATATTAATTAATGATGGGCACTAAACAGTGGGAAAGCTGCAAAAGGTAATAGAATTATTAATTTAAAGTATGACATAGTTTGCCAGATACATAACTTGTCCTTTCCAATAGTGGCTACTTGATGCACAGAAGTTTTTAAGTTTCGCTTTAAGAAGTTTTGCGCGCAAAACTTTTTTTGCTGTTTGATTTTTGAGCAATTAATAATTAACACAGATCACCTGCCCAGAATCAATCCCATTCAATGTTTCACTTAAGAAGTTTTGCGCGCAAAACTTTTGCGTGAAACCCCAGTGCCGGTGTCACCCATTGGAAAATAACCCAACTTAAAATGGGGATGGGGAAAGATAAAAATAAATATTTCCAAAAAAAATTTGAAAAAAAGCTTGACAACCCTCTATCACTTGTTAGAATGTGGCGCGTCATAGAAAATGACCTAAAAATCTTGCCGATACTTGACAACGGCAAAAAATCTTGAATTGGGTATGGGCAATCCTTTATCAATTGCCCTCTTCTCCAGTATGGCATTCGCATTTAACTGAATAGTGCGCCCTAAGAGGGTATATATATGATACATAAGGATTTGTTATCCTGATACAAAGGATATAAAGCAGCAACTTACCTAATGGTGAAAACCAAAGGGAACAATAGCATGTTGTGAAAAGGGTAGTGAGGGGCGGTGTTGCCCCAAGAGGTTACTCAGCTAAACTGTATACGGTTAAAGTCAAAATACTTGAACCCTAGTCTAAGGTCGTAAAATAAAGACGGTACGCAAGTACACATGAAAGCGTATGATTGTTATAACATTTATAGTTATTCGATAAAGGTTAAGTATCTGACAATCGCCACACCATCGTTCGGTGCAACGGACGGAAAGGGAACCTAAGTACAGTGATTCAGATATATATTAACTAGGGGATTATCTACGGGGAGTAATCCCTACGATAACTTCGCCCTCGTAGTACCTGGCTAATGTTATTAACATTAGATGCGTCCCACTAATAATGGGAGAAGGGGAAGGATTGCATTCGTTCTGACCTATAAAAATGATGGGTTTAGTCGGATGACTAGCAAAGACCCCTTAGAGTTACAGGTTTAAAAAGTTGCTCTTTCGAGCGCAATGCGGTGAAAGCCGCACGGGGCAAACGGTGGAAGGTAGTTGTTGTCCTAATGGGTAATCTTAGGAAATGGCTACCCATCCAACACTGATAACTGATGAGTTTAATCTCAAGTGGGCCGCGTAGCTCAAAGTTGTATTGTTCGTTATATTCATGCACTTACTAAAGGAGGCCACTTTTAAGATAGCTGTGTGAGTTGGCTTATGCGGCTGACTCTATTGATAGCGTAGCCAAGTTGGCAGCGTGGTTCACATAAGAACATTCAGCCAATTAGTTCGGTTGATTGAGAAATGTCTATTGTGTTTAGAGGGAATTTATTTTACTCTGATCCCAATTGTTTTTTGCTTTTCAAATTCGTTGTACTCTTTCTAAAGGACATATTTTATGAACAGTGAAATAGAATTAAAACTGTTAAAAGAAATAGAGGAATTAAGGAAAGAAGTTAATCTCCTAAAGGGCAAAGATGAAAATAAAATTCCCACTTACCAATACAGTAAAATTCGAGATACTGAATTAAAAAAGTTATTTGAAATTGAAAAGAATTTAGATAAACAGATTTTTTTTAAGTGGTTCAACAATCAAATTGAAATAGTTAACGAAGTAGAAGTGTTTTTAAACGATTTAATTGCCGAAAATGAATCTTTGGTTGAAACTTATAGTGAAGAAGATTTAAAGGTGAATTTTATCGTGCCAATTTTAAATAAAATTAAGTTTAAATCTTTTGACAAGAAAGTTCGAGATTTTTACGAATTGTCGATGACTTATAAAACGAGTCAATTTATCTTAAATGGTACTTGTGATTTTGTCGTCAGTGAAGGGTTAGTCGAGAGCAAAAAACCGTATTTTTTTATCCAAGAGTTTAAAAGACATGAAGAGTATGGCAATCCAAGACCACAACTGTTAGCGGAACTGATTACGGCGGTTGAATTAAATGACTGGAAATTCATCAAAGGAGCTTATATTACCGGTGGGCATTGGCATTTTGCGATCTTGGAAAAATTAGAACGTCATAAATATCAATATTTTATCTCGCAGAATTTCGATTCCACTAAAATAGAAGATTTAAAAGCCATCTACAAAAACCTGTTATTTGTTAAGAATGAGATACTCGCTATGGTAGACACGTAACTTGTGCGGCCAATTATTCTCTATTGATAGCGTCGCCAAGTTGACGATGTGGAGGCACACAGCCATAAAATTCGTTTGACGGGGAAATGCTATTGTGTGTTTCAAAGGAATTAATTTTATTCTGCCCCCAATTATTGAAAAGTGTAACCAAAGCCGTCAAAAATCAACACTCATACAAATTAATGAAACCATCAGACCCATTTAAAATATTATTGCCCCACGAACGTTGGACACCAAGCCAAAGCCAAATGGATGCTTTTCAAAATGTTTATGAAAAGTTATTACCGCCTTTAGTGCATAAAATTCGTTTAGCGGTTGCAAACTGGAGAGATAATGAATATCAAGGGGCATCGGATACTTCTAAATCTCTGCTTAATTTTTGGTTTAACCAAGAACATACTGCTCCAACTGAATTTAGATTTTTCTTTTCGCAACGTGAAGCGATTGAATCTATTATATATTTATATGAAGTAGCTGAAGCGAGAGATAAATATGAGTTGATGAAATTCGATTCTTCTGGTAGATTAAGTACTGGTATGTTTGATGAAACTTGGACCAGATACGTAATAAAGATGGCAACTGGTACTGGTAAAACCAAAGTGATGGGATTGAATTTGGTCTGGTCTTATTTCCATAAATTATATGAAACAGACAGCATTTTATCAAAAAATTTCTTAGTGATAGCCCCAAATATCATCGTACTTAATCGGCTGCGTAAAGATTTTGATGGATTAAAAATGTTTCTTGAGGAGCCGTTTGTTCCGGATAACGGTTTTGATGATAAGGATTGGCAAAATGATTTTCAATTGACTTTGCATATTCAGGACGATTTAAGAACCATTACCGAATCTGGCAATATTTTCTTGACCAATGTGCATCGAATATTTTTTAATCAAGACCCGGTGGAATCTTTTGAAACAACATTTTTAGGCGCAAAGCCAAAACCGGATGCTGATAAAAGCAAAGGTTTGGATTTGGGTAAAGTCATGCGTAGTGACAAGATCAAAGATTTGGTGGTGTTAAATGATGAGGCTCACCATATACATGATTCAAAATTAGCATGGTTTAAGAATATTGAAGATATAAGTAACAAGTTGTTACTCAAAACGAAACAAAGAATTAGTTTGCAAGCCGATTATTCGGCAACTCCAAAACATAATGATGGTGCGATTTTCGTGCAAACGATTTGTGATTATCCGTTGGTAGAGGCAATTGGGCAAAATGTGGTAAAATCACCGGTATTGCCGGATGAAGCTTCACGTCATAAGATACAAGAGCTGGATTCTACTGATTTTATTGAACGTTATCAAGATTTTATCCATTTAGGTTATTTGGAGTGGGAACAGCAATATCAAGAGTTAAAAAACCATAAAACGCCGATTTTGTTTATAATGACTATGAGTACCAAAGAAGCAGATCAAGCTGCTGCCTTTTTGGAAAACAATTATCCGTTATTGAAAGATGCAGTGTTGACGATTCACACCAATAAATCAGGAGAAATAAAGGAATCTGCTAACAGTAAAAAAGCGACGGAAGAATTGGAAAAATTTCGGCAAGCCGCCGATGATATTGATGGAGAGCATTCGCCTTACAAAGCGGTTGTGTCGGTTTTAATGTTGCGTGAAGGTTGGGATGTGAAAAATGTTACCACGATTGTTGGTTTACGTCCGTACAAGGCTAAAGCCCAAATATTGCCTGAGCAGACGATTGGGCGTGGTTTGCGGAAAATGTTTCCGTTGAATATAGTTGAAAAATTGGTGGTGGTTGGTACAAATAAGTTTTTGGAATTTGTAGAGAGTTTGAAAATGGAAGGGGTGGAGTTTGAATATATTCCGATGGGAGAAGGTTCAAAAGCTAAATCACCACTTATTGTTGAGGTAGATAAAGAAAATCCGGCTAAAGATTTAGATGCTTTAGATATTCCTATTCCTCAAATGAGTCCGCGTATTCATAGAGAATACAAGAATTTGGAATTGATTGCGGTGGAAAAATTTACTAATGATAAAGTGACTCTCAAAACATTTAATAGTGAGGAATTGACCGAAATCGTATTTAATGATATTGATGGTAATTTTTCCCATAAAACGGTTTTTAAAGATACTGTCCCTGATTATCGTAATGTTATTGGATTTTTCACTAACTCGATTTTGAAGGAAAGCCGTTTGGTCAGTGGTTTTAATATTCTTTATCCTAAAGTTGAAGTTTTTGTTAAGAAGCATTTATTTGACAAGGATGTGGAATTGAGCGATCCGCAGACATTACGCAATCTATCAGAAGCACAAGCTAAAAATATTTTATATATGACGTTTAAGCAGGCTATTGATGATTTGACTATTATGGATAAAGGCACAACGGAAGTGATAAATTATGTTTCTTTAAAATCAGTCAAGCCAAAAGTGGTTGATGAGCAGCCATATTTAATTCCTAAAAAATCAATATTTAATAAGGTGGTTGGGGATAATAATTTTGAGTTGGAAGTTGCGGCTGCTATGGAAAATCGGTTTGCGGATGTGGTTTCTTATGCTAAAAATACGATGGGTGAAGGTGGGGTTAATTTTAAAATTGAGTATCAGGCGGAAGATGGAAATATTCGGGAGTATTATCCGGATTTTTTTGTGAAGACTGGTGATAATAATTTTTATGTTTTGGAGACTAAGGGCCGTGAAGATTTGGATGATGTCAGAAAGATAAAGCGTTTGGCTACTTGGTGTAATGATGTTAATGAAACGCAAGCTGAATATACTTATACGCCAGTGTATGTTAAACAGAAAGATTGGGAAAAGAAGCAGTCGGATATTAAATCTTTTGCCGATGTTGTGCAGATATTTCCAGTAACAAACGATGAGAATGAGTAATGAATTTAAACGAAAACGATAAAAATAGTATCATTGAATTAATTAAGGCTGGTGAAAAGTTGCCTAAGGAATTTATTTATAAACTCTTTGCTGATGAAGAGGATGTGTTTTTGTTTTGGAATGGGCGTAGGGAGGAGGTGACTAATATTGCTTTGCCTTTTCATAGTATTGAGCATATTGATGAGCCGCGTGAGGAGGTGATTAAAAGTGGTGAGGTTTTGTCTATGTTTGATAGTCGGGGGCGGCAGCTTGAGGGTTGGACTAATAAGTTGATTTGGGGTGATAATAAGTTAGTGCTTTCTTCGTTGATTAATGGGCCTTTGCGTGATGAGATTGAGCGGGAGGGTGGTTTGAAGCTGATTTATATTGATCCGCCTTTTGCGGTGGGGGCTGATTTTGGTTTTGATATTCAGGTTGGTGGTGATTCGGTTGAGAAGAAGCAGAGTGTTATTGAGGAGATTGCTTATCGGGATACTTGGGGGAAGGGGATTTCTTCTTATTTAACGATGATGTATGAGCGTTTGAAATTGATGCATAGTTTGTTGGCTGAGGATGGGAGTATTTATGTGCATTGTGATTGGAGAGTTAATAGCCATATACGATTGGTATTGGATGATGTGTTTGGAAGTGAAAATTTTCTAAATGAAATTATATGGAGAAGGAGAACTAATACTGTCAAGGCTATTTCAAATAAGTTTTCAATTAATACTGATACGATATTTTTATACACAAGACAACGAAATAACTATTTATTTAATATCCAATATGGTGATTATCCGCCAGAATACTATGAACGTTTCAAGTATGAGGATGAATACGGTAAATTCTATTGGAATGTTATGGCAACATACTCACAGGAAAGGCTAAATCAGTTACAAAAAGAGGGTAAAGTTAAATTTTCTGATGGAGCAAAGCATCCCCGCTTTAAACAGTATTTACATGAACTAAAAGGTCGCCCGATAGAAAATGTTTGGGACGATGTAAATATGATAAATGCAATGGGCGGTGAGAGACTTGCCTACCCAACCCAAAAACCCGAAGCCCTATTAGAACGCATAATCAAAGCCAGCAGCAACGAAGGCGATTTAATAGCAGACTTCTTTTCTGGTAGTGGAACAACCGCCGCAGTCGCTGAAAAACTGGGTAGAAAATGGATAGCCACTGATTTAGGAAGGTTTGCTATCCACACAGCCCGTAAAAGACTCATTGGCGTACAAAGAGAACTGCAAAAAAACGACAAAAATTTCCGAGCTTTTGAAATACTTAACTTAGGCAAATACGAACGCCAATTCTTCATCAACGACTTAAGCAATGGTACAAAGCAAGAAGACGTATATTTAAACCTGATATTAGAAGCCTACAAAGCCAAACGCATTGCTGGACATACCACTTTACACGGTAGTAAAGCCGGCCGCTTCGTCCATGTCGGCCCACTTGATGTACCGGTTACCCAAACCCGTTTACAAGAAATCTTTACCGAATGCCAAAAAAACCTTTATACTCAAGTTGATGTACTTGGTTTTGAATTTGAAATGGGCCTGACTCCCCAATATATCCAAGAACTCAGAGAAAAAGGCGTATCCATAACCCTTAAATACATTCCAAAAGAAGTCTTTGACAAACGTGCTATCGAAAAAAAGCAAGTAAACTTTTACGATGTTGCTTATCTCAACGCCAAAGTCAAAAAGAAAGGTAAATCAATAACCGTACAACTCACGGATTTTGTTACCTATTACAGCCAAGATGATATTGAAGAACTGCAACAAACCATGCGAGCTGGTAGTAAAGTTGTTATTGAAAACGGTCAAATCATTAAAATTGACAAAAGCGGAGACGGCATCATAAATCGCACCTTGCTAACCCAAAACTGGCATGACTGGATTGATTACTGGGCTATTGATTTCAATTACGAAGACAAACAAGAAATCATTAAAATCAAGAATGAACAAGGTGAAACTGAAGCAATTTGGAGTGGCAACTACCTGTTTGAAAACGAATGGCAAAGCTTCCGCACCAAAAAAGAACCAACCCTAGAATTTACCAGCATCGCCCACGAATACAAGCAAACAGGTAAATATAAAATCATGGTTAAAGTGGTGGATATTTTAGGCATAGACACCAGCAAAATCATAGAGGTAAAAATATAAAATCCTACGTAGAGACGCAATGCTTGCGTCTTTTTGTGTGGTTGTTTAGAATACAAGAGTAAATAGGGGACATACCACATTTTATATTATATAGCCGGGTAGGGTGGGCAAACACAAACCGCGCTTTGAAGTAATACCCATTGCCGTTTGCCCACCATCCCAATCAGATTAAGTATTTTCACTAAACCAACGCAATCGCCCTCGGGTTATTTGTTTCCAATTCTGGACTTTAAGATGCAATTTATATTGACAGTCAAAAATTTTGGAAAAATTGAAGAAGCCAAAATTCAGGTTAAAAATCTGACGGTACTAGCGGGGCCAAATAATTCTGGAAAATCCTTTGTTTCTAAAGCATTATATTCATTTTTTAAGACGATGAATACTTCAAAGATTCGTGATGAAATATTATCTCAACAAAATACATCACAAATTGTTGGAACGTCATTGAAAAATGAGTTAAAAGGAAATTTTCAAGTGGCTAAGTTAAAAGAATTATCTTCAAAAGAGACGATTTTTAGTCTCGGTGATTTTGCTCAGATTAATCTGTCGGGAGAAGAGGTTTTCTTCTCTATAAAAATAAAACCAGAACCTTATCTTGAGATTTTCCAAAACCTTTCTCACGTTATTTATCTTGAATCTCCCATTTATTTAAAACTCAAATCGGCATTGGGTGTACATTTATCATTGGCACATCGACATAAATACATAACGGGGGTTCCAGATTATTTTTACGCGCTAACTGATTTGCTCACCCTTCAATCAATGAATGAACCTGAATTTATTGAGGTACTTCATAGAATAGAAAAATCCATCGGGGGGCAACTTAAATTATCAAATGAGGGCAACTTTGTCTTCTCTGATGATAATGGCACTTATCCGGTTGCAACAACAGCGTTGGGTGTTGCCAATTTGGGATTATTAGCTTTGCTGTTAGAAAAAAACCTGCTTGATTCTGATTCTTTTTTGTTTATTGATGAACCAGAAGCGCATTTACATCCACAATGGCAAGTTGTTCTTATCGAAGTGTTGTATGAACTGGCTAAAGCCGGTGTTAATATTATGATAGCCACTCATAGTCTTGATATGATTAAATATCTTGAAGTTATTCGGAAAAAAGAGGAACTGGCGGAATCATTAATTGCTTTAAATTGTTTAACCATCGAAGGCAAAACCATCCAAGAAGAGGCTAATTTTGATACCAAGTTAAATGCCATCAAACAGGAATTATCCGAACCTTTCTACAATCTCTATTTGGAGGCCTTATGAAATGGCTGTTACGTTCCTTGGAATCCATTGATTTGGAATGTCACCGATTTGAGAATGAATCTGTCAATAAAAAAGCCTTGCGAATGGATGGTGAACGGGGCATTCGCAAACAATTGGGTTTGGAAAATTACAATTGTTGTGATTATTTATTCACGCACCAAGATAACTTATATCTTATTGAAATATCTGATTTTGTTATTCAGCGTGATAATCTGCAAAAAAATCACTCCATAAAAGAAATTAAAAAAATCATTCGTCAAGAAATACGCCTAAAAATAATGGGCAGTTTGATTATCTTATTTAAAATACCCACCCAGTTCTCTATCAGTCATGAAAAGATACACACAGGTAAAATACGAGTAATTCTCATTTTGTGCAGTGATGATAGCTCTGATGTTGTTGCATTTGATTACTTGCAGACTGATTTAAAAACGGCTCTTTCACCATTAATAACAGAAGTCATTGTTATGAATATTTCTATGTTCAGAGATCACGGTAATAGCTGTTCAAAAAAGATAACCTCTTGAAGCCAGCTACGCGAAGGGTTAAACGTAGGGTGGGTAGGAGCTTCGCTGCAACCCACCTTTTAGCTACCCCTTTTTCTCGTATTACTAATTTTTTAAGGTAATGACGTATAAAATAATGATATGTAAATTCAATAAATTAGTTTATACATTCTAATGCAATTACTGTCAATATTTCATGCATCACTATCTAAAATCGGAAATAAACATGATAAAAAAAACAATTTGTCAGTTCTTAGTTGCTGCAATAAGTGTGTTTTCAATCAATATGGCGGTAGCTACTACTTACTGGAATAATTGGGGTCAGAGTAAAATTAATGGGTAGTTCTTTTATTTTACTCCGTCCTATTCCAAATACAACAAAAAGCCCTAACTAAACCATCCGATGTTAATCACCCATTAATCAGCACTGCCAAAAATCCTGTATTGCAAAAGGGACAGATCACATTTTAAATAAGGAGAATGTTATGTCATATGGTCAATTTGAATCAGTTGAACAAGTCGCAGGTATTTTCAGTATTAAGGTAAAAGATGGTTCTATAATTAAGAGTAAAAGTATAGAAATA
>QNEL01000200.1 GCA_003645185.1 Candidatus Parabeggiatoa sp. nov. 3
CATTGAAAAACCAGGGCAACCACAAGGGATTGCCCCTACGGATGGCTTGTAGGGGCAACCCTTGTGGTTGCCCCTTTTTAGGCTTGCTAGGTGGTCTTAGGATTGGAGCGATCCTGCACTAGTACACTGTCAAACTTATAATGACGGGCTCCCCAAAAAAACCTGACAGGTTTTCAAAACCTGTCAGGTTTATCTCTACCCGTCAAAACAAACTCAACGTCATGACGGGGCTGTAGGGGCTGCTGCCCTTGCGTGTTCGCTCAAGCGAAGGCGACATTGAGGAGAATGGTGGGCTGGGATAACGCAGGGGAATGGTGGGCAACCACGTTACCCACCCTACAAGAAAGCATACTATTCCCCTTCAAAAAGTGATTTTTATAGTTTGCACAGGATCGCTGTCGATCTATTCACACTACGCTCGCTTATCTCACAGAATTTAAGGCTTCCTGTGGGCAAGTCGGTTTTATTTCTGGATAAAATTGGTTGGCACACCAAAAATCTGAATCAAGTGTCCAAACAGGTGCATTACCACGACTCGCAAGGGCTAATTGGCATAAAAGTGGATCAAGCGTATTCTCTTTTAGATTACACTCTTTAAGCGTTTTTTCACTCATAGTCGCGGGTTTAGATTTAACGGTATGCCCAAGCCCTCTCAACCAGTCAACAATAATACTTCTCACTTCAGCACTCATTAGATTATTTTTACCATAATAAAACTTTGCAACTTGACTTGGCTCTTTGTCATCAAGAACTAATCGTATTTTTTCTTGATAAGCAATCAGTAATGCGATTAGAGCAATTCTTTTTCGTTCTTGAATTTCCTCATGGCATTCCGTGGCATCACAACCTTTGCCTGATGCACATAATAAAAAACTTTCATCAAGCAAGAATTGTGTTATTTTTTCTGGTCGTTGCCCTTTTTCTCGTTTTTTTGACATATCATTTCTTAACTTATTGAGTGGCTAAAACTCGGGCAAATACATCTTGCATTCTGGCATCAAAAAATCCGTCCGGCCAATTAGGCATTTCGCCGGTTTTCGTTATATCTAAGCGTTCAACAACGGAACCTTCTGCACCACGTCGCACGTAATAAATCGCAACGTCGGTTAGGGCTATTTTTCCTTCTGCGATTCGACGTTGTAAGCGATAAATAACATGTTCGCTGTGTGTTTCAACCAAAATGTGTTTGCCGCTATTAGCCCCTTTAATAAAGAGATCAGCTAAGACACCATGCAAGCTCGGATTAAGATGAATTTCTGGGGCTTCAAAAATCAGCATACCCATTTTAGAAAAAGTAGCCGTCACAATGGGCAGGATTTGCGAATAACCAAACCCTAACCGAGAAATATCGAGTTCCAAACCGGTGCTGGCTTCTGTAAATAGTATTTCCATTTGTCCACGTTGAGCATCACTTTTAAACTGTACTTGATGAGCGAGTTGGGCCGTTTTGACAAACCAATGTTGCACATTTTGTCTGACTTCAGGATTGGATTCTAAAAAATCGGCAATGTTTTCCGCCTGAACACCAATCCAATCCGGTTGGATACCATACAAGGTGTAATAGCGTTCAGGCGCTGGACGGATAGGACGAATGTAACCTAAGTTGGCAAATAAAGGGAAAAGTTGAGGGGATGAGATGCGAACAGCATCACTTAATGTTTTATTTTTTATTGGCAGAAGCTCATTATTAACGCGCCATTCCAACAAAGTCACGAACTCTTCTTTCTTTTTTAAACCGACTTTAAAACCGACTTTAAAATCGTCAGTCTTCAGTTCAAAATCTAAGATGGCTTCATCTAATGGCATCCCAAAAACAATTTCTCTAAATTGACGAAATTGCACATAATGGGAGTTTAAATTCAGTACACCGCTTCCAATTGGAGATTCCAGCGTTTGTTTTATTAATAATAACGCTTGTAAAATTGACGATTTCCCCGACGAATTTTCACCAATCAAAATCGTGAGCGGTGCTAAATTCAATACGCCGTTGCGAAATGCCTTAAAATTTTTGATAGCAAAGGATTTGATATAGGGTTTTTCAGGTAATAATATCTCATTATTATTAATAGACATTAAAAAGTGCCTCGGCCAAAACCTGTCAGGTTTTCAAAACCTGACAGGTTTTTTTGTTTTTTTTAATCGTTCAAATTGGGAACCGGTTTAAACATCTTGATGAGCCAGTAGTGGCTCATCAGCGATTCTAATGTTTTCAAGGCCTTTTCTAAATCCACTTCAAAATCCTTGTTTTGTATATCGACAATCAGTTTGTAAATGATTTCAAAGGTGAGTCTGTCTTCTTTGTCCATGTAGATAAACTGGCCATTATGCGCTTGGTTCAGTTTTTCTATCTCCGCTTTCCCCACTTTACCCGTGATCGTGGTTTCTCTGACATCTCTAAACAGTGTGAACTGTATGCCTTCATAATTTCTAACCAGTTCATTGAAGTTCTTGATTCTGGAAGGAAAAACCATGTCGCTCACTTGTAAAAAACCAATCACTATTGATTGGATGGGGGTTTTGATTAACAAATGTTCTGGTAGCTTCCTTTTGCCCAATATTAAACGATCAGTTTCAATATTGTGTTTCAGCGTTTTAAAAGCCTCTGTGACGGTTAATAGTTTTCCCATATCGTCACTATCACTGATAATGATGAGTTTTTCATACTCTTCTTCCAAAAAAGCCTTTTCTCTTTCGAGATATTCTAGAATCAGACTGCTCGCCGAGGCGGTACTTTCAACAACCGGTGACATCGTTTCAAATGGTGTTGGCATTTGATCATACGAAGGGGAGAAGGGCGTTGATTCAACGACTGATGGTGTTATGGATTTGCGAACAGCAGACTCAATCAACATTCTCAAGGCTGATATTTCACCAATCAGGCTTTTGAATGACGCTCTCACTTCATCTTCAAAACTCGATACATTGAGTTGCTCTTTTAGGCCCTTGATTTCTTCTTTTACCTCATATTCAAAACTTTTCTCCGGCGGAATGGCACCCGGTAAAGGAATGTTTTGAGATCGGTATCTATAGTAATGGGAAGCTCGATTTAACACTTCTCGAATAGAATGTTGACTGAAAATATCGTTCAAGTCTTCCTGCGTGAACAAGCGTTCTATATCAACCCTCAGCATTTGTGCTTTGAAAAATAAGAGTTTTTTCAGTTGTTCGTCAGAGGGTTTGTATAAAACAATTTGAGATTGAGAAACGCGCCCGACAACGGAGCCATCAAAGAAGGCTTTAAAATATTCCCAACGATCCGGAAAAAGATTGAGAATAATCAGGCTGTTGGGTACATAAGTAAAGAGTTCTTTGACGGCATCACCAAAGCTTTGCAATAACGCTTTATTATGTTCAAGCCCTAAGCCTTCTAATTGATCGAAGATGATAATCAGAGGTTCGTCCATAATGGAGAGTTTGGCAAAAACAGTCATCGCGGTAAGCGAAAATGCTTCCTTATTACCTTCTTCTTTCCAATTTTTTAAGCCGACACTCTCTAATTCATGATCTTCTAAATCATTGGCCGATAGCCATTTGCCGACTAACCTTTTCTTGTATGGATCGGAATAACTACAGAATTTGATAATCCCTTTTAAAATTGCGGTTGAATAACCGCTATCGCCATGATTTTTTTTCCACCAACCATCGAGAAGCAGTTCAATACGTTGCCAATATTCACGTTTGCTCCGCGCACCTTCTTGCCCTAATGCTTTATAGAGATTAAGCGGATCTTTTGACAAGACTTCTAAGAGATATCGATCTTTGTCAGTCAATTTTCTGAAATAATCAAAAAGGCCTGTTGATCGCTTATTTCTAAACGCTCGAAAAGTCTCTACGATAATTTTAGAAAAACTGGTTGCCAAGAGATGTTCAAGTTGAGAATAGGGACTATTCGGCACTTTTTCCACAAAGGATTCTAACACGCGGCTATAAATGTGATATAAAACCGAGTTAATGTTGTTCGGTTGTCTGATAAACAGTAAGCGGTTGTTTTTTAAGCGTTCTTTTGCCAATCTCATCATGAGATGGGTTTTACCGGTTCCCGGTTCGCCCGTGACAACGGCCCCTTTACTTTGATGGTTTTCCACATCATCTTTGATATCGGTTATGATAGATTTTAACCGTTCAAACTCATCTTGATAAATTTCTTTTAAGTCAGTGTGATTTTGAAAAGGGGTATCAACCCTCGTATTGCTAAATGGGTTGGGTTTTGAAACTATTTTTTCCACTGTTGTTGGTTGCTCCATCATGTTAAAGTGGATTATATGTAGCCCACTTCATAAAATGGTATTGAGGCATAAAGGTGATATGATAGAACGTAGATTCTGCTTCTTACCATCATTTTTTTTAATCAGTGTTAATCAGGCCATCATCAGTTTAATCAGCGTTCTATCTATAACTTTCTTTGATCGCTATTGCTTTTGAAACTCAGCAATGATTTCAATCAAGCCGACTATATTTTGATTCAATTGGGGTAACTTTTCTGCTAGAATCCAGTATTCTTGATGCTTGGAACTGCCAACCGTTTGTACAGAATAATGATTTAAAAAGCTTTGATTAACCTGAAATCGAGTGACATAACCGACATAACCTGAAGCGGCATCTTTGGTATTCCAATCTTGGGCTATCTGCACTGCGTATGCTTTTTGAAGTACCGGATAAAAAATGGGTTGAATCGGGAGACGCTTTGGAAAGGCTTGATAACCACTTTGTCGAATCAAATTCATTTCCTTTTGCCCAACTGGGCGAAAAAGTGTGACGGTTTCTTGATTGGTGTGCATCAGTTTTGGACTCCAGACAACTTGATAACATACTAGTGCAGGAGAGCGGAAATAGAAAGACCACCCACCTCAGCCAACAGCTAAAGCAGTTGTCTAAAAGCTCAAGTCACCTAAAGGTGACTAACCTGCTGCCAGTTTTTACTAAAACTGCACGCTTTAAATGGATTTTTACTTCCAAAAAACGCAAATTATAACAGTGAACAGTATATAAACATTTTTTATACGAAAATAAGAAAATAAAATTAAAAATAGTATTGTGTGGATGTAGTCACCTTTAGGTGACTTGAGCTTTTAGACAACTGCTTTAGCTGTTGGCTGGGTGGTCTCGATATTGGAGCGATCCTGCACTAGGCATTCCTTTTATCAAACGCCCATGCTCTCAATACGGCACGAATAATCTGTGCAGAAAAAGCCGCTTCATGTGCCGAGGAAAAAAGTAAATTGCCCTCTTGTTTTTTATGTGTCATAAATTTTTTAACAATCAGCATGATTTCATCTATTAATCCCTTATCGTGTAAAGGGATAATGGCACCAGAAGTCATGTAATAATCTGCGAATGGCAGTATTCTTCCCGCGAATAACATGCCTAACACCCCGCCCTTTCCGATGCCTATATCCATTAAAAACAATTTCTTCTTTCTGATCTGATCACGTATTGTCGCTCCCTGTTCGGGATAAACTTCCTCAATGGTAAACATTGAGTAATAGGATTGAGACATCGCTTGCAACAGGCGCATTTCATCCGAGTTTTGGGAGGGAGGCGTATTCTCAAGGTAACGTTCAATCGGATTTTTCCCACCTCGCCGATAGCTGTATAGGCAGTAGTCAAATAAGACAGACAATTCTTCATCGTTATTGAACAGGAGGGTTTTATTTTTAACAATTCCTAATTTCTTAGCACATTCCGTGAGAGCCGATTTAGAAAGCTGATTAATAATCTCCGTATTGAGATTACGACCCACTTCTCGTAGGTGTTTATAGTCATCAACCCATTTCATATCTGGAGACTTCATAGCATAATCCTTTTTGATTTCAGTATTTATTTGTAGTAGGCGCACTTAACATTCCTTTAATCCGCATTGATTATACAATCCTTGTCGTTATAGATTTGAACATTAAAATTAAAAAACATAGAATACCACAGAGTACCACAGAAGATTAAGTATAATTTATGCCTAACTAAGTACGAGTACAACGAATTTTGTTCCTAAACGAATAAAGCTTAACGATCCTTAATTATTTAGTTTGACTTTGTGATATTTAGGTTGGTAATGTCATATTGTGTGAACAGGTGAACATGTTTTTAGAAACGCAAGAGACGCAAAAGAGGTTTCGATTTTAGTTTTCACGCAGCGAAGTATAGCGAAGCGCAACGTAGCGCGTGAAAGCGTCTTTAGCGTCTTTAGTGTCTTTAGCGTTTAGATTGATTTCATAAAATCTCGTATTAATGTAAATTAAACGCTATTGCACAATCATCTGTTCATTTTTCATTTTCACTTAACAAGTTTTTGCGTGAAACACAGTTTCCTGTTTACATTATGCAAACTACCCGCTTTTTATTGGCTACCTTGAAGGAAAACCCCTCGAATGCCGAGGTCATTAGTCACCAACTCATGCTACGGGCGGGCATGATACGAAATTTGGCGGCTGGATTGTACACTTGGCTACCGTTAGGGCTGCGCGTTTTGCGTAAAGTTGAGAATATTGTCCGTGAAGAAATGGACAAATCGGGGGCACAAGAGGTGCTCATGCCAGCTGTGCAACCGGCTGAATTGTGGCAAGAATCAGAACGTTGGGATCAATATGGCCCTGAATTATTACGTTTTTCTGATCGTCATGAGCGTGAATTTTGTTTTGGGCCGACTCATGAGGAAATTATCACCGATTTAGTGCGTCGTGAAATTCGCAGTTATAAACAATTACCCGCTAATTTTTACCAAATCCAAACCAAATTTCGCGACGAAATTCGTCCACGTTTTGGTATCATGCGGGCCCGTGAATTTTTGATGAAAGATGCTTATTCGTTTCATTCAGATCAGCTGTCGCTGCAAGAAACGTATAACGTGATGTTTGAAACGTATTCGAATATTTTCAAACGCTTAGGGCTTCAATTTCGTGCAGTGCTGGCTGACACGGGCAATATTGGTGGTAGTCATTCCCATGAATTTCATGTGTTAGCGGCCTCTGGAGAGGATGCGATTGCATACAGCACGACGGGTGATTATGCTGCGAATGTCGAAATGGTGCCCACTCAAGCGCCTGAAGGTGAACGCCCTGAAGCTGCGCTCACAATGAGCGTGGTAGACACGCCTGCTCAGCACACAATAGAGGATGTGAGTCAATTTATAAATGTTGAGCCTTCACAATGTGTGAAAACACTGATCGTTAAGGGTAAAGAGGGTTTAGTGGCATTGGTATTGCGCGGCGATCATAGCCTGAATGTGATTAAGACGGCTAAACATCCTAACATTGCCAATCCATTGACTTTTGCCGATCCGGCAGAAATACGCGAAACAGTTGGCTGCGATATTGGTTCAATAGGGCCGGTTGGTTTGAACGTACCGATTTTAGTTGATCATGGTGCGGCTCATTTGGCCGATTTTGTTTGCGGTGCCAATAAAGGGGGACAACATCTTATCGGTGTCAATTGGGGGCGCGATTTGCCTGAACCACAAGCTGTGGATTTACGCAATGTGGAAAACGGTGATCCGAGTCCAGATGGGCAAGGTGTGTTGGCGATAGCGCGTGGCATCGAAGTGGGGCATATTTTCCAATTAGGGCAAAAATACAGTCGCGCCATGCAAGCCACGGTACTTGATGAAGAAGGCAAAGCGGTTATTTTAACGATGGGGTGTTATGGGATTGGCGTTTCACGCCTCGTTGCCGCGGCCATTGAACAAAACCATGATGACAAGGGTATAATTTGGCCACAAAGCATCGCGCCGTTTTCCGTCGCCATTTTGCCCATGAATATGCATAAATCGCAACGATTGCGTGATGCCGCTTTTGAACTCTACGCCCAATTACAAGCATTAGGCATTGAAGTTTTAATTGATGATCGTAGAGAACGCCCAGGCGTTATGTTTGCCGATTCAGAATTGATAGGCATTCCCCATCGCTTGATTGTGGGAGAACGGGGTTTAGATAAAGGCGAAATAGAATACAAAGGGCGGCGTGATAAGCAATCTCAATATATACCCATTGATGACATCGTGACGTTTATACAAACGTTTATGTAGGGTGGGTAACGGGTTTTTGTTGCCCACCATCTTATTACTTTTTTTTTCAACACAGAGAACACAGAGAACCACAGAGTGCCACAGAGGATAAGTCTATGATTTTTAATGAGATTATAATATCAAAATACGATGTAAATGTTTTTTTTGAAAAAAAATTGAGCCGTATTTAATATCATAATATCAATAAAAATAAACGACTTCTTCTCTGTGAAACTCTGTGCGACTCTGTGTCCTCTGTGTTGAAAAAACGTGATAATTTTCAAACGGAGATCACCATGAAAAAATTACCCCTTGGTATTCAAACCTTTTCTGAAATCATCAAAGAAGACTATATTTATGTGGATAAAACCAAGCATATTGCCGAACTCATTCAAAGCGGAAATTATTGATCAAGCCTTCTGAATATTCGAGAAGTCGTCCATAATTCTGAATTTCCTCAACAAAAACGTGGTCACAATACGCTGTCATCAAATTGATATTTGGAAAATCAAATTCAATCGTGTTGCTAAACATAAATGTCGCATTACCTGACAACAAAACACTGTGTTGGTGATGGCTGACTGTTGCTTGACAGCTCACTAACCCTCCCCGATTATATACCTCAATTGACTTGCTAAAGGGATAGTATCCTAACAAGCAATAAACCAAAGCTGAAGCTGACATCCCACTACCACATGATTGGGTTAGCCCAACGCCTCTTTCATACGTTCTGACATAGATAGCAGCCTCATCTATAATTTGACAGAAGTTGACATTTACGCCTTTTGGAAAGAGGGTTGTCAATTGATTCGCTTTTTCCCCTATTTCTTGAAGTGTTGTATCATAAATCTGTGAGACAATCGACACCAAATGAGGATTAGGCATACTCACCGCCGTAAACGTCAGGCCGGTTGCCAATTCTGGCAACGCTTGATCAATCAATGACTTTGAAGTCATTGCGATTGGAATATCTTTTATATTCAATGAGATAGTATTCAATTCCGCTTGATAAGTTTCTACCCCCTTATAAATCGGTTTATCCCTCACGACTTGAGAAACCCCTTTTAGCGTCTCGATGGAAACCGAATCGGTGTGAAATTGTTCACAGGCGAATCTGCCAATACACCTTAAACCATTGCCACACATTTCAGCTTCAGAGCCATCAGGATTAAACATTCTCATTTTGCCATCGGCCCGCTCGCTGTTTTGAAAGAAAAGTAGGCCATCAGCGCCAAGTTTTCCTGTTCTATCGCAAAAAGCTTGTGACAGCGTCACCCGTTCCTCTTCTGAAAACAGAATCGCCTCATATTCATTAATCAGTATAAAATCGTTTCCAGAACCATGACATTTCCATAAGGGTAATTTCATTAACTTGAATTTCCTTTAAACTATAATTTGAGATCAATGTCGGGTGGGAGCGCTGTCCGCTATGAATCCAAAAACACCCCAAATTCAAAAGGGCGAACACGTAGGTTCGCCCCTACAAGATTTGTTCGCCCTTGTCGTCCGCCCATTTGCCATTATTTATCTAAATGACGAATATCCACATACTCTCCACTGGGCATAGACAGTAGTCGTTCAAAAACCTGTGCTAATTGAGGTGCAAGGGTTTCAGGTTGAGGCATAGCCTCTGTACCTCTGGCACTTTGCAACCGCTGGAGCACGGGATAATCTGCTGACGGTTTGAGTTGACTGAGATAGGTTTGCATAGCCGTATCAACCAAACCCGGTGCAAAAGCGGTGAAATGAATCTGCGGATTTTCAGCAGCATATAACTGGATTAACATATTTAAAGTCGCTTTTGAAAGGGCATACGCATTCCAACCGCGGGTTCCTGATTGCGAGGCCCCTGAAGATATCCCAATGATTTGCTTGATCTTGGAAACATTAGAGATTAAACAATCAAGCAAAACTTTGTTTGTCCAAACGTTCACTTGCATCGTATAGTTGATGTTAGCAATGCTGGTATCTTTCATATCACCAAAAGTTGGCAATACCCCAGCATTCAAAACCACCAATTCTAAAGAGTTGATCCCTTCTAATAAGGAAGTGATGGTTTTTGAAATGCTGTCAATTTCAGCTAAATCCAAGGGTGCAAAATGAAACCGTTCAGAGTCAATGTTGACTTCCCTTCGACTGACACCGTAGACGTGATAACCTGTCTTCAGGTAAGATTTAAGCAACCCATACCCAATACCACTACTCACACCAGTAATCAAAACGTTTTTTTGCATAGTTGACTTCTCTATTGGATGAAAGTTTGAAAGGAGAAAGCGATCTAAAACCAATCTCACGCAAAGGCACAAAGGCGCTAAGTATTAGTTTTGTAGGCTGGGCTTTGTGTTGCCCACCACATCCCAACATGAACACTCATTTATTCTTCAGTCGTTTTCGACAGTATTTCCTTGAAATGAATATTGTCTGGACAGAGAGTCGCTTGTCTATGAAGGTTTTTCAACACGTCTCGCTCCGAAATCGTCTGGATTGTCTCAACAACCTCATTAGGCACCATTCCAAATCGTGCATCTAAGACTTCAATAACCATTTCCTGAGCATCATTAATGACTCCTTTCTGGAGCCCCATATCATAAACCTGCTTCCCTGCCACTGTATCCATCAGATCAAAATTCAACATAGCGAGTACCTCAAGTCGTGAAAGGACTCATTTTTCTGCCATCGTTTTCGACAGTATTTCCTTGAAATCTGTTTTATCTGGAGTGGTACTCGCTTGTCTAAGAAGGTTTTTCAACACGTCTCGCTCCGAGATCGTCTGGATTGTCTCAACAACCTCATGAGGCACCATTCCAAATCGTGCGTCTAAGACTTCAATAACCATTTCCTGAGCATCATTAATGACTCCTTTCTGGAGCCCCATATCATAAACCTGCTTCCCTGCCACTGTATCCATCAGATCAAAATTCAACATAGCGATCACCTCTTCATATTTGATGTCACGAAATCTATTCAACACGAATAAACCCAAAATATCCAACGCATCTTGTTGTTCCTTGATTGGGAAATTTTGCGTGACTTCTGTTTTCCATTGTTGCGCCTTATTAACCAATTGTTTCTTGCCCGTTTTGCTGTCGAGCGTGAACGGAGCCAAAACAATCAATTTGGGATCCGCATTTAACAACTTTTGTTCCGTGTATTCGCTCAATACGATTTCCTTGAAAAAACAATGGTTTATTTCACAATCTGCTGCCTTCGCGACAGTTGAAAGTGATAAGGCCGCCTTTTTGTATTTCGCATCAGTGTAGATAATACCGGCTATGACACTTGAGTCATATTTTTTTTGGGCACAGCCCAAAAAAATAGAGGCCATTAACCGATAGCGAATAAACGGATCGCTGTATCCTTGAAATTCTAGGAATACCGGCCCAGCTTTGTTAGTCCACATCGAAATACCTTCCACATCGGGCCGGATTTCTTTTTCCTTGAGTGTCACAGCGCGAAACTCGTATTGATCCGCTTGTTTTGGGGGAACACCGAGCAGTTTCAAGATACTGCTGCCGCTGAGCGTCATTAATTTTAAAAAAATTTCATCAGTGCCACGCGTGGGTTTTTGTGGCGTTGATTGTTGTTTTTTCATTGGATTCTATTCCATTTTTTCCGTAGAGACGCATTGCATGCGTCTCTAATTCATGCGTCTCTACACAATATCTATTTGATTTCAATGATTTATAAACGCATTGCAATAATTAGAGACGCATGCAATGCGTCTCTACACAATATCTATTTGATTTCAATGATTTATAAACGCATTGCAATAATTAGAGACGCATGCAATGAGACGCATGCAATGAGACGCATGCAATGCGTCTCTACACTTTTTGACAAACAATAACAGTCACATCATCAGGTAAATTGCCAGACGGGTAACGAACACTTTCAATGAGTTGATTGGCTACCTGTTCAACGTCATTATTCAAAACAATCTCACGAATGCTTGCAGGAGGGGCGTATTTTGTTAAACCATCGGTGGCAAGGAGCAATATACCACTCAATGGGCTCGGCCCATAAGCAGTCGGAACAGCAATCCCTGAACCGAGAAGGGGTTTATGCCACTGTTGGGCTGTGAGTTCGATATCATTGTTGTCTTGCAGTAAAAATGCAGATGAATCGCCAACGCTTGCGCCACAAACAAATTCTTCATTGATTGCCACAACTACGGCCGTTGTTTCACCGGCGAGAGGATGAACGTATAACTGATGATCAATTTGGCAGAGAATATTATACCAAATCAAAGGATTAGAAAAGGCTTCTTTCGATACCAACTGATTTTTAATACTCTGAATCACAAATTCTGCAGCTTCTCTACCACCGCTCATTCCACCAGCACCATCAACAATGATTAATACAATACCATGAGGATATTCAATCACTTCGGCGCAATCTTGATTCTGATTCTCAGAATGTGCTGTGGCTAAATCGGTTTTAAAGAAAGAAGATATATTTTTCATGTCAATAAGCTAAAAAAAACAATTTCATAATTTCATAAAATCTATAACACGGTATTGATTATGAGCTGAAACGCTACGATTTATCCTTCAAGGATCGCAAATAATCATCAACTTCAGATAACATATTTTGTACTTGGGAAACTATCCTACTGGCTTGTGAATTGGGCAATTCTTCTAACAACATTTTACACAGATGAAATGCACAATAATACGCACGACTAGTGCAGGAAAGCGGAAATATTCAGACCACATCAGCCAACCAGCAAACCAGCCAACAAAAGCCATCAAAAGCCAACAGCTAAAGCAGTTGTCTAAAAGCTCAAGTCACCTAAAGGTGACTAACACAGAAGAATACTATTAAATTTATGCCTATAAAGCGTTTGGTTACTGTTGCAATATAGTTTGCGCTGTTTTGGAAGTTAAAATCCATTTAAAGCTGCCCGTTTTTGCGTGCAAAAACGGGCTGCATGTTAGTCACCACCACACAATCGTATTTATTAGCATCGTTATTATAACAAAATTGTGAATACTATTCACAATTATAATTTGCGCTTTTTTGGAAGTAAAAATCCATTTACATAAGCCCGTTTTAGCAAAAACGGGCTGCATGTTAGTCACCTTTAGGTGACTTGAGCTTTTAGACAA
>QNEL01000201.1 GCA_003645185.1 Candidatus Parabeggiatoa sp. nov. 3
GCTAACAGCAAAATGGATCGTGCTAATCGCTTGATATCCGTGCGCGTCATAGCGGTTTGAAGATTTTCAACTACGATTTGAGTACCCGATGCTTGTTTTTGACTATTTTCTTTATCGACTATTTTAAGCTCAATATCCTCAACGAGTTCTGCTGTTTCATAACGATCCCAGTCTATATAAAGAGAATATTTTTTTTGCTGGGCTTTATCGGGAATGGTTGTTAAGGTAACAATCAAACCCATTCGTAAAGCGGCCAACCGCCCTAATCCTTTGTCGCCTGATGGGATTCTCCCTAGTTTTGTGGGTTTATTTTGTACCTTTTTTGAGCGCCCTAAAACCAACCACCGTTCTGTGATATCATCAGCATCCATACCGTTTCCATCATCAGTAATGCTGATCATTCCACCCGCTACGGTGATATTAGTGAGTTCAATGGTACAGTGTCGCGCATCGGCATCGTAGGCGTTTTTGATTAACTCAATCAATCCTCTTTCTGGACTGGGGTTTAATTCTTCACCTAATCGGCGCAGGATATTGCTAGAGAATCTAATTGTGGCTTTGTTCATTTTTAAGTCAATAAAAATTGGCGATGGGATAAGTTACTTGGCTATTTTCATGCCTATTTTGGATAGAACGCTGATTGTCATGATTAAACTGATTTACGCTGATTTAAAATCAGCGAAAATCATGAAAATCAGCGTCATCAGCGTTCTATCATTGATATCTTAAAATTCTAACCAACCCATGCGCGTTTCAATAAACCGTGTCACTATCGTTCGATTTTCATCAGTATTCGCGGAGAAGCGATAATGATTGTCGATATCGCGTGGAAAGAGGTTGGCGACTAAACTGAGTTTGCCCTTTTTGTCATAAATCAGTAAAAAGGCTTGTCGAGAATTGACATCAATAAAGCGTTCTAGCCGATATTGAGGCCAGCGTGTTAATAAGCTTTGTAAAATGAGCATGTCTTGCTCTTGGATATACTGTTTCACACGGGCGCGGAAAGCTTTTGAAAGCTGTGTCGTCTTCCCGGCCGTTTGGGATATCAAATACGGGTAAAGTGCTGCGCTGACTGTCGGAATATTCAGGGCTTTGAATTGGATGCCTTGCAAATTATATTCTGCTTGTTGACGATAATATTGGCGAATAGTTGGTGATAACCATAATAAGACAAATTCCTTATTTTGGGTTGCTGATAGATATAAGGCTTGTGGTAAATTACCGACTTCATATCCTATGGTACTCGCTTGCCCATGCACAAATTCGATAGTTAAATCATCGGCTTGCAGTGAATCATATAACGTTTTACCCAATTGGGTTAATCCTTGTTGGGAGGCGATACCTTTATCAAAAGCTAATAGGATATCGGCCGGTGGCATTAAGCCTTCGTCACTGCTTCCAAAAGCCCGGCTATGAATCACTAATAGGGGTTCATTACCCTGTTCACGCAAAATCACTTGATTCACTAAATTGAAAATATTGTGCCGATTACTGTATTTGAGTAAATCTGCACTGCTATCGACATTCGTCAAGGGGTGGGTGCCGCCAATCAGTAGCACTTTTGCTTGTAAACGTTCAAATAGGGCAACGGCATATTCAAAACTGTTCATTTCATAAAGCGGGCGTGGTACTTGAACCATGTAATTTGTTCCCACTTCTAAGCGAAACACATAAGTCCCCCAATAGCGTTTTGGCTCACGTTGTTCTTGTAAGATCAGATAATCATGCTCGGTATCCCGTTGCCGATAACGCATCATACCATAACCGAGTTTAGCGGCTTCACTGGCTAAAATGCGTAGTTGAATTAAACCGGCTTCGCTCCATTGCCCGTTTTGATACTCTGTGCGTATCAGTTTTAATAAGGGTGTCAGGAGTTCTTGATCAAAAAACAACAGTTCTTCTCGACTGGGGGGAACATATAAATTCGTGCCTTTGGGCGCAATTTGCCCTTTGCCCGCTAATAGCCAATCTTGCAAATAACCATCTATACGTTGATCATAGATTTGAGTTGAAAAAGCAGAGTCATTGATTTGGCTAAATAATATTTTGAACAGATTATCTTGATTCAAAAATAATTCGGTAAAACCGGTATAAGTGACAGTGCGTTGGGCATTGGCAAGCGATGGGCTTGTCCATTTGATCTCATAGTGCCCCATCCAGTGTTTAAGTAGCGACAAATCCAGTCCCGCCGAAAGGGCCCGTTTGACCCATAAACTGCTGGCCAAGGATAAGGGCGATGCGTTATCTCTTTGATTTTGAAGGGTTTCACTTAAAACTCGTCTGCTTTTTGATGTATAAGCTCGGATTTGTACGGCGTTTTGCTGTGCCAACATTTGATGAAAGGTTTGAAAAAAACTATGATAATTTAATAACATATCCGATAGGGCATTCTGATTGGCCCCTCTCGCCGAACCGGCGATGGCTAATGCGTGCCCTGGCATTTGGGTAAACATGATAGCACCGACTTCCATCGTTCCCCATTCATCTAAGGGTGCTGGCACTTCAACTAATAAAGTGTTATCAGTATCCAAATCCAACACATAAATCCCCCAATTGCGTCTGGGTGGCGTTTCTCTCAAATACACATAGCGTTGTTGCACCAATAGAGTTTGATAATTGACTTGTGCAAAATGGTTGGCTGCTTGTTGTAATAAAGCCTGTTCACGAGTCTGTCGATACATCAATACTGTTTTCAAGCCTTTTTGAAAGGATTCAATCTCTTGTGGTACGGGTTCCACAAAACTATTGGGCATACGCCCTTGATATAAGAAAATTCTATCTTGATGAATCAGTTTGAACAATTCAGTTTGGGGTAATGATTTGATTTGGGCAATCGTTTGGTTTTGGGTAGAGAGTGTGGGATACCAGAATGAGGGTATCAGTGTCATCGCAAAGCCTAATACACTGGCTAATGCGACACCGGTTAAGGAAATTTGCAAAATGATCCGCGTCATTCTGATAGCAATTTGTTTATCGTACATTTTTATCGCCATCAAGGTGGAAAGCAGATAACCAAAGGCGTAGTAATCTGTGATTTTGACGGTGGGCATATACCACAGTAAAAAATAACTTAAGGCGATTTTGTAAATAAAGCTAATATTGAAAAATAACAATAATTTACGTGCGCCTTCCATCGTCACTGATTTAAACAAGGGGCTTGCCAAAACCAAGTGCGCGATGACGAGAATAATAAACGCTTCTAGAAATGAAGTGAGGATTTTATAGGGTTGATACCATTGCAAGGCTAACAGGGCAGGAATGAGAATGCCGTTGAAATCCCAGCTATAATGCAGATTCATTCGTGAAGCGACAAAGGCGGTGACGATCACAATGATGTAAGCTTTAGGCGCGGATAAAATGGAAACGGCTAAATCTTCATACACATAACCTAAATTGCTTATGCTAAAATTGGTTAATTCCATTAAGCCAAAGCGTACAATGACATAGGTGAGCCCTAATGCGGTGAAGAGCGGAATTAAACCGCGCACGAGGCCCGTTTTCCAAAATTGATTCGCTATCAAGGCGATAATAATGAGGCCAAAACTGTGCAATTGATTTCTGTAATCGAATTGGAAGTGATAACGATTGACGACAAATTCGCCGATCTGGGGCAATAGCCAAGCATCAAAAATAATACGTACTAATACACTGGTTAGCACAATGGCGAGAAAACGATCACGCCCAAAAAAATTGCACCAAGGGCCCCAGCGTGATAGATATTCTGAGAACAGCCAAACGATAAAATAGGTGACTATGGATTCGAGAATAATGATGGCGGCTGACCAAGGATTAAGAATTAATAAGGGTACAACATAGCCAGGCACCACTAAACCTGAAAGTACCCAACCCAAGCGTAGGTTGAAATAAGCGATAACAAAAACACCTACCCAAACTGTCGTGATAATGGAACTTGACAGACTGCCTTGGGGAAAAATGTGAAGTGGAAAAATATCGAAAGACATCAATAATATTCCTGTTGGCGTTTGAGGCTAGTGGGGCAATATGAGTGATGAAATGATAGAATGCTGATAACGCTGATGATCATGATTAACGCTGATTTTTTAATCAAGCGTTTTTTTTATTAATATTCTATTAAATCCGTTAAATTTTTTTTTATTTCACGCAAAGACGCAAAGGCGCAAAGGTGTCAAGTCATTATGCTTCGCGTCTTAGCGCGAAGCGTGAGAACTAAAAATGCTATAACTACGATTAATTAAAGCAACCCGTCCTAATTTCTCGTTATGAAAACCTTATTGATTATCTCAATATCTCTCTTCGTTTGGCAAGGTTGGCCCCACCTTGATGCTTGGCTTATAAGTCAAGGCAATAAAGCCATCCATTCCCAAGAAAAAATGGCAATGGCACAAAAACGCACGGTTTATAGATTAGATCGTCAGGCCTGGACAGTCTTCCCCATTTTACCTAAACAAAATGTGCTCAGGGTATTGAGCAATGCCACTATTCCCCATACCCATAGTCTTAATAGTGAATTGGAATGGCAATATGTCTTGCATTATCAAATACTTGATAAAACGGGTCAGTTATTGGCTGAAGATCGTTATCATCATCGCACTAGAGTAACTGTTTATCAAGATCGTCATGCTGAGAATCGGGTACGCGCCGTATTTTACATTGATCCCAATCAACAACCCACTGATGGGCGGAATATGCTGATTAATTTGAGCGATACGCCTAACGCGACTTTGGTTCGACTGCGCTTTCAATCGCCGGAGCCTGATATCATTGATGTGGGTATTCGTCTTTATTGGCAACAAACCTGGGATGAATTTAAGCTTGATTATCTCTGGTTGCGCCTCAGTGATCGAGAAAAAAGAGACTTGACGCGCGGTAGTCTTTATGAACATGAGTTATTAACTCGGCAAGAAAAACGCAATTTATTGCGGGAACGATGGGCCGTAATAGGGCCGCTGGGTGTCGCGGGTAGAGAGTATTTTCCTAGAGAAATCTATATTCATAAAGAAATGGAAGGCGATATTGTTCGTTTACCCGTAGAGCGTTATGGGATATTGGTTAATGGGTTGCACTGGGTAACTTTGCCTCTATTGGAAGAAGGGGGACGAATACATTTACACTTTAGCGAGGCCATCCCCTTGCCCGGACAACCTGCCACTCAAGTGCCCGTTAAAATCACGATTAAATGGTACGGACGCCAATCAAAAGAGCATCGTACCCACAGCTTTGTTTGGGATGGGAGCGAAAACGGTTTTGAGTCTGAATTTGCTGGGGGATTATTAGAAATCAGTGCCGCTCAACCGGTGATGATGCGCGTGTTTTTGAAAAAAACACAGGTTCAAGAAATCACGCCACCGCCTGTTCATTTAAGCACCACGTTGATACAAAAAGACATGCCGGCCGAATTTAAAATCAATCATGTTCATCGCCAATCCATACCGGTGCGTATTAATCTGCGACGGTTGTTAGAAAGAAATGCGCCCACGGCTTCGCCTTGCCGTGTCACTTATACTTTATTAAATGCAAAAGGAGGCACTCAAAAAACGGGCACAATGCCTTTAACACAAGCGCGCTCTTTTTATGATAGAACCAGAAAACAATGGTGGGAACAATTTGAAGTTTCGGATGCTGACAGTTATTACATTCTCATTCCGCCCAACATGGTGACACTGCGTTTGACTAGCCCCTGTATGGCATTAGTCGCGGTTTATAATCGCCCCAGTGGGCTGTTGCGAACAACGCGCATTCCTGAAGATTATTATTATACTCCTGACAAAAGCGAACGCTTACCGGCCTGGTTTCGATTACGCCCTACAAATTATACGGTATTATCTGAACAAAATCGTACGCCACTGATCAGGATTCAGCGCCGCCCACCGCGTGATGAGGCCGATATAGAGATTATGGCTGGCCGCTATACTTGGGAAGATTATCGCCCAGAGGGCCAATATCGATCACGTTATTTATTAACACTCAGAGACAGTGAGTTGCCGATACGTGATCAAGCATTAGGGGCATTTTATCAAGAAATGCCTCAAAATCGTCCCGTCATTCTACAATTCGTGAATACCAGACGCACAATACAGCCTAATTTGATTTATTTTCGCGAAACCCGAAAACCGGTTATTATAAAGCAGCCGGTTGGAATACAGTTTCTCGTCGCCAGGCGGATATGGCACATCTTGAAAACACCGTCTTCCAAGCTTTTGGACGTGCCTTTGCTAAACAGTATTCAACGGGTACAATTGTCCAATTGCATGGTTTTGCTCAAGGAAAACGTAAAACGGCAACGGGAAAAATCGCCGATATGATTCTCAGTGCGACAACTAGAAGCCCTTCTCAGCGCGTTTTAGATATCGGTGAGTGTTTGAAGTCTCAGATCACGGGCTTTGTTGTACGCATTTATCCTAATGAAATCAGTGAGTTAGGGGGTACAACGAATAGTAATGCTAAAGATTTGCGCGAACGGGGTTTTAACTCGTTTAGACATATTGAATTGAGCAAACCATTACGTGAAGAATTGCGTAACGATAAGGCCGTGCGACAGAAGTTGAGTACGTGTTTGCAATCTATTAGTACAACGGATTAGCGGAATAAACGGATTTTTTCAACTAAAATGATGACAATCAGCCTCATCAGTGTTCTATCAGAAACCTAGAAAAAGATAGAACGCTGATTTAACTGATGATCATGATTGACACTGATTAATCAAAAGATCAGCGTAGATCATGACAATCAGCGTCATCAGCGTTCTATCAGATCACCTGCTTCATTCATTATTTAGAAGGCCATTCAAGAAAATGAAACCTATCAACTGCTATTACTCTTGCTTATTTCTGTTATCACTACATTTAGCTCCCCTAACCAGCCACGCCATCTTAGAAGATATCCAAATCGGATTACAACCTCATACCGTTCCTCTACGTTGGGATAATATCAAAGAAGCCCCCCTTTGGGTGAAAGGCATCGCGCCAGAATTCAATTCAAATTGGGGCCTATATCAAGTCACATTCGATGAACCTGATGACTTTGTCACTGTCTGGTTAGCCGAAGGGCATTGGTTGCGACTCCATAATCCTGATGATCCCTTTCCAATTGATGCCCTAGAAATAGCTGTATCTTATGGCACGGGATTGTATGCTGATGTTTCCCCTTATCCGGCAAAAGAAGGCCACTCTTTATTGCTGACACCCGATCTGAGTAAACCTCGGCTAGTACGCATTAGATGCTCACCACAACAAGAGGAGGCCGTGACACTGGCCTTGTTTGCATCGCGTCATCAAGCCCTGCCTGAAATCGCGCCGCAATATCAAGACATCCCACTTGATACGGATGCGGTGACTTTGCACTTTAGCACGCCAATCAGTCCAGGTGCTGATGTGCCGATCAGCGAATTGACATTTTGGCGGCTTGACAAACAGATACCCACGACTTTAAAAGTCAACGGGCCGACTGAATTAAGCCTAGAAAGTCGTTATATCTATCCGCCCAAAGAATCGGTTTTACAACAAGCGTATCGCGTTTCTATCTATTTAGATGATCAGATCATGCGCTTTTTGGAATTTGAAACCAGTGTTGATAACCTACAAACCATTTTTATGCAGGGCAACCCTGTCGTATTAGGCCGTGCGGAAAAAACGGTTCTGAAAATCCCTGAAGGGGAACATGAATTACAACTCGAAACCAATGCCAATTTATATATCCGCTTTATCTCAAAGGAACCTGAAACCCTCACCCAGTATTTGTTTCCTGAACCCACTCAGGGCTTCCAAGTGATACCCAATACACATGCCGAATTCGCCTTGCCTCAGCGATTGAGTCAGTTTGAAGACACCTTTTGGTTGCTTCATGCAGAAACACCTGTCAATATCAAAGCCCAGGGGCCGGCACAATTGCGCCTAGAAAGCCGTTTATTTGATCTGGCAACACAACCCGTTGGCATGCAACCACTGGATTATCGCGTCGCGATTCGCTTAAATGATGAGTCAAGCGAAGTGTTGGAGCTTGAAACGCCTTCAGATTACCAACAATCGCTGCTTATCAATGACAAACAGCTTAATTTAAAATGGCCGAACGTGACTTCTTTCACTTTACCCCAAGGGGAACATGATTTACAACTCAGTGGTAATGCACCGTTATATGTGCGCCTGATGTCAAGAACACCCAGGCAAGTCTCGCATCCGGGCTATCTGTTTTCAAACTTGAATCGCCCTCAACCGGAAATCAACGCGATCACAGAAAATCCAGTACCTGAATGGCTTAATCAATCGGTTTGGCAATTGAAACGAGATGAACTGCGGACACTTTACTTGACGCATATTGATACATTGGAAGCCATCCGGCATATTGCCTTTCGTTTCGTCAGAGACAATAGTCGTCGTGAAGGCGGTTTGTTAGGCGCGATGGCAATGTTTGAAGCGGCGAGACGACAACCTTATGAGGCCAAAATGCGTCGTCTCGCTAAACAGCTTTTAGGCCGATATACTTTTTCTCGCAATTTACTGCCTTGGCGTAAACAACATGAAGCATCGCAAACCTTTCATCGCTTTATGACTTATCAACTACGTGATCCAAACGCCGAAAACCAACCGCTTGTCGTGGCCGAACAACATCGTGATGCCTATTTAAAACGGATATCCGGTGCTTATTTTGCCCCCCTAGCTGCCAATGAGACAGCGGCACAAATTTATAAATTACCCAAGCGTACCGTGCCCAGCTTTTTGCAGGTTGTAGTCAAACAACAAACCCAACTCCAAACACAAACGTTTTTCTTGCAATTTGACGATGACGCACCGATACGAATGCAAGTCGATCCCTATATCTTTGAAGTGCCCTCTCATTATTATCGTTATGCACAAGGGGAAGCCGGTTTAAAAATGCTGGCACTGGCACACGGAACGGATGCCGATACTTTAGGGGGGCCGTTTGCCAGTCGATATCAATTAGGGCCTCTTATTGATGCCGCTACTTTAGTTTTGCCCTTACCGCCCGATGTGCGCCAAATCAAAGTGTGGCAATCCCCATCGCCCTCATCAAACACAATGGAGATAACAGCGGTAGAACCGCTACAGGTTGCTTTACAATATCGCGCCGCGAGACGACATTACCGCCTTAGTGAAACGGAATATTTAGAAGCCGCTTCACAGTTTGAATCACCGCAAGCCTTATTTGAATACTTTGTCAGCGTGCTCAAAACATTTACGGGTAATCACAGCATACCGCCTACCCAAAATGAGACTCAACGGGATTTGTACAACTACTGGCTCCCTTTCCTCCGCTTTTTACGTGGACAGAACAAACATTTTATGGCAACGGTTTATCGTACAGAAGCTGAAAAACAAACTCAGGTTCTTTTGAATCAAACCGCCTTAAATCGCTTAACGGCCCAAGCACATCAAGCAGAAAAGGATCAACAATGGTTAAACGCTTTAGAAATCTGGACTCAGATTGTACGCGGCAGTCAAGGTAGCCTTCACCGTGAAGCGCAACTCGCACGAGAAGAAGCCCTTGAACAACTTGGCGAAGTGTTTTTAGCCAAGCGTTTATTACAAGGTTTGTTTATCGATTCAGCCGATCCCGTTTTAGCGCAACACGCTTTTGATAAATTATTAAGCGATTACCAACAATCGGATGATAAATCAGGACAAGTGTCACTTTTAGTCACGGCCGCTTTGCGGCATCCCACACCTGCTTTATTCAAGCAATTGACTGAAGTGTTGATAGAAAACGGCTACGATGAATATGCAGTGATGATTGGTATGGCACTACCACCGGCACTGCGTCCAAATAATTTGCTGATGGCAGAAGTATATCGCTTAGGCTGGTGGCAAACCTTTGACAGGCTGTTGCAATACTTACCAGAAGAGGAGCAAAAGTTATGGCTGGGTTATCGCGCTCAAGATAAAGGAGATTATGCCACAGCGATTCGCCTTTGGCGCGAAGAAGCCGGCATAGCCGGCCAAAGCTTAGCCAACGCTTTGGAAACAGGGCAACACATTCGAGAACAATTACAGCTTTCCTCAGAACACTCGTTCAAGAAAAACGTTGAACAACAATTTGAACAACAAGCGATTGATGACTGGGGGCAATGGCAAGCTGAACATCCCGGTAAGCGGCAATGGAAAACGGCTGATCATCTCATTCATGATTATGCCAGTGCTGAATTAACCTATAGTATTGAAAGAGATTTGTATTTTTACTCTTTCATCGCTACCCCACAACGCCCTGTCAAATTACGGCTGCCAGGCCCCCTGCAAGTACAATTCTCGGTACGCACACTGCATCCAAAAGATAATATTGAACCGATCAATACTTGGGTGAAAATCAAAACGCAAAACCAACGTCATGTTTTACAACTCAGTCATATTTTGCCCAGTCGAGGCCTCCATATTGTAGGCCAACCTGATAAACGATTAGGCCATCAAACCCTTGAAACATACGCCTTTGGGCCAGGTTTACATGAGATCGACATTTGGGCTGATGATCAACCGATTGCTGTCAAAGTCAAGATTGAACAACCGCGTTTACCCTTAGCCGTGCTACCGCCTTTAAATAAAGACACCTTGACTGTAGCATTGATGCTACAAGATGCCCAGTTAAGCGAGACTTCAGCTTGTCAATTTGTCGCATCGGCTTATCCAGAACGTGGTGAACAAATCCGGCCCTCGGTTGAACCCAATTTTTTGGACACCACAGAGAGTCATTCGACTGATAGATCAACCTATGAGCATACCGAGCCTCTATCACAATGTCGCCGAATCATGCCCGTATCCGATTGTCAATGCCTAGATTGCGTCTTGCTAATGCCCTATTGTGTGACATTTACCTCGTATAATCAATATGTTAATCGATCAACCGTCGATATCCTAAAGCATCTACATCGCTGGCAAGCGAAGTGGCAACTTGAACTGCCCGTGAATACCCCAGCCTTTTCTCAAAAACAACTGTCTAAGGCACTAGCAAGAGGCGATTTAGAGGCCCTGCCACCGCTTACCGGAAACGAAAGCGATAGCGATATTGTTAAAAGAATGAGATTATTGCTTTGGATATCAGAACAGTCACCCGCATTGGTAGGCAAAATCGTCGTTGCTGGGGCTGCGTTATTTAAACAGCATCCTAAAGTGCCTAAATTACGTTCCTTATGGGCCGCTTTACGCACAAACCACCATTGGAAAAACGTACAATCAATAGAAACAAGTGCCGGCTTGCATTTGATTAAAATCAAAGGTTGGCAACCTGAAAGCCCCAGTCAACGCATCCGTAAAACCTTGTTAAAACCCGTTAGTGAGGCAGAACAAGTGATCACAGGGCATCGCCAAATGGGTTTATCTGTATTCAATCTAGCAACAACCCGTCTTGAATTGCGATTGCGTATGGATGATGTCACCTATTTTCGCCCCGCGCCCATGAACGTCGTTTATTGGTTAGATGAGCAACCACACCAACGTCTACGACTGACACCACAACAACCCAATCAAACCGTCGATTTAGCCGTACCAGAAGGTGAACATATTTTGTATGTCGCCATTGACAAACCGCTGGCAAACCAATTTTTGCGCCTACAAGTGAAGGAAATCAAATCACCTTCAACATCCCTTAACGACAGTAGGAACACAAGCTATCAAGGTGACAACATCCCCTTGATTCTGGAATATGAACGCGCCTATCATATCGCCACACCAGAAGAACCCGTTGTAGCCAATGTATTAGGGCCCACTTGGTTACGCATTGATGAATGGTTGCCCGATTCCAGTCTCATTGAATCACGTTATCAAGCCCTTGAAGCCGGGTGGCACACACTCACTTTAGGGCCTCGAAAAGAACAAACTTCTGCATTGCTGCGTTTACACCAAATGACAGCCGTGACAGAGCAAACACCAGAAGTACAACTGCGTTATTTCAGCACCGAACCGGAAATCATGCCTGATCCTATCGTACAGATTCATAAACTGCCCCCGATTTCACGTCTTGATGTCAAAGATGCGTATCCACTCGGTGAGCAAGAAGAGGGCACTTGGAGTTTTACTGGATTAGCGCAAAGACGACGAAATGTCGAAGAAGATGAAAGTGGTTTTCAAGATTTCCTAGAATTACGCGCCACCCATCGTTATTTTGATCACATCAACCGCCGCCATCATAAAACAGAAGGCCTGATTCGTTTTAATGATCATTTCGATATCACCTTAGGCGCGAAAAAATTTCTCCGCTATCGCTCAGAAGCACATAATTTAAGCTTCCAACTAGCCGGTTTAGCCTACATGCAGCAAGTGCAAAATCAGGATATAGAATGGCATGGCTTTCTGAAACCCACACTCTCTCAACGTTGGCCACTGGGAGACAAAACCGTGACTATACCCAGTGTAAGCCTATTTGGACGACTACTGAGTCGCGACGACTCCCCCGATGAATATGCCGCACGAGTAGACAACGATGTTTACAGTGATTATAAAGCCGAACATCGTTATGGGCTCACACTCGCCGATCAAATCAGAC
The DNA here is from genome assembly GCA_003645185.1 of Candidatus Parabeggiatoa sp. nov. 3. Taxonomy (GTDB): domain Bacteria; phylum Pseudomonadota; class Gammaproteobacteria; order Beggiatoales; family Beggiatoaceae; genus Parabeggiatoa. The sequence continues at coordinate 12,466 of QNEL01000201.1, forward strand.
ATCGCCCTTGGTTAGATACCTTATGGATAGGGCGAGCGGGCATCACGAGTAACGAAAACTTGCTTGATCCAGACTACCTGAGTCTAAAAGCCCAATGGAAACAAATGCTTGGAGACGGACAACTTAATCTGGGTTATCGTTTCACGCATTACTGGGCAGATGATGATCGGCGCAAAAGTGTGAACCGTCATTTTTTGTTATTGGATTTAAATTGGAATATGTGGCAGCAAAATCAAACCCGCTGGGAATTAGGGGCCAAACTCCAACAAGATTTAGACAATGACGAATTATTGGGAATGCTGTACATCTCCTGGCATGGTGGCGAAGGGCGAGCTTATCGGGATTTCATGCCCGGCGAAATTGATTTTTTAAATCTCCGCAAACGGCGTATACCGTATGGAGAAAATAATGAAATTATACGTTTTGATTAATGAGCCTTGATGATCACGTTTTTCGATTCTGTTATATAACTACAAGGATTGTTTATTCGATGCGGATAAGTCTATAACTACAAGGATTGTTTATTCGATGCGGATAAGTCTATAACTACAAGGATTGTTTATTCGATGCGGATAAGTCTATAACTAC
>QNEL01000202.1 GCA_003645185.1 Candidatus Parabeggiatoa sp. nov. 3
ACGGCAAAACTTGCCGGGTCAATATTTGCATACCGACAATGATGTTTTTATTCCGGATTTTAATTATGTCAGATTGAGAGAACGCTTAGGCCCTGGCAAGGGCGCTGAAATTGATGTTCATGCAGCTGCTGGGATTGAACAATGGGTAGCTGAAAGTAAATGGCAGCAGGGCAGTAAAGCGGGCCTGTCTGAAATCCAAAAATTGCTTGACAAAGCTTCAATGGTGATCAGAAATCGCGAAACGGATTTTGTGCGTGTCTGGTTTTTCAGCTATGATGGTTTTACAAATGAAGCCGAAGAGTTTATGGAGGAACAGGGCATTTTTTGGTCAACCCACGCCGATTTAGATCACTTGTTGGACTATGTGAAGCTGAGATGCTTGCCGACATTGTAAAATCCATCCATAAGAATTGTATATCGTGGTAGTAAGATAAGGTTTCCAAGATTCAAATTATTGTCTGCAAAAACTTGAACATTGAAAGTCTCATATTTTATTCTATCTCAATGTTTAATCCTTTTTTATAAACAATCCTTGTATAGTTTGTCATATGAATATTTTGGCCTTTCCAATAGGGGATATCAAGGCGTTGATAACTGATTTTCACATTTCACGCAAAAGTTTCGCTTCGCTGTACTTTTGCGTGAAATACAGTTTTGCGCGCAAAACTTTTGCGTGGAACTGATAACTGATAACTGAAAAGTTTATGGAAATTTTCGGTCCTATTCCTTCAAGACGACTTGGACGCAGTTTGGGTATTAATAATATTCCGCCAAAATCGTGTTCTTATTATTGTACTTATTGTCAAGTCGGCCCAACTGAAAAAACTGAAATGGTACGTCGCCATTTTTATGGTGCAGATTATCTCGTTGAACAGGTGAATGCGCGTGTCGCGCAGCTTCGAGAAGGCGGCGAAACTATTGATCATCTTTCTTTTGTACCCGATGGTGAACCGACACTTGATCTGGATTTGGGTGAAACGATTGATAAATTGCGCCCTTTGGGCATTAAGATTGCGATTATTACGAATGGTTCACTGATTTGGGATGAAGCGGTGCGTGAAACGCTTAATAAAGCGGATTGGGTGTCTCTTAAGGTAGACAGTGTTGATGAAAAAAGTTGGCAACGTCTTAATATACCTGATAAAGCTTTGAAACTAGAGACTATTTTGGAAGGTATGATGACGTTTGCAGCGGCCTATACGGGTACGCTCGTGACAGAAACCATGCTGGTAAAAGATCGTAATGTGAGTGAGGCATCCGCAGAAGGCATTGCTGATTTTCTCCAGCGGCTTAACCCTAAAAAGGCTTATTTTTTGATTCCGACTCGTCCACCCGCTATTTCTTCTATTCGCCCACCGAGTGAAGCTGAACTCAATCGTTTTTATCAAATTGTTAGTCGTAAAGTGGCTCACATTGAATATCTAACCGGTTATGAAGGCAATGCCTTTGCTTCTAGCGGCAATGCTGCTGAAGATTTATTGAGTATCACTGCCGTACATCCGATGCGTTTTGAGGCCGTGCGCGAATTATTCGCCAAAAATCAGGCCGATTGGCATATTGTTGAAAATCTGGTTAATGAGGGTAAAATTACGGAAACAGAATATGAGGGCCAGAAGTTTTATATTAGACGTTTTCAACAATGATTGGTTTTTTTATTTATACCTTTTTCAGACAATTTGAAAAGGGCGATAACAAAGGTTCGCCCCTACATTGCCTCTGTAGGGGCGAACCTACGTGTTCGCCCTCCTCTTTCATGATAACCATTAACCATGAAACATTAAATTAATTATGGCACAAGCAGACATAGGGCTCATTGGTTTAGCCGTTATGGGTCAAAATTTAGTTCTCAATATGAATGATCACGGTTTTAAAGTCGCGGTTTATAATCGCACTGCTTCTAAAACCGATGATTTTTTAAGCGGCCCTGCTCAGAATACGGCCATTATGGGTGCTTATTCTATTGAGGAATTAGTCAGTCAACTTAAAACACCGCGGGCGGTGATGTTGATGGTGAAAGCAGGGCTGGTGGTTGACCAGTTTATTGAACAACTCCTTCCCCATTTGGAATCGGGCGATATCATCATCGACGGCGGTAATTCTAATTATACTGATACGAATCGCCGCACTGAAGCACTGGCTAAACAAGGCCTTCGCTTTTTAGGTACGGGCATTTCTGGTGGTGAAGAAGGGGCGCGTCACGGGCCTTCGGTAATGCCTGGCGGTAATCCTGAAGCTTGGCCGGTGGTTAAACCGATTTTGCAAGCTATCGCGGCTAAAGTAGAGGGAGAAACGTGTTGTCAATGGGTGGGGGAAAAGGGGGCAGGGCACTATGTGAAAATGGTGCATAACGGGATTGAATATGGGGATATGCAATTAATCTCGGAAGCTTATCACCTGATGCGTGCCGGTTTGGGATTACCAGTTGATAAACTGCAGTCTGTTTTTGAACAGTGGAATCAAGGCGTATTGGATTCTTATCTGATTGAAATCACTGGCCATATTTTAAAAGTCTCCGATGCGGATGGCAGCCCCTTGCTGGATAAAATCCTAGATACCGCTGGGCAAAAAGGGACGGGTAAATGGACGGGTATTGATGCCCTTGATTTAGGGGTGCCGTTGACATTGATTAGCGAAGCTGTTTTTGCCCGTTGTTTATCGGCTCGTAAAACAGAACGCTTGAAAGCGGCGCAGATTTTAACCCGTGATCAAGCGGCTTTTGCCGGTGACGCAGAAGCCGCGATAGCGGCAATTCACGATGCCCTTTACGCTTCCAAGATCATTTCTTACGCACAAGGTTATATGTTAATGCGTGAAGCGGCTCAGGAATACGGTTGGCAATTGAGTTATGGCGACATTGCTTTGATGTGGCGAGGCGGCTGTATTATTCGCAGTCAATTTTTGGGTAATATCAAACAAGCTTTTGATAAAAACCCTGATCTTGAAAACGTGTTGTTAGATGACTTTTTTGCCCGCGAAATTAAACGGGCCGAAGCGGGTTGGCGTAAAGCGGTGATTTTGGGTATTGAATTAGGCATACCTACCCCTGCGTTTTCTTCAGCCTTAGCCTTCTATGATGGTTATCGAAGTACACGTCTCCCTGCGAACTTGTTACAGGCGCAACGAGACTATTTTGGGGCACATACTTATGAACGAGTCGATCAACCAAAAGGGGCGTTTTTCCATACCGATTGGACAGGGCATGGTGGGAAAGTGTCGTCTAGCACTTATGAGGTTTAAAGGGGTTAAAAATTTCTATTGAGAGATAGCGTCTTTAGCGTCTTTAGCGTTTAGAACGATTTCAATCGCGAAAGCGAAACCAGTTGCATTCTGTTTCACGCAAAAGTTTTTGCGTGAAACCTAAAACTAGCATGAAATAGACGGTAAAAAAAAGCTCTTCGTTACCACCCTAGGATTAAACTGATGATGGCTTGATTAAGACTGATTAAAAAAAACAGCCTCAATTTCTATTCTATAGATGATGTCAGCATAATCGAATTTTCGTGAATAACATTTCCGAACAATATTCAAAAATCTCAGGCCGAAGCAAAATTTACGTCTATTGGAGTGCAAAATTTATTTTGCGGTTATTGGAGTGCAAAATTTATTTTGCGTCTATTGGAGTGCAAAATTTATTTTGCGGTTATTGGAGTGCAAAATTTATTTTGCGTCTATTGGAGTGCAAAAAAAATTTGGAACGAAAAGAGCAAAGAGGCAAAATAAATTAGAAATGCGCCCCTCCGGTAGGTTCTTTGGAAATTGTGGCGATATTTTATTTATCGGATGGGCGTTATTGCTTTGCTTGAAGCAGAAAAAATGGTAGATGAAACTTTATTAGAAGAATTTGAACAAGCCCTGTTATCTCTTGATCGATTAGCGGTTAAGAATTTATTAACGAAATTCAGCAGTTCTGAATCGCCAATTGAATTAATTGAAAAACTCGTTGTGCCAGCACTCAATCATATCGGTTTTGAATGGGAAGCGGGCAGAGTCGCCTTATCTCAAGTTTACATGAGTGGGCGATTATGTGAAGAATTTGTCAAGACTATTTTGCCGCATGCAGATTTTAAGCGAAAAGATCAGCCCAACATGGCTATTGCTGTACTTGAAGACTATCATCTACTTGGGAAACGAGTTGTTTATTCTGTGCTGAGGGCCAGCGGATTTGAGCTATTAGATTACGGTAGAGTGACTGTAGATGAAGTGGTCAGTCGTGTGAAGGCGGATCAGATTGACATTCTCTTGATTTCTGTACTGATGTTGCCATCAGCACTGAGGATCAAGGATTTAAAAGCCAAGTTAAATCAGCAGGGTATAGCAGTCAAACTCATCGTTGGTGGTGCCCCTTTTCGTTTTGATGCCAATCTTTGGAAAGAGGTTGGCGCTGATGCGATGGGTAAAAATGCTTCTGAAGCTATCAATATCATCACTCACTTTATGGAGAGTCAAACATGATATCCTTACAACGTGTTAATGGCAATATCAGAAGCAGTTCGCAAATGAAAACAGTATCCCTTAAATGGGTTGGAAGAATATGGCAGATAAATTGATTATTTCTGTTTGTGGCAATTTTAAAAAAGAGTTGGCGGCCGTCATTGCAGAAGAAGAATTTGCTGATGTTGAGAGTGCGATTTTTCCGGCTACCTGTGGTCGCCCACCGATAGAATGGCATCATTTAGAAAGGGCTATCCACAGTAATGACGATTGTAGCCGGTGTGATGTTTTAGGTCGTTCTTGCATTGCGAAACTGACAACACAGCCTAAAGAACTGGCCTATTGTCATCTTCATAAACTAGAACAATGCTTCCACTTGTTTGCTGACCAAAACGTGATTGATAGCTATCTTAAAGAGGGGGCTTACCTGATAACGCCAGGTTGGCTGGTGAAGTGGCAGCAGCATTTAAAAAATTGGGGTTTTAAACAGGAATTGGCGCAAGCTTTTTTCAGAGAATCAGCCAGTCGCTTGTTGTTGCTAGATACGGGCATTGACGCTAATAGTGCTGATCACTTGCGTGATTTTGCGGAATTTGTCAAAATGCCCTCTCAAATTGTGCCGGTTGGTTTAGGGTATTTTCGACTCTTGTTGACCAAAATAGTGATGGCATGGCGGTTGGAACAGCAAAAAAAGGAGTCAACGATTGCCTTAAATCATGCCCAACAGCAGGTGTCAGAATATGCGATGGCAATAGATTTGCTGAACAATCTGGCACGCACGATGACTGAATCAGAAGTCATTCAAAATATTATTGATATCTTCAGTATGCTTTTTGCGCCTCAGGCCTTATTTTATTTACCTTTAAAGGATGAGAAAGCGGGGCAACTTCATCAACAAGTGTTATCATCTGATGCTATTGATAGTCTAGCTATCCTAAATCGTTTCGCCCGTTTCGATAAAGTGCATGATTGGACAGAATCGGGTAACGGTTTTCGTTTGCAAATTAGGCACAGAAATAAAACGCTGGGTATTTTGGAGGTGGAACAGATCGCTTTTCCTGAATATAAGGAACGTTACTTAAATCTTGCTTTGACGATTGTTAGCGTTTGTGGTTTAGCCATTTATAATGCACGCACATTTCAAAGGGTGAAGCTGTTGGAAGAACGCAAGCAAATGCAAGACGCGCTTATCAAAGCAAAAGAACAAGCCGAATCGGCTAATCGCGCAAAAAGTGAATTTCTGGCGAATATGAGTCATGAGATACGCACTCCCATGAATGCTATCATGGGTTTCAGTGAATTGTTATCAACACAAATCACGGTTCAAAAACAAAAAAGCTATCTGGAGGCTATCAAAACAGCCGGTAAAAATTTGCTGACTTTGATTGATGATATTCTTGATTTGTCCAAAATTGAAGCAGGAAAGTTAGATATTCGGTATGAAACAATGAATACGGATTGTTTTTTCAATGAATTAAAACAGATATTTGCAATGAATATCGCCGAGAAAAAATTGAACTTGATTGTTGATATTGATAACCATTTGCCACCAGCATTGCTCATTGATGAAGTACGGTTGCGGCAAGTGTTGCTGAATATGATTGGTAATGCTTTCAAGTTTACGGAAAAGGGTTATATCAAACTGATCGCCAAAAAAGGCGATCACGTTCATAATGATGATAAAATTGATTTAATCATCTCGGTAGAAGATAGCGGTATAGGCATACCGGAAAACCAACTGGATATTATTTTTAAATCTTTTCAGCAACAAAATGGCCAAAGTACTCGACAATATGGTGGCACGGGATTGGGACTCGCTATTAGCAAACGATTAGTCGAAATGATGAAGGGTCATATTTCCGTTAAGAGCAAAGTGGGTCAAGGTAGTGTTTTTGAAATCATTTTACAGGATGTAGACATTTCTTCCAGCGTGCCTGCTGTGATACAGACTGAAGTCTTTAATCTGAATGAGATTGCTTTTGAAAAGGCTAAGATACTGGTTGTTGATGATATCAAATCCAATCGCGATCTCATCAAAGAATGGTTATCTCAAGTGAATTTGGAGGTTCTAGAAGCCGAAAATGGGCAAAAAGCCCTATTTTTTGCAGTAGAATATCAGCCTAGTGTTATTTTTATGGATATCAGAATGCCTGTGATGGATGGCTATGAAGCAACAACACGATTGAAAAATAATCCAAAGACTTTGGATATCCCAGTGATTGCTTTAACAGCTTCTATAAAAGGGGGTGATCTTTCAAAAATAAAGGCATCCGGTTTTAATGGGTATTTGTTCAAACCGGTGACTATGCGTGATCTTTTTGATGAATTGTATCCCTATTTAAAATATCAGGCCAAATCTATCACAACAACGGCAGTTGAAACCTTAAAAAAGCCCTATCCTGAAAATCTAAGCCGACTGCCAGACTTGATTAACACATTTGAAAATGAGATCATGTCAGAATGGCAAGAAATAAACGGTGCCTTGGAAATGGATGCGCTAGAAAATTTTGCAGAAAGGTTAGTAAAATTGGGAAAAGCGTATGATATTTCAATCTTAATCCATTACGCTGAAAATTTGTATGAATATACCCAAAATTTTGATATTCATCACATTAAAAATGCCTTAAACGAATTGCCTTCTTTACTAGAAAAAATCAGAAAAGGGACGCTCAATGAATAATCAAACAAAACCGCTGGTTTTGATCGTGGATGACAATCCGCAAAACCTGAAAATGTTGGGCAATATACTGAAGGAAAAGCCTTATAGACAAGCACTGGCCCAAAATGGTGCAGAAGCCTTAGATTTTGTTAAAAAGAAACGCCCCGATCTCATTTTGTTAGATATTATGATGCCTGATATGAACGGTTTTGAAGTGTGTCGAAAATTAAAGCAAGATGCAGAATTGTCAGAGATTCCGGTTATTTTTTTGACGGCTAAAACGGAAAAAAAAGAGGTTATCAAAGGTTTGGAACAAGGCGCGGTTGATTACGTCACGAAACCTTTTAACAACCAAGAATTAATCACGCGAGTGAATACGCATCTTGAACTGAAAGCGGCAAAAGAAGCCCTGATCGAAAAAGTTGAAGAACTCAAACAAGCCAATGCCACAAAAGACAAATTTTTTCCATCATCGCGCATGATTTAATGTCGCCATTCAATGCCTTATTGGGTTTATCAGAACTGTTGTTGATAGAGAAAGATATTGAGGCTGCTAAAAGAGAAAAACTGCTTAAAATCATTCTACAAACTTCAAAAACAGGGTATAACTTGTTAAAAAATCTATTAGAATGGTCAAGATTCCAAACTGGGCGTATGGTTTTTCATCCAGAAGAAATCAATTTGAAAGAGCTTGTGGATGCCAATATTGCCTTATTAAACAGTAATGCAGTAGCAAAAGATATCCAGATTTTTTCTGATATTTTGGAGACAACTGGCGTTTTTGCTGATGAAAATATGCTTAATACTATCATCAGAAACTTACTCTCAAACGCGATCAAATTTACGCCTGAAAAGGGCTCGATAGAGATTGGGTGTTGTGAAAAAGAGGCGCATGTTGAAATAGCCATTAAAGACACTGGGGTTGGCATCAACTCACAAGATATCAAAAAGCTGTTTAGAATGGATATCAGTTATAGCACACAAGGCACTGGCCAAGAAAAAGGCACAGGCTTAGGTTTAATTTTATGCCAAGAATTTGTCGAAAAACATGGGGGCAAGATATGGGTTGACAGTGAGCTAGGAAAAGGGAGTCGATTTTATATCACGTTCCCACATTCATGCCCGTCGGGTGGGCTGTTGCCCACCTGAATTAAACCACTTCATCCAAATTTTCCAGAATTAAGCCGTAAAAATGGTTATGCTCTGATTGATAAAACCAACCTAAATGCATAAAACAATTTGAGCAAAATGCAAAACGCCAAGCATATGCTGTAAACCAAGTATGTTCTAAGGTTGGGGTGCCTTTATTAATACAGCCATTGGCAGCCGAAAAACAACCCATTTCATAAAGCATACCAATTGGATTGCTAAAGAAATGGTGGTGTTGCTCATTGACTTCAATCTTGTACTGGGTTGACGTGATTGGATGTCCACAAACTTTACAACGGATTTTTTGTTTCTCGTCTTTGTGCTGCTCTTGTTCTAAGTCTTTGAGGAGCTTATCAAATTGCGGTTCAGTCAAGCTTTGGAAAAACCAGTAGGTAGGCGGAAGGGAGGGAAGATGTGTTTTGAACAACAACAAATTTGTCCTAATGTTCGTTTGTTCAGTTGCAGAATCAGTAAGCGATTTATGCATATAAAAAAACTAAATTAAATTGTCTGTAGGGTGGGTAGAGCTTCGCGAGCCGAAGGCCAGCGAAGCGTTGGCCCACCATTTTCTGGGGCGCATTCCCAAAAAAAGGGTCATTATCAATTTTGCTCATCGCAAAATAAAATAACTTTATTTTGCAGTGCTTTTTTCGTGCAAAATTTATTTTGCCGTAATTATATTTTGCGATGCCCCTTTTTTTGGGAATGCGCCCATTTTCTGCCCCCAGCGTTTTTGATTTGTAGGGTGGGCCAACGCTTCGCTGGCCTTCGGCTCGCGAAGCTCTACCCACCCTACATTTTAATTAGAATCAAACGAACAATTACGCGGTTAATACCATGTTTTTACGAAGCTTTTTGATCGCATTATTTTCGATTTGACGTATCCGCTCAGCTGACACTTTGTAGTGATTGGCCAATTCTTGTAATGTGGATTTTTCTTCACTCAACCACCGTTTTTGCAAAATGTCTTGACTACGTGCATCCAATTTCTCAAAGGCCTGTTGCAACTGTTGGTGGCCATGCTCTTCCCAGTCATTCTGTTCCACCAGTAACGCAGGATCATAACGGCTATCTTCCAAATACGCCGCAGGTGCAAACACGTCATCCTCATCATCACTATCAACTGGGCCATCAAAAGGGACATCTTGCATCGACATCCGTTTTTCCATTTCCAAAACGTCTTTGCTACTGACCCCTAAATCTTTGGCCACATTTTCAACTTCCGCTAGCGATAACCAACCTAAGCGTTTTTTCATACTGCGTAAGTTGAAAAACAATTTGCGTTGCGCTTTGGTTGTCACGACTTTGACGATGCGCCAATTGCGTAAAATAAACTCGTGAATTTCAGCGCGTATCCAATGCACAGCGAATGACACTAAACGCACACCGACGTTAGGGTCAAACCGTTTAACGGCCTTCATTAAACCGATATTGCCTTCTTGAATTAAATCGGCTAATGGTAAACCATAACCCCGATAACTGTGAGCAATATATAGAACAAACCGCAAGTGTGAGATCACCAGTTGTCGAGCGGCTTGGAGATCATCCTCTTCAAAAAGACGGCGGGCCAGTTTTTGTTCCTCTTCAACGCTGAGTACCGGAATCGCTTTGACGGCTTGTATGTAAGTATCAATACTTTGTTCAGAGACGGCAAGTTGCGTATTGAAGGTTGAGGCTAATGCGTTTGACATTTGTTTTTATTCCCCCATATCAAATTAGTCAATTATCAATTCCACGCTCAAGTTTTTGCGCGCAAAAACTTGAGCGTGGAAATCAATTATCAATTATCAGTTCTTTGCCTTTGGCGCGCAAAAACTGGGGCAAAGAAATCAGTTCGTCAACTCAAATCGCGAGTCTTTAAAGTCACAAACTTTCTTATAGTATATAATATAATTCTAATATTAGCACTCTTTAGGTAAGAGTGCTAATAAAATTATTTGATTGGGATATCAAATCATGATATCAAGTGTGTCAGCCCAAATTAGATAAAGCTAAGATTTCAAACGTGATAGACGATTATTATGATGCCACGCAATCGTTTTTGCACGCTAAAATTTTTGCGTGAACCGAAGAGAGGCTACGCTAAATGTGAAACGCTGATTGAATTTTGACTTGAAATCATTTCAACATTAAAGCCTCTTGCAAAACTTTTAAAACGAGAAGGCGTTTATGTTTGGCAAGGATTTTTCGGTTGCCAATTTCAAAAATTTCCTGCAATTTTATCTAACCTTTCCTGATTTTGAAAAAAGCGACACAGTGCCAAAGATGTGAACAGTGATCATTGAGACACAAAATCAGCCATCAAGGCGGGGGTTGCGGTGTCAAAGCCAACGACATCGAGTGTACCTGCGTCATTAGGATCTGCAATTGTGAATTGATTGCTGATCATACCGACAACAATCAGCTTCGCATTGATGCCCATTTCGCGACGATAGTTTTCTAAAGCTTGTATGGGATGAATGTTGCCACACCACGTTTCGTTGTCAGTGTAGATCACAAACACATCGGCTTTGCTCCTCTCTTTTAATGCCCATATCATAGGCAAGGCGCAGTCTGTACGGCCCATCGGTATTTGCTCGAACGTTTTTAGAACATCATCAAGCCGTTTTTTAGCTGACAGGTTGACTTGGCGCATCTGACCCGAAAAGGCGGTGATGACATGTTGCTGTTCGGTTTTCGCGGTAATCATCGCCATAGCCCCTGCGGCTACTCTTGGCGTTAAACCGGGAACGCTTGAAATCATGGCCCAATCCATAGAACCGGATACATCAACCGCTAATATCCAGCGTTTATTTGTTGGTTCAACATTTTTAAAGGCGAGATAAAAGGCGTCATCTAATGCTTCAACAATGCTTTGCACCGGCTGCCATTGGTGTTTGCCACGCTCTCCTCGCCCTTGTGCATAAGTCTTTAAGGCTGACAAGACGGCGATGGGATGAATACGCGCTCGCGTTAATGCTTTCTGATTGGTGATTCGATCTTGAATCAATCGGGCAGCATCAGACAGGGGTTTAATCAAACCGACTCGCGTCATGGTGGCCAAATTGCGTATCATCGCTGTCATGGGCATATCGACAAGCAAAGCTTCCCACACTTCAGGATAATTGAGCAATTCGGTGGGTACAACTTCACGCGGTAGCTTGTATTCTTGGATAAGCTGGGCTGCTTCCCGCTTTTCAGTTGTCAGATGACGGATTTTATCCGTACCTTCCAGAATCTTCGGGGCATTATCAATCAATTCGCCTTTGGTTATCCAACGGTAAATGGCCTGATGTTTTGTATCAGGTGGCACGGGCTTGGTTAAACGCAAGACATCGCGATGCGACCAACCTTCGCGTTGTTGATATTTAATGGCTTGATAGGCCAATTTATCGGGAGGCATGGTGTTATACCAGGCCGTATTAACTCGTCTTAACCAACGGCCTCTGCCTCGAAAAGCTTTGACTTCTTCATTGAACTTGAATAAATGGGTACCAATGCGAACGATTTGACCAAAAGCGTCAAAAGCGGCGTGTTTGGTTGCTAAATCACCAAACTTGGAACACAATGCCAGTACAAATAAAGCGGGATCATTTTTAGGGGCACGTCCAGCTTGTGAGATTTCGGTGATGCGTTTAACAACACGCACACCGTTTTCTTCAATGCAACGCACCACAGCTTCCGCATTTTGGATCGTGAGTTTTTGTGCGCTGGCATAATAAGAGGAAGCTTCACTGCCTAAAATCAAGAATCTATCCAGCCGTATCCAATCATCGACGGCAAAAGTATAACCGCCAGCACTATTGGGTACCATGTCACGGCCGGGAATGGGTTGATTTTGTGGGATTTGTCTGGTGTTAAAATATTGGCTGTATTTTTTGCTCATAACGATTTGGGGAAAAGGGAATGAATGGGGATTAGGAATGAAGCTTGGAGTACAAAATTTATTTTGCTTTCGCTTGTAGTGCAAAATTTATTTTGCTTTCGCTTGGAGTGCAAAATTTATTTTGCTTCGCTGCGATTGATTGGAGTGCAAAATTTATTTTGCTTTCGCTTGGAGTGCAAAATTTATTTTGCTTCGCTGCGATTGATTGGAGTGCAAAATTTATTTTGCTATCGCTTGGAGTGAAAAATTTATTTTCGCGAAGGTGTGATTGAGATTGATAATGACCCTTTTTTTGTGAATGCGCCCACAAGCTCAGCTACCTCCGTTGATCTCTTCCTAAACGGGGATTTTTACAAAAGGCAGTTGGTTGTCTTGTTGGGTTAGTCACCTTTAGGTGACTTAAGCTTTTAGACAACTGCTTTAGCTTCGCTGACCTCCGGTTCACGCCAAAGATTTTGCGCGCAAAATCTTTGGCGTGAAAAGCTGTTGGCTGTTGGGTAGGCTGTAGGCTGTAGGCTGTAGGCTATTGGCTATCAAATAAGCGCAACTTATGACGATGCTAACTATAAAGTGGGGAGGGAGCATTTAGACAAGTTAAAAAAAAAACGCAGTAGGGTGGGATTCGAACCCACGTATACCGGCTTTTAAGGCGATAACCATTACTATCAGCCCATGACTAGGCAAGTTATCAGCAACGGAAATTTATGGTGTCTTAGACCACTTGACTACCTACTCTTACTTTAAAACGCCAAAACCACCAAATAACGAGTAGAATTAGTTATGTTTAAGGAGTAAGCTCCCTAGATCACAAAAACGACTTGTGACTTTTAGTATAATACACTATAGATTTTGAAGCTAATCTTATGTTTTATTATAAGTCTAAGATTTTACCAGTATGACATTTTAATACTGAACCGTAATATCTTGC
>QNEL01000203.1 GCA_003645185.1 Candidatus Parabeggiatoa sp. nov. 3
AAAACCGGGGCAACCACAAGGGGGGCAACCACAAGGGATTGCCCCTACAAACCGTTCGTAGGGGCAACCCTTGTGGTTGCCCCTTTTTAGGTGGTCTTAGGATTTTCGCTCTCCTGCACTAGGGTGTTGACTGAGAGCTTTTTTTGTTCTGTATTTTTCAGACTCGTTTTGTGTTTGTCAAATAATTCATATTTCGAAGATTCAAAGGGTGGCAACCCCAAAGGGGTTTTCAGGCTAAAATTTCGCTCCGCGAAATTTTAGCCTGAAAATGTGAATAGCCCCAGGTGGAACCTGGGGAAAATGTCACAAAAAAGTTCAACCCTGAAGGGGTTGAAAAGAAATTATTATAACTTTTTGAAAACATTTACATTCAACCCCGCCACCGTTGAAACATTTTTAATTTTAGGAACCCCAGGTTCCACCTGGGGCTATTCACATTTTCTGAGCGTCGTTTCGCTTCGCTGTACTTTAGCCTGAAAACCCCTTCGGGGTTGTTAAATAACATTTTTTATGGGTATTTTATAGGCCTTTGACAAACACGAAATCAGCATGAAAAATACCCGCTAAAAAACGCTCTCAGTCAACACCCTAGCACTACCCCCCCATTAAATGATTTTCCAACAGTTGGATCGTGAATTGTTCTATTTCATCAAACCTTGGCTTGCTAGGCAGATCAGATTTTTCAACAGCCACGTCTGTTTCAGCTTCCAATTGTTCTGCATAATCAAGGACTTCCTTAATTGTCCAAAGGCCCTGTTTGATATCCAATATCGTCTGTTTATAAGCCAATGGAAATACAATTTCACCCGTGCTGACTAACTCCTTGCCTTCCAATATGAGCCGAATTAGATTAGAAGCAAATTTAGTATCAAAACCATATTTAGTAATCAATGTTTTTCGATTACCCACCTTGCTAAGTCGTTCTTCAATCATGCTAACCGCTTTTTTAACAAAAATGCCTTTTTGTAAATTCAAATCGCCGATAACACAATAATCTTGATTGAATTTCATAAAGGGCAAATATTTCTCCTTGAGTTCAATTAAAAGCGTTTTCTGATCGGCATACGCTTTCAAATAGTTAAACGCATTCTCCAACTCATGAAACTTATCAGTACGAATCACCATTTTATGCTTTTGAGAAAAAGCGTACCCTTTAAACTTTTTCACCAATCCTTGATGTGGAAACAGATGCTTTTGCGCTAACAATGCCCGCCCTGCATCGTTGATATAAACAATATTAGGCTCATTGACAAACAATTGCTCAATAAGATTAGGGTTATTTTCCAAGGCTAATTTGACAAACTTCCTCAACTCATACAATTTACGATCAACCGCATTTTGAGTATTCTTGCCCGCTTCATCTTTGTCCATAATAGACAAATTCACTTCTTCAACCCGTTGAAAACCAAAGACTAACGCTTTACTCGGTAAAAATATCCCAGAGTAATCAATATCTGATGTAGGCGTATTTGTTCCATACAAATGGGAACCCACCTTGATTTCAAGAATTTTGTTATCGTTTGCAATTTGGGTTAAATTCATAAGGCTTCTCTACTTATCAGGATTTGTCATCTTAATAACCACAAGGAGCATAGCACTATTAGTTTTCAAATCCTCAAGCTAAAACACACGGTTTCACACGACATTTGATTGTTATCAAATAGATTTGTCCCTAAATCAGCGAACTCGTTGAAATACAATATTAAAAATCAATGACTTAACTAAAAAAAAAGTCTAATATAAATTGAATTGTCTATCAATATTAGACTTATACTTTGTGGTATTGTAAATGATACTCTATGAACGCTATTCAATGTTCAAGTTTTTGTTTGCCCAAAATTTGAACTGAAAATGTTGAAGAATAATGCTTTTAAAAACTGATAGTGGCTAAACAGGAATTGTAATGTCAATGAGAGAATGGAAAGAGATTGATTGTATATCAATAATCAAATGACAAAGATTGTATTTAATAAGAATATAACTACAAGGATTATTGGCTTATGAAAGGATAAGTACTTGGCATTTGATGAACTCATCAGCCTCAATCTCATTCATTTTTTGATGAAATTCAATGACATGAAGCTTGGTACAATCTAATCCGCATCGTATTAAACAATCCTTGTAGTGATATAGCAATGAAGTTTGGCACAATCTAATCCTTTATTATAAACAATCCTTGTAGTTATAATATAATCATTGTTGATTAGGTTTTAAATTCTTTTTTCAGCTACAATCCCTTTGTACAGCAAAAAAGTTGTAAGTGATTGATTTCTAATAAACCTGTTCTCAAACGCAGTCAATAAAAACAATGATTTACAGCTTATCAATTTTTTCCTGTACAGCATATAATCCCATTTATAGTTAAAAATAGCGGAAAACAGAAATGCGCCCTAAGCTAACCGTTTTGGGCTAATCTCCACAAAGCCATGCTGGTATTAAAAATCAAAGGGTTATCAAAAAGTCATTGATTTAAGCAATCTTTATGATATCCATTATTTCACGCTTTCACTTAAAAAGTTTTTGCGCGCAAAAACTTCTTAAGTGAAATTCATTTTTCATTTTTTTTCAAAGTGCCCTATAAAATAATAATAAAATACCAATTAACAATTCCCAAGCCTTTATATTTAATTAATTTTTTTTAACCTCAAAAAGCGTAAAGGATCACTATGATAGAAATACGCATACATGGACGCGGTGGTCAAGGTAATGTCGTCGCCGCTTATTTACTCGCAATGGCCGCCTTTGAAGAACAGCGTTACGGCCAAGCTTTCCCCAATTTTGGTGCAGAGCGGCGTGGCGCACCTGTTACGGCCTTCGTCCGCATCGCGGATCGTCCCATTCAGCGGCGCAATCAAGTACGTCACCCCACTTTTTTGATTATTCAAGATCAAGCTTTATTACAGGTGCCAGGTGTCACAGATGGACTCAAGCCCGGAGGCAAAATTTTAGTCAATTCTAGCCTTGAATCAGCCGAACTCAGTAAACAATTGGGTCAACAGGCTATTGCGCTACAAGCAACAGCACTCGCCAAAAAGATTTTAGGTCGGCCCGTGCCCAATACGGCCTTACTCGCCGCTTTTTTTACCTTGACTGAAATGCTATCACAAGACTCTCTGGCAGCTGTACTTCAAAAGCGTTTTAAGGGCGATATTTTGGAAAAAAATTTACAGCTCATTCAAGAAGGGGCTCAACAAGTACCTGCCGGTTTATGGAAAGAAAAGGAGGAAGAATCAAATGCTGCAAGCGCTTGAAGGTTCACAAGCTGTCGCACAAGCTGTCGCCTTATGCCGTCCCCAAGTTATCGCGGCTTATCCCATCACACCGCAAACCCATATTGTCGAAAATATTTCCAAATTGGTTGCCGATGGCAAATTGCGCTGTGAGTTTATCAGTGTTGAAAGTGAATTTTCCGCTGCTTCAGTCGTCTTGGGAGCCGCCCTAGCCGGATCGCGTGCTTATACCGCCAGCGCCTCGCAAGGCATTTTGCTCATGGCAGAAGTCTTATTCAACATTGCCGGAATGCGCGTACCCATCGTCATGACTTGTGCCAATCGTGCCGTATCCAGTCCCCTGTCGATTTGGAATGATCAACAAGACTCAATGGCAGTACGCGATGCGGGTTGGATTCAACTCTACTGTGCTGATAATCAGGAAGCAGTCGATACGACAATTCAAGCTTATCGCATTGCCGAGCGTACAGAACTACCCGTCATGGTGTGCATGGATGGTTTTACCCTGACGCATACACTGGAAGGCATTGATATACCTAATCAAAAACAGGTAGATGCCTATTTACCGCCATACCAATTTTCACGCACCTTAGATCCACGCAACCCGATAAGCCTGGGTACCCTAGTCGGCCCAGACTTTTATACCGAAGCGCGACATTCTCATCATCAAGCCATACTGAATGCTCAGGCAGAAATTGTTTCAGCGGATCAAGATTGGTTAGCGATAAGTGGTCGCAAAACCGGCGGTTTATTATCAGTAGAAGGGCCAGAGCAAGCTAAAACTGCCATTTTAGCAATTGGTTCAGTATTAGGGACATTGCGAGCTGCCTTAAGAGAATTGCCCCCTGGGGAACCGGTAAAATTGATCAAATTGCGCTCATTTAGGCCCTTCCCCACAGAAACCTTGAAAGCCGCTTGTAAAGATTTAGACAACGTCATTGTTTTAGAACGTGCCTTATCACCCGGCAGTGGTGGCATTATCGGTTTAGAAGTCTTAGCAGCCTTATCCGAATTACCCACACCACCTCGCGTCCATAATTTTGCAGCCGGGCTAGGTGGGCGTGATATTCCGCTAGAAATTCTGCCAAAATTGCTCTCCGTCTTGACAGAACCTAACGAAGGGCGCTTTAAAATCATTGATGTCGATTTGGAAAAATTACCAGTAGAAGATAGATAAAGCCTATCCAAAAAATAAATTATCCCAGTCGGCTTTGTAGGGGGCCGGTAACGTGTTTTTTGTTGCCCACCAAATGTAGGGTGGGTAACGTGTTTTTGTTGCCCACCATTCGATCCAATTGTAGGGGGCCGATAACGTGTTTTTGTTGCCCACCAATCAAATGTAGGGTGGGTAACGTGTTTTTGTTGCCCACCATTCGATCCAATTGTAGGGGGCCGGTAACGTGTTTTTGTTGCCCACCATTCGATCCAATTGTAGGGGGCCGGTAACGTGTTTTTGTTGCCCACCAATCAAATGTAGGGTGGGTAACGTGTTTTTGTTGCCCACCATTCGATCCAATTGTAGGGGGCCGATAACGTGTTTTTTGTTGCCTGCCCCAATCAAATGTAGGGGGCCGGTAACTGTTTTTTGTTGCCCACCATTCCCCTTATAATCAACAAACCTCAACAAACCTCAAAACGACTCAAATCATGACAGAAACAGCCATTCCTGTATCAAAACTCCGTAAAAAACAACCTCGCTTTCGCGGGCTAGAATCCGGGCATCGCGCCTGCTTAGGCTGTGCAGAAGCCTTAGCGGCCCGCTTAGTCACAGAAGCGGCCGGCCCAGATGTCATGGTAGCCAATGCCACCGGTTGTTTAGAAATCTTTACCACACCCTGGCCCGAATCCGCATGGCGAATACCCTGGGTACATTCCCTATTTGAAAACGCCGGCGCTGTTGCTTCAGGCATGGAAGCCGCCTTAAAAGCACAAGGAAAATTAACCAAAGTACTCGCTTTTGGAGGCGACGGCGGCACTTTTGATATTGGTTTTCAAGCCTTATCCGGCATGTTAGAACGCGGCCATAATGTCTTATACGTCTGTTTCGACAACGAAGCCTATATGAATACCGGCATCCAACGTTCAAGCTCCACCCCCCATGCGGCGATGACCACCACCTCACCACCCGGAAAAGAACGGATGGGTAAACGGCATTTGAAAAAAGACATCGTTTCCATAGTGGCCGCCCATCACATCCCTTATGCCGCCACCACCTCCGTAGCGTATCCCTCAGATATTCGTAAAAAAGTACGCCGCGCCATGGCCATTGACGGCTCCACTTTCTTACAAATTCATTGCCCTTGTCCGCTAGGCTGGGGATATGAAGGCGATAAAAGCATTGAAGTCGCC
The DNA here is from genome assembly GCA_003645185.1 of Candidatus Parabeggiatoa sp. nov. 3. Classification (GTDB taxonomy): domain Bacteria; phylum Pseudomonadota; class Gammaproteobacteria; order Beggiatoales; family Beggiatoaceae; genus Parabeggiatoa. The sequence continues at coordinate 5,580 of QNEL01000203.1, forward strand.
AGACTAGCCGTTCAAAGCGGACTCTTTCCACTCATAGAATTAGAAAGAGGCGGCCTAGCCGGCGCAATGCCCTTACGTAACATACGCCCCGTCACAGAATACCTAGAAAAGCAACAACGCTTCAGACATTTATTTACTGAAGACTTACGCGCAAAGGAAGAACTGGAACACATCCAAGCCATAGCCGATCACAATATTGAAATCTACGGGCTACGCAGTGATGGCAGCACAGATGCCTTTGATAGCGAAGGCATGGACACCGTGCGACGCGGCGGAATGCGCTGGGCTTAGTTTTTCAGTTATCAGTTTCAGGCAAAAGTTTCGCTCCGCGAAACTTTTGCCTGAAAATCAGTTCCACGCAAAAGTTTTGCGCGCAAAACTGTATTTAGCGTAGCCCACCTCCGGTTCACGCAAAAGTTGCGTGCACCGAAGGCCAGCGAAGCTAAATGTGGAAATCAGTTATCAATCAACACCTTGATATTATTGAGCCAAGATGGTGGGCAAGGTAACTCCAAAACGAATAATAATTCCCCCGTAGAGACGCGATGCTTCGCGTCTCAATTTCGCGTCTCTACTGACAAAAACGAAATGCCAGAAACGATATGCCAGAAACGATATGCCAGAGACGAAATGCCAGAGACGAAATGCCAGAGACGATATGCCAGAGACGAAATGCCAGAGACGAAATGCCAGAGACGAAATGCCAGAGACGAAATGCCAGAGACGAAATGCCAGAGACGCGAGGCATCGCGTCTCTACGGGCAATATAAAAACGCTATCAATAACTCGTAAGACATTGATATAATATTATATTCATTGCCTCAGAACAAAGCTTGGAATAATTTTTGCTATATCTGTATTATATATAATTGAAATCAAAAATCAATCAGGATGTGTTCATGCCTATAATGTTAAAGTGTCACTGAGTCGCTTGTTGGAGAAAAAAAATGAGGCCAATGACTTTACTGACTTTCATTGTTTTGATGAGCTTAACACTGAATTCCTCTGACATGTCTCGCTTTTATACGAGTTATTTTACCCGTAGTGAACTGCAAGAACTCGCACAACAAACGGCACTGCGTTATGGCGTTGATGTCTCGTTAGTTTTTGCCCTGATTCAGCAAGAAAGTGGTTGGAAAACAAAAGTGGTTTCTCATGCTGGCGCTATTGGGCTAATGCAAATTATGCCTAGCACGGGTAAAGGATTTTGTGGTTTGAGCAAGGATCAGTTGACTGTTCCAAGACAAAATATTGATTGTGGAGTACGCTATTTTCAAAAGCAATTAAAGCGTTTTGGCACGGTAGAATTAGCATTGTGTGCCTATAACGCGGGGCCAGGAAGGGCACGTCAAGGGCGTTGTCATAATTCAGAAACCAAACATTATGTGCGTAACATTACCGCGATGTATAAGCGGAAAAAGCGAGCGCTTTCTGCCAAAAACATCGCCGAAAAAATGTTTGCCGAAGGCAACCATCCAAATTGGTGGCGCTTAGTTTGTCAAGCCATTGATGTCGTGTACGATAGAGAAATCTGTAAAGTCGAACCCAAGGCTGTTGGTCAATCTGCAAAAACGCCACGCCAAATCAATACTTGGAAAGCCATTTTTATGGCAACTGTCGATGATATTGAACAAGATGAAGTCAAGAAACAACGTCAAGGAGAAAGTCAGATTTTAAATCGTAATAAAATCAGAACTAACATAAAAAAGGCTTGTCCCAAAGAACCACGTCATGCGCGACAGGTAACGCCAATCTAAAGCGACAGCTATCCTTAGCTCAAGCGAACAGCCAACAGCTAAAGCAGTTGTCTAAAAGCTCAAGTCACCTAAAGGTGACTAAATACAAAAAAGCATTTTATTTTTAGGGAATATTTTGGATTTTTCGAGTGGGCAAAAGCGCAAATTATATTTCACATTTAGCTTCGCTGGCCTTCGGCTCACGCAAAAGTTGAGCGAAGCTGTACTTTTGCGTGAACCGAAGGTAGGCTACGCTAAATACAGTTTTTGCGCGCAAAAACTTGTTAAGTGAAATGGTGGACAGTATACACAAGCGATTTTACCATGGTTAGTCACCTTTAGGTGACTTGAGCTTTTAGACAACTGCTTTAGTTGGCTGTTTTAGCTGTTGGCTTTAGCTGCGTTTATCAATTCTTTGTACTAAACTCAAACATCCATAACAAGGAGAATCATTAATGAAAAAACGATTTGTTTTATTATCCATTGGAATATTTTTCTTATCCCATTGTGCCTCTAGCGTCACGACTCAAAGTCACATTCCGTATTATCAGGTTGTCAATGTCAATACATCTGATGTGTTGAATATCCGTCAATCTTCTGATCCTAGCAGTAAAAAAATGGGTAAAATACCGGCCAATGAAAAATGTGTTGCGTATTTGAATAAAGCGCATCGGAATCAATCGGGCCGCAAATGGCTCAAAATCCATTACAACGGGATCACGGGTTGGGCTAGTTCACGCTTCCTAAAAAAAACCCAGCAATGTGAACATCGTTTCATTACCCAATACTATCAGGTTGTCCATGTTAACTCGCGCCTCAATATACGTGAGTTACACAATCGGAGTAGTCGAAAAGTCGGCAAAATACCGCCGAAGGCTAAGTGTGTGGCTGATTTAAACGAATCCTACCCAAATAAGTCAAACCAAAAATGGCGGATGATCAATTATAAAGGCATCACTGGGTGGGTCAATGCAAGCTATTTGAAAGAAAATCAGGCGTGTTCTGCCGACGCTTACGTTCCTGCCATCGCTTCCAACATGCCATCTGATGAAGAATCTAGCCTTGACAAACTGGCCAAAGAAAAGGCTAAACACTACAATGTCGATCCGGCATTAGTCTGTGCCATCATCAATCAGGAAAGCCGCTGGAATCCCAATGCCGTTTCTCCAAAAGGCGCTATTGGCCTGATGCAAATCATGCCCAGTACAGGTAAACAAGCGTGTGGCCTTAACAAAGAACAATTGTATAATCCCGCAGACAATATTGACTGTGGCGTTTCTTATTTCACCAAATTGTTGAATCGTTTTGGAAGCGAAAAACTGGCATTGTGTGCGTATAACGCCGGGCCACACCGGGTTGTAAAATGGAAAGGTTGCCCCAATTTCAAAGAAACAAACCGCTATACACGTAACATTTTAGGTGCTTGGAAAGGGGGAAAAAGTTGTCCACAGATGACTGCTGCCTCTTCAATCAAACCGGATAAACCTGCGACTCTAGCCATTTCCTCTTCAATCAAACCGGAAAAAGCGACTCAAGGAACCGCGTCATCTTCAACAAAACCGGATAAACCCAAAGCCACTCAGGCCCATCTTTCTGCTATTGGTATAGCCGATTTCCTGTTTGTAGCCGGAAATTATCCACAACAACATTGGTGGACACTGGTTTGTCAAGCGACAGATGTGGTTTATGACAGAGAAATCGGTCAAAGACAGCTAGAAGCCGTTGGCCAAGCTGCCAACACGCCATTTCAACAGCAACTCTGGTGGCAAATATTGGATGCCACAGTCGAAAACATTTATACAGATGAAGTCAGGCTTGAAGGAAAAAATAAAGCCTTGTCTCAATTTGAAATCAAAAACAAAATCATCACAGCTTGTCAACATGGTAGACAATGAATGACGGTTAAATGTTCGAAATTTTAGGGCGAACACGTAGATTCGCCCCTACAGACGCAATGTAGGGGCAAACCTACGTGTTCGCCCTTTATTATAAATAATCATGGTTTTTTAATGCAGACACTTTGTACCCTGTGTCAGAGTGTCACTTATAATAAGGAAACAGTAAATGAAACGATTCATCATTTTATTAGCTTTAATGACATCAAGTTTTATCGTGACGTGTTTTGATATTTCCAATAGTTATGCTCGAAGCTACGCTCACAGTGAATTGCGACAATTAGCCCGGGAAACGGCCAGTCGTTATGAAGTTGATGTTGGATTAGTCTTTGCCATCATCCAACAAGAAAGCGGTTGGCAAGACAAAGTGGTTTCCCATGCAGGAGCCCGTGGCGTGATGCAAATCATGCCCGCTACCGGTAAATATGCTTGTCGTTTGAAGAAAAAACAGTTGTTTGATGCCGCCAAAAATATTGACTGTGGTGTACGTTATTTCAGCAAGCAATTGAGGAGATTTAAGTCTGAAAAATTGGCACTTTGTGCCTATAACGCAGGGCCAGGCAGAGCGAAAAAAGGTTTAACACGTTGTAATCGCATTACAGAAACGAGAATATACATGCGTAATATTATGGCGATTTGGGGTGGCGGAAAAAGATATGAGGCCGTACCAGAAGAGTTTGTTTCTGCAAAAGCCATAGCAGACAACTGGTTTATCTATGGCAACGATTATATACTGCCGTCTCAGTGGTGGCGACTCGTTTGTCAAGCGGTTGATGAGGTGTATTACAAAAAGAGTGGTCAAAAAGGGGCCGCCATCACCCCAGAAGACAAGGCTATTTGGCGTAGTGTTTTAACAGCAACAGTCGATGATATTTACGCCGATATCAAAAGATTTAAGCAAGAGAAAGCGTGGCCCCAAGATCGGATAAAATCCAAAATCAAATCCTCTTGTCCCAAAAATCCAAAAAATCACACACCTGAACTTTCAGCCAAAAAAATAGCCGATCAGCTTTTTAATAAAGGGGAAGATCATTCACCCAAAATGTGGTGGCAATGGGTTTGTAAAGCGATTGAAGTCGTGTATCATAAAGAAAGGAATACCCATCCAATTGCCATGAAAAGCTCTAACAAGGCATTTCGGGATAAAATTTTGGAAGCGACAGTTGAGGATATTCATGCTGATGAAGTCAGACACAAAGGCAATAAGGCTTGGGCTAGAGATAAAATCAGACGCAAAATAAAAAGAGTTTGTCGCTGATTAAAGGCCGACATCGTGGGCAACAACGTTGCCCACCCGACAGCGTCAATGCCATAATCGGGCGATAACAAAGGTTCGCCCCGGAATCCCCGTCATGACGTGGGGTTTTGTAGGGGCATACCGTAGCGTAAGCCCTTCATTCCACCATTTTGCAAGGAAAACAAGATTATGAAAATGATTACCCTATTTTTAGCGTTATTAATCGCATCAAGTGAACTCCAAATCGCCCTAGCATCGGATACCCCCTCAGAAGTTTATGCTCAAACAACCCATTCACCTCCGCATTTCTATGTCAAATTACAACGGATGACATCAAGCAAGGCTCAATGTAAACAAACGGCCATGATTGCGATGGCAAAATCCGCTTTTACAGACATTGTCTCTGGAAAACATGGCATATGGGGTGTCAAAGACGGATATAAGGCCCAAATAAAATGTAGTCAGAAAGAGAAAGTCATTGTTTTTATTGTAGTCGGAGCAGAAGGCGAAATGGTAATGAGATTGAATGATCAACTTCAGCACAATTTCGGAAAAGGATTTTCTAATACTCGTGACTTGTAGAGTATTTCTCTTGATTATAACTGTTGATAGCTTATCAAGCCGCCAACCCATTCGGTATTGAATGTGAATAGTTTTTTATGACATTGTATTGAATATCAATAAGTTATAAAAATGATGGTTTTGAGCAGTCTATATCTTGATGATCACGTTTTTAGCCCTGAAAACCCTAACGACAAGGATTGTATATAATAAAGGATTAGATCAGGGTTGTACCCCGTTTAAATCCAGTTTTTGCCCCAGTTTTTGCTTAAAAATATTGAGTTCGGTGGGTGCGAAAGGGCTTGGATTGATTGGTGTGGATGCGATAGAGTAAAATTGGAGTCCAAAGCGTAAGCTTTGGCACTACCAAACTAAAGTAGAAACTTTTTTTGCCTTTTTTATTTTCAATTATTTTAATTTTAATAAACATGAAAATGACTCGACAACCACATGACCAATATTCTAAAGAGGCTTTGCTTGAAATATTGGCCTTTTTTGGTGGAAAATCTGAGGCCCAGCGTTTTATTCATCCAAAAGAAGTTTATTATGCTGACATCAGCTTTGAGCCACCCCCGACACTTACCAAAACCGATTTGGAAAAGGTAGGCGTATTGGGCGATATGATAGCAACGCCTTGTTTAATAGAGTATTTTTGGACACCGCCTACCCAAATGGAAACTCGCTTGTGTCTCATGAAATTATTTTCTTGGCATGGCGATATATTGCGGGAGGCAAAAAGAAAACAGAAAGAAATCAAGGCAAAGAATCTGCAACAACTTTTGCCAAAAGTTCTGCCGAAATTGTGGATTCTAACGACTTCAGCGTCTCAAGAATTTTTGGCGAGTTTTGATTTTAAACCCCATAGATCTGAGTGGTGCGAAGGCTTTTACTTTGTTGGTGAAGCCATGAACACTGGGATAGTTGTTATTGATGAACTCCCTGAAACATTAGAGACAGTTTGGCTTAGAATTTTTGGAAAGGGTAAAACTCAGCAAAAAGCCATTGAAACCCTTGCCACACTGGAAGATCAAGAGCCTTTACTTGATAATGTGCTTGACGTATTCCATAAATGGCATGAGGATACCCAAGCACAAGATCACTTAACCCCAGAAGATAAGGAGTTACTCATGATTTTATCACCCGCTTATGAAAAATCGCGTACTCAGGCTATAGTTGAAGGTGTGCTAAAAGGCCGTTTAGAATCACAGCGTGTCTTTGTGAAAAGTTGGCTTCAATCTCGATTTGGCGATATAGACAGTGCTTTATCACCTGTGGTTGAATTATTAGCCAAATTGCCACCCGAAGAATCAACACGTCTGTTGCCAAAAATGTCCCGTGAGGAATTGTTAGCTAGGTTTGGTCAGGAAGAGTCTAAATAACGCTCTATAAAAAGTACTTTGAAACTTCGGTGTGCTACGCTAATTATGGGGATAAACGAATAATTCATTCACTGACTTAATTCGTTTATCCAGTAATTAGCTGCGATTAACGAAGTTTCAAAGTACTCACTATAAAAAATGGTACTCAATTCAATTTGAATCAATATGAAAATGACTCGACAACCACACGATCAATATTCTAAAGAGGCGTTGCTTGAAATATTGGCCTTTTTTGGTGGAAAATCTATCAGTTATCAGTTTCACATTTCACGCGCAAAACTTTTGCGTGAAAATCAGTTTTTCAACACAGCATTCACATTGCCAAAAGTTCTGCCAAAATTTTCTGACGACATCAGCGTTTTAAGTTTTTTTGGCAAGTTTTGATTTTAAACCCCATAGATCTGAGTAGTGTAAAGGCTTTTACTTTTTTGGTGAGGCCATGAACACCGGGATAGTTGTTATTGATGAACTCCCTGAAACATTAGAGACAGTTTGGCTTAGAATTTTTGGAAAGGGGAAAACCCAGCAAAAAGCCATTGAAACCCTTGCCACACTGGAAGATCAAGAGCCTTTACTTGATAATGTGCTTGACGTATTCCATAAATGGCATGAGGATACCCAAGCACAAGACAACTTAACCCCAG
>QNEL01000204.1 GCA_003645185.1 Candidatus Parabeggiatoa sp. nov. 3
GAGAATGGACAAAATGGGGCATTTTTACTTAGACATGCCCAAACGGGGCAAAGTTGAAATGGCCTTAGTTTCCGAAGGATTCAGAAAAATAGCCCTGCTGGTTTATCTGATTCAAAATGGCTCCCTCAACAATACCCTATTTTGGGATGAAACCGAAGCCAATCTGAATCCCAGAATGAGGGTTAAAGTGGCTAATGCCTTAGCGGCACTGGCTCAATATGGCATACAAGTGATTTTGACTACCCATGATTTTTTCTTGATGAAGGAATTGTCATTACTGATAGAATCCACTCCCAAAATGTCCGCACGGTATTTTAGTCTCAATCCCAATAATGCGGCTGGTGTAAAAATAGAAGACGGACGTTTATTGGAAGATTTGAACACCATCATTGTGCTTGATGAAGTGTTGGCACAAGATGATCGGGAACAATATTTTTATTATCAACGCGATATGCAAGAATTGAGTCAGAGTAGAAAATGATCACTTTTCAAAAAGGCAAATTGATATTTCAATTAATAAGCTTTAAAATCAATCCCTTAGTATTTTGTAATATCCCAAAAATCTCTTTAATGTCGTCTTTTGTCGCATCAAAAGCAAGACTGGTTGAATATTCAATACCTTCTAATACGACGAAAAACCAAAGTCGGCCCATCACATAACAACCATAAAGGGGTTGAAAGAAACGCAAAATAACATGCATTCCAAAAAACGCAAAATAAATTTTGCACTCCAACTGACGCAAAATAAATTTTGCACTCCAACCGATGCAAAATAAATTTTGCACTCCAACCGATGCGCGTCAACGACAAGTCGTCTGCGCTTTTGTCCAAGCAGAATTTCCTGTTTTGGAAACCGTGTACCAGTACAATTTTGTAATTTCACTGCATATCTGATATTTAACCCGTTCCTCTTCCTGAGAAGGGCAAGCTTGTTGGAGCTGAGTGAAAAAATCCGTGTCACACGCCTTGCGGCTGCTATTGCAGCGTTCATAACACTGATCATGTGTTTCACAAGCCGACGTGAAATCAAACATCAGCCAGTTATCTTTGACAATTTTTGTCGTTAATCCACTACCACAGCCTTTCCCAGATCGATCAATCTTCTCATCTATTTGCCGCAGCACTTGACCGATTTTTTCGCCCCCTTTTTGTAAACCGTCTTCCACATTCTGTATCCATTCCGGTATTTTGGCCTCCAAATCGTCAATCCCTTTTTCAACGCCTTCCATGCCCTGCTTGAATCCTTGCTCTAATTTGTCAATCCCTTTTTCAACGCCTTCCATACCCTGCTTGAATCCTTGTTCTAATTTGTCAATCCCTTTTTCAACGCCTTCCATACCCTGCTTGAATCCTTGTTCTAATTTGTCACCCGCTTGCTTCACGCCAGCCTCTAATTTTTCTCCACTGGCCTTGACATCTTGCTTCACCTCTTCCCAAGAGGTTGTCCAACTCCATGCCATTGTGGCACTTGAAAAAACAAGCAATATAGCCACACTCATGACGATGTTTATTTTTTGAAATGTTGTCATTAATGCCTCCATTATTTTAGAAGTTTGAACTTGCAAACTAAAGTTTGCACTCCTATGTTCCAACTTTAGTTTGCGATTTTAAGGCTACAGTAATCCCATATCAGCCAAAGATTCGGCTGTAATTATTTGAATCGTCCAGTTGTTCAGTTGTTCCAAATTCTTGGTGGACTCAATTTTTTGCACGATACTTTCCGGTATTGGTGCAAATTTGCGACATAATTGGTTAAGTAGCGTTGTCTGTACGCCATACCTTTGTTTGTCCTCTAGGGCCTCTCGGAAAGTGGGCATTTTCCACATTTCCTCCGGCATCGTTCGGAAAAATTGATCAATATAGGGCCGAGTACTTTCATGTATCGTTGGTTTCATTTGCATGACCTCCAAAATTTTGTGCCATACTTTAGTTTGCGATTATAATGCAAACTAAAGTTTGCACTCACGACCAAAAATAAAAAATTTATGCGTATAAAAACAGGACTTGGACAAGATAGCCATCGTTTTGATTTTGAAAATCAAACCCAAAAATTGATACTCGGTGGCATTGTATTTGATGGCGAAACGCCTTTACTCGGTAATAGTGATGCCGATGTCGTATTACATGCCTTATGTAATGCCATTTCAGGTGTCACAGGCGTTAATATTCTCGGCGCGGTTAGCGATGCGTTATGCCTGCAACATGGCATCACAGACAGTACTGTGTATTTACACGAGGCCTTAAATTATTTAAAAGACTGGCGTATCACGCATGTCTCTTTCAGTATTGAATGCAAAACCCCTAAAATCACGCCCAAAATCCCTGAGATGAAAGCCCGTATCAGTGAATTATTAGGGCTAGAAAAACAAGATATCGGGATTACCGCGACAACCGGAGAAGGGTTAACCGCATTTGGACGTGGAGAAGGGATACAAGTATTGTGTATTTTAACAGCAATCAATGATCAAATGTAGGGGCGAACCTGCGTGTTCGCCCCGTTTTAACAGCAATCAATGATCAAATGTAGGGGCGAACCTGCGTGTTCGCCCCGTTTTAACAGTGTTCGCCCCGTTTTAACAGCAATCAATGATCAAATGTAGGGGCGAACCTGCGTGTTCGCCCCATTTTAACAGTTCGCCCCGTTTTAACAGCAATCAATGATCAAATGTAGGGGCGAACCTGCGTGTTCGCCTCATTTTTCATTTTTTCTTTTTTTGACTTTGAGCGATTTCTGCCCGTTGCCCCAAAATGGCGCTATCACGTTGAAATCCAAAGTAATTAAGAAAAATGTTCAGATTCTTGACAAATTGCACGGCCCAAACTTCTTGGGCATCTAAGGCGCTGTGAACGGCATGTAGTAAATTTGAAAAATCGTGCTGCACTAAGGCATGAACTTGAACCATGTTTTTGCTTTCTTCATAAGCCATATAGGCTGCTAATTGGGCATAACGTTGCTGATAATCGGAAAAAATGAAGGCTTGTTCCTCAGCAGATGAAAAATGCGGCCATAATGTCGGGGATAATGTCGGATGAAATTTAATATAAGGGACTTTAAAATCAGGCAAAAATTCGAGTTTAATGAGGCCCGCAGTTTGTAAAGCCGAACATAACAGGTACCACTGTTTTTTAGTTACTTCAGTAATTTCCAGTAGATCAGGCTCAAAAACGCCTCCCTGAAACACGCTGAGACGGGGCAAGAAACGCACTGTTTTTGCGTCTAATCTGAATGGCTTTTTCGTGTTACGTTTCAACAAAATCGCTAACCAATACAAGGCACCTGTTAACTCAATTTCAACGATTAAGTTTTCTAAAGCCCATTTTAAAAGCGCCCAGAATGGATCATCTTGCTCCAATAAGGTAGGCAAACGTCGTTCCACTTCCTGAGGGGGAAGCGTTTTCAACGCTATGGCTAACACGCCAATTGATAACGGATGAAAAGCGACTTGTTTAAATAAGCTTAATACTTCTGCTGATTTAGGGGGTTTGATTGGCGTGATGGGTGGTAAGGCCAATAACTGTTCAAAATAGGCCAAAGCATCTGCTTTAGCGAGGCCCGATAGGGGCAAAATGTGATGGTTATTGAGAAACTCACCAAATTGTTCAAACTCGGCCTGTTCGCTTGTTAATAATAGCCGACATGCCCCCACTTCAGAGCATTGTTCGGCGACTTCCAACAATTTGGGCAACTGTTCTAGGGATATCATGTCTAAGTTATCCAAAATCAGCAAAGTCGGTATATCCTTTAACGCTTCTGTTGCTGTCACGACATTCACTAAATCGCTGTCTAAAACCCTAGCCAAAGTTTTAATGGCTAAATCAACGGCATCTTGTTTTGAAAAAGCGCCATAATCGACTAAACAGATTTTCTTAAACTGCCCACTGTGGTACAGTCTCTGCCCAGCTTCAATAGCTAAAGAGCTTTTACCCTGTCCACTCATACCCGTAATAGTGAGACGGCGCGTTTTATCTTTGACAAAAACACGTTCAATTTGTTGTAATTCTTGCTCGCGCCCAAAAAAACCGGCCGCTTGTTGGGCCGGTAAATTGCTATCTGTAGCAGGAATCGTAGGCGATTGAGGCGCTGTTGTTGTTGATCTGATCGTTTTTCTCATGATATCAATTCGTGTGGTGAAAAAGCCGGTTGGTAATGGGTAATGGGTAATGGGTAATGAGGAATCAGTAATTGTCAAAATATCTGAACCCTGATTCAAGTCTATTATATTAAATAATATCAAGCGTTTAGCCAATAGCCCTAAACATTCCAAGTTTGAAAAGGGTGATAACAATCTTTATTCTACAATGATTATGAAAATGGATTAGATATGATAGAACACTGATGACACTGATGATCATGATCTACGCTGATTTTTTTAATCTGTGTGTTTAATCAGTACAATCAGCGTTCTATCCAAAACATCACTCAATCTATAATAATACAATAGGGTGAAGATTTATAACTGATAATTGATAATTGATCAGTGATCATTGATACCTAAAACGGAGAAATTAATAATGCCAACCATTAATTTGGAACAAGCTCAATTGCCTGACTTAGTTAATGATGTGATAAATGGACAAGAATTTTTGATTACCCGATCTGGGGAACCTGTTGCAAGATTATTGCCTATTGTCGAGAGATTTAACCGTTTTCCTGACATGACGGCATTTCGTGCTTCAATTCCAGCTACTCAGATAACCGCCGGAGATTTGATTTCCCTTATGAGAGACGAAGAAGATGGAAAATTTGGAAAAACCGTTGTATTTTGAAACAGGGGCTTTGTTGCCCTATTATAGGCTAGAAGTGCTGAGTCACACGGTACAAACTGTATTAAATGCTGCTCTGAGTGATGTTTTTATTAATGATCTCACCGAGCTTGAATTTGCCTCTGCAATAGCACATTGGGTGCAGCGGCATGAAATCACAGAAGCAGATGCCTTCGCAATACAGCAAAAGTTCCTTGAACACAAAGCACTGGGTTATTATACATACCAACCTATTTTTTTCTACGACTTTAAACAAGCAACAGATTGGTTATCAGAGCGTAAGATATTTTTGCGTACTTGTGATGCGATACATTTGGCTTATGCCGCAAGAATGGGAGCGGTTTTGGTAACGGCTGATCAAATATTAGGACAAGCCGCAAATGAATTGAATATTGAATGCCAACTGCTGATTCCTAGGACGCATTGATAATCACTGTTCAATTGTCAATTATCAGCTATTTTTGTTCCCAAGGGCTTTGCGTGAAAATAATATACCCACTCATTTGAATTGTATATTTAAATTAAATGGGGCCGGCAACAAAAACACGTTACCCACCATTTCACGCTAAAGTTTCGCGGAGCGAAACTTTAGCGTGAAATACATTAATTTAAATTAAATGGGGCCGGCAACAAAAACACGTTACCGGCCCCCTACATTTTAATGGGGCAGGCAACAAAAACACGTTACCGGCCCCCTACATTTTAATGGGGCAGGCAACAAAAACACGTTACCCACCCTACATTTTAATGGGGCCGGCAACAAAAACACGTTATCCACCCTACATTTTAATGGGGCCGGCAACAAAAACACGTTATCCACCCTACATTAATTTAAATGGTGGGCAACAAAAACACGTTACCCACCCTACATTAATTTAAATAAAGTACAACGTTTGGCTATGGATATCATTGAGTATCAATCCCTTTCAAAAAACCTTCTGCTTCTTGCATTATTCTATCAATGCCTTCTTTCACAAAATCTGCTTGATTTCGCCAAGAATCAACAGGGAAAAGTTCGATTCTGTTTTCAACTTGTTCAATTTGAAGTATTTTTATCCCGCAACAAGAGACGCGAGGCATCGCGTCTCTACAAATCTTTCCAAAAAATCGGCTGTTCAAGAAAGGTTTGCCAAGCTGGTTCCAGACTGCCTAACCGAGTCACTTGTTGATGGGCATACCAACCATTTAGAAAATGTCGAACGGGTGTATCGCTACTTAATCCGGCTTGGTTCAATCTGTCGCTGGCTACATGCCCATCATTGAGTATGCCGAGTTCATCTTGCAATACTGATAGCGTTTTAGTGTAAGGGCGCGCTAAATCACGCGGATAAAGTGCGGTAAAAAAACGGGTGCCGTAACCCATTTGTTTTATCGCAATACGCAGTTCATGAAGTTGTTCTAGTTCAAATTGAGCTAACGTTTTACCTTGCTCTTTCACTAAATGAGCATGTTGGTTGAGTATTTGGTTCGCAAAATCAAGGGCGGGATGCTCTAAATTTTCTAAAGCGGTTGTTTCTAATTTCCGCCGCCAACTGCGTTTAGTCAACCATTTGCCGAATGATAATAATAGACGACTGTAATTCTGTGAACGCAGTGCGTCACGCACATTGATATAAGCCTCTATCTGGTGACTTGATACTGTTGTTTGTAAAGCTTCTAATTCCATTCTGATAATAGGGGATAAGGATAATTTATGCTCTTGTGATTGCATATTTTGCAAACTGAGTGCAAAAACGTCCCATTCTCGTGCGACACCTAATATTTGGGTAATCCATTTCAATGTTTTGCGTAACTTGGCATGGCTTTGTTTGGGAATCAAGGGTTGATAGAGTGTGAGGCAAGAGCGTAAGCGACGCAATGCGACGCGCATTTGATGAACGCCTTCTATGTCTTCACCATGCAAAACGATGTCTTCGTTGCTTTGCAAATGTTCAAGACAATGCCAGACAATATGAACAAAGGCTTGCTCTGCTGTCATATCGGGAGTCACAATCATCGCGCCAGCTTTGTGAAATTGGGGCGCTTTAGGTTGATGGAGTGTATAGCCCTTTGCCGCTTTGCTTTCATTTTCAATCCTCAGCGGGATATCCTTCTGCAAAATCAGAGCAACTTGAAATAATGTTTCAGCTTCGCCTGATTTGAGTTCTAATTCAACTTCGCTCAGCGGAATGCTGGCTTTTTCGGTTTTAACCTCGCCTTGATCAAGTGAGACTTCAATTTGACTCCCCTCAAATAGGATATCCCAATTGGTACGCATAAAATCGGTTTTAAACAAGGGTTTGATTTTACTGATGTTTTGTTCATCATCACACCACTTGGGTAAAGCCTTTTTGGGGAAGAGTGTATAATCGGGTTTGTCGCCAGTTATTTCTGTTTCCCATTCTTGGCGTTGATGCAAACCGCCTAAACCGCTACCTGCCGTTTTGATGGTTTGCACCCGTTTGTCACCAATACAGCGTACTCGCAATCCAATGCCTTGTTGTAATAAATCCTGTTCGGGTGTATCAAAGTAAACATTGTACAAATGCTGTGGGGCTTGTTTGCAAGTGGCTGATTGTAATAATGGGTGCAGCATCAGTTTATCCGCATCTGCGGGATCGATGTGTAATTTTAATTCTGTTTCAGTCGCCATGAATGTGCTGCTCGCTTAAAAAAGCGTTTATTATATCAACTTATATTCAGTTATGTAGGGTAGGTAACATGTGTTTGTTGCCCACCATTCTCATTAAAACGAAAATTGACTTGATTACCACGTTTAGGTTATGTAGGGTGTTTAGTTTGTTGCCCACCATTCTCATTAAAACGAAAATTGACTTGATTACCACGTTTAGGTTATGTAGGGTGTTTAGTTTGTTGCCCACCATTCTCATATTAAAACGAAAATTGACTTGATTGCCACGTTTAGGTTATGTAGGGTGGGTAAATTTAGTTTGTTGCCCACCATTCTCATTAAAACGAAAATTGACTTGATTACCACGTTTAGGTTATGTAGGGTGTTTAGTTTGTTGCCCACCATTCTCATTAAACGAAAATTGATTACCACGTTTAGGTTATGTAGGGTGGGTAAATTTAGTTTGTTGCCCACCATTCTCATTAAACGAAAATTGAGTTGATTACCACGTTTAGGTTATGTAGGGTGGGTAACGGGTTTATGTTACCGGCCCCATTAAAATCAATATTTCACGCTAAAGTTTCGCTCCGCGAAACTTTAGCGTGAAATGGGTGGGTAACGGGTTTATGTTGCCCACCATTTAAATGTAGGTGAATAGGGAATGGGGAATTGGACAATAGGGATTAAGCAATAGAGGGGGGGTAATGGGGGGATATTGATTTAGGGGGTAACCACACACAGGGGCAACCACAAGGGATTGCCCCTACAAGATAATTGATAATTGATAACGGTTCAGACACTGCTAACAAAAAAATTTTTAGGTATTGACGGTTTACCCGTTAATTCAGAGATCAAGTGATAGCGTTTCAATGCCTCTTGGCGTCGCCCTAGCTTTCGCAAAACGATGGCGCTTTCGTTCAACAATCGAATGTGATCATTGAACCGATTAGGATTCTCTTCATCTGGTTTTTTGTAGACATCTAATGCCTGATGAAAACGCACTAATGCGATCTCAAATTGTTTGTCTTTATACAAAACAACCCCTATTTTCTCTAGTATTTTGGCACGGCGAATATTCAAATTCGTCTCTTGAGCCAAAATAGGGGATTTATAGATATCCAGTGCTTTGTGATAGTGACGCAAAGCATCATACAATTGTTCTTGTTGATACGCTTGAAAAGCCGCTCTTTCAAACTGTTTAGCGCGATTGACATGAGCCTCAATTTGTTTTTTGTGTTTCACAGAGAATTTGTTTAAAACAAGCGTCAATATTTTGTAGAAGCTAATTGACACTAAAATCGCAATGATAAGCATCTCATCAGGCGAGAATTGACTCGGAGAAAGCACGATATAAGCAATACACAACGAAATGATCAGGTATTGTGTAAAAGTCAGGGGCCCTTTTTGAAAACCCAATTGATTTAAAATCCATTTGAAAAGATAGAGCAGGGCACAAAACCGCAAAATTTTGAGTACAATTTCGACTGGATTACCAATCCAATCAATCAGTTGTGAGACTAAATCAAAGAAAAAGCCAGGAAAATTGACTAGAAATTTACCGAATAGGAAGCCCACGACGACAAGCATCGCAAATGAAAACAGCAGTAACTGAAAAAGCGCCAGAAAATATCCATAAGAAATAGACATGAGATAATTCCTCCTTAAAAACGATAACATTCAAATTATTTTTATTTAAAGAATAATTTGCATATCTCATGCCATTTATTAACTGATTGATTTTTAAAGAAAAAAGAATTTAATAAGCCTCTAAAAGTGCTGAGTTTCAGCACTTGGTGCTGAGTTTCAGCACCTTTTCGCCCCTATTTTTGACCCATTGTAGGCGATTTATCGCCTATTAATGCCAAGGTTTTTACAAGCTATCTCAAAGTCAATGCCTTTACGACGATTTTTCGCGGCTAACAAGCGTTGTTATCATTGTCTCATTTTTGAGCAAGTAAGCGGTTTCCTTTTCAGATTGTATATCTTGCCAAATGTTAATGGGTACAATAACGCTGGTAACCGTTCCTTTTTCATTTACAACTCTTTGAATATTATGGTAATTCATAATCAATGCCTCTTGTTTTAAGCGTATGATGGAATGGTGGGCAACGACAAGGATTGTAAGTAGGTACGCAAAAGTTTATTAACATTTTGTAGAGGGATGGTGGGCAGCAAAAACACGCTACCCACCCTACGTTTTTCATTTACAACTCTTTGAATATTATGGTAATTCATAATCAATGCCTCTTGTTTTAAGCGTATGATGGAATGGTGGGCAACAAAAACCCGTTACCCACCCTACGTTTTTCATTTACAACTCTTTGAATATTATGGTAATTCATAATCAATGCCTCTTGTTTTAAGCGTATGATGGAATGGTGAGCAACGACAAGGATTGTAAGTAGGTACGCAAAAGTTTATTAACATTTTGTAGAGGGATGGTGGGCAGCAAAAACACGCTACCCACCATTTCACGCGTGAAATACAGAAAATGTTAAAATATTTATGTGTCCCTACTTATATGAAGAGATTAGATCAGGGTTGTACCCTGTTTAAATCCTTTCTTATATACAATCCTTGTAGTTATGGGTTTAAATCCTTTTTTATATACGAATCCTTGTCGTTATGGGTTTTCATTATGGCTGCTTTTGAATATTCCGCATTAAATCAAGTTGGACAAACTCGTAAAGGCGTATTAGAAGGTGATACGCCTAAACAAATTCGTCAGCAACTTCGGGAACAAGGTTTAACCCCGCTATCTATTGAAGAAGTCGTTCGCCCAGCGAAACAGCGCCAACATCGCCGCGTGCCTGTCAGTACTACCGATTTAGCCTTATTAACTCGTCAACTGGCTACCTTAGTTCGTGCCGGTTTAGCTTTGGAAGAAGCCTTACGCGCCATTTCAGAACAAACCGAAAAACCGCGTTTAAAAAGTCTCTTATTAGCCGTGCGCTCGCGCGTATTAGAAGGGCATAGTTTGGCAGAAGGCTTAGGCGATTTTCCTAAAGTGTTTCCATCAGTTTATCGCGCTACAGTTGCGGCCGGTGAACAATCAGGGCATTTAGATTTAGTATTAGAACGTCTTGCAGAATACACAGAAAACCGTCAACAAGTTCAGCAAAAAACCTTATTAGCGTTATTTTACCCTGCATTACTCAGCACCGTAGCCATTGCCGTCGTCATTGGCTTATTAGCTTATGTCGTACCACAAGTCGTACAAGTGTTTAGCAACATCAATCAAGAATTGCCTTGGTTAACACGCACGCTGATTGCTTTCAGCGATTTCTTGCAAAACTGGATAGGGTGGTTATTGGTTTTACTGATAGCAACGATAGTGGGATTACGCTATCTATTGCGTTTTGAACAAAACATTATCCTATTTCATCGTTTATTATTAGTCATGCCCTTAATATCCCGTTTGGAACGGGGCAGCGATGTCGCCAGGTTTACGCGCACTTTGAGCATATTGACAGAAAGTGGCGTACCCATGTTAGAAGCTTTGCGTATCACCAGCCAAGTGTTGTCAAATCGGCTCATGCGTCAAGCGGCCCTTGACGCGACTAACAAAGTCCGAGAAGGCACTAGCCTGCACACTGCTTTAGAACAAACCGGTTTATTTCCGTCTATGACAATCTATTTAATTGCCAGCGGCGAAACCAGTGGCAAGCTTGAAAGTATGCTAGAGCGTGCCGCTATCATGCAAGAGCGTGAATTAGAAACCTTGATTGGTGTATTATTAGGCCTGTTTGAACCCTTATTGATATTAGTCATGGGCGGCATTGTGTTAACCATTGTCTTGGCCATTTTGATGCCAATTTTTGAATTAAATCAATTGGTTAAATAGATAAGGGGGTATTTCCACTACAGGGTTGAGTAGGAGTACAGGAGTAGGAGTACAACGGATGACGGGTCGATAAAACGAATTAAAACCCTACGTGGTTATCATTGATTGATAAAGAATCAACAATTTATCGAACCCATCCTATCTAATAGCGTTTCCCTGAAGCATAAAATACATCATTTGTAGGGGCAAGCCCTTGTGGTTGCCCTGTATGCATAAAATACATCATTTGTAGGGGCAAGCCCTTGTGGTTGCCCTGTATTTAACCCAATCGAAAAATCGTTATGCCTTATTCGTTTATCGGCCCGTCATCCGTTGTACTCAATATCAATTGAATGGCTATAATTATTCAAATAATCATTGATTAACTATTTATTTATGCGTTATGACATTCTCAAAAATCAAAAAAACATCGGGTATGTACAGAAAATGGTTCCTATTTTTCTTGATTGGCATCGTGATTATCACTATCCGATCTGCCAATCATCCTTTTAAGCTTTCAGAACACTATCAAATCGGTGATATCTACATGGGTATCCGTTTACGCGGCACTGTAGAACTACCCCCTAATCAAATCAAAGGATTAAAAATAGGACAATTATCGGGACTCGCTTGGGATGTAGATGAAAAGCTATTATATGCCTTATCGGATCGGGGTATCATTTTCCACCTACGCCCTTTCATTAAAAATCACACCCTCATCAGCGTTCGCGTTATTTCAGCCTACTTACTCAAAAATACACAAGGCAAAACTTTAAGATGGCGAGATGCTGAAGGCATCGTGATTTTAAAAGGACATAACGGCATTAAGGGCGATAGTCAATTACTCATTATGTTAGAAATCGGGCCTCGATTAGCCCTATTCACGCCTTACGGCAAACCATTAGATAATTACACCTTACCCAAAACATTACAAACATGGAAAAACTATGCCGGTAGTAATAAAATTCTTGAATCCGTCACAGTGCATCCCATTTTTGGAATCATAACCGCGCCAGAATGGCCATTAAAAGAAGCTAACAAACCCTATTCTCTAAAAGGGGAACATAAAATCACCCTTTACACCCTCAATAAACGACAATGGATTTTGCCCGCTTTTCCAGCTAAAAACAGTGGTGTAGTCGCCCTCGAAACCTTAGAAGACAGATCAATACTGATTTTAGAACGCGCCTTTTATTCAATCTACACACCATTGATTATCAGCTTACGACGAGTCTGGTTATCAAGCTGTCAATCAAGAACAGGCTTACACAGTGAAAGCGAGCAAGTTGCCGTATTTGACAATACCCAAGGCTGGCACATCGACAACTTCGAGGGCTTGACGCATCATCAAGGCCGATATTTTTTTATGGTTAGCGATAATAACCACAGCCGTTGGCAACGCACTTTGTTAAGCTATTTTGAAATTCAATGATCAATGAGATTTTGGGTTAGGTATATCCCAAAAATAAATGTTCTGTTTTTTGTAGGGGGCCGGTAACGGGTTTTTGTTGCCCACCATTCCCCCTGAGATAGACTTAAAAGCTAAGGCCCCGTAGGGGTTGAATGTGAAACTTCGTTGCCGAGCGTAGCGAGATCATAGCCCCAGGTGCAACCCTCATCGTTATACATAAATCAAAATGTATTTCACGCTAAAGTTTCGCTCCGCGAAACTTTAGCGTGAAATGGTGGGTAACGGGTTTTTGTTGCCCACCATCTAAGCTTAAGGGGCCGGCTACAAATCTCATTAAAATATTGGGGCAGGCAAAAAAATACAAAGCCGGCCCCCTACAA
>QNEL01000205.1 GCA_003645185.1 Candidatus Parabeggiatoa sp. nov. 3
AGTTCAATCAAAATATGGCGCAATAAACTTTCCCGATAACCCATACGGGGATCTTGAAAATCCACAAACACCCATTGATAACCAGGCATCAACCAATTATTACGTTGTCCAGGGCGCAATTTGTCCGCAGGGGTATCAATAATATGACGCAAATAATGTAATAAAGAGGTTTTACCACAACGTTTAGGGCCAACGATAGCGATATGTTGCAAAGGCGTATATTTCCAGACATCAAAAATACGTTTCAAAATATAGTCTCGTCCAAAAAACTGGCGCGGTTCAGTAATCGGCGGGCCAATGACAAAAGGACTCATATCAATTGAAGTCAAAGAAATAGGCAAATTAGCTGCAAATGACACAGTCCCCCCTTCAGGCTCAAATTTTGCCGCGAGTAATAATTCATCAGATTCACCAAGATTTAAATTCAGATGAGTAGCACAACGTAGCACCTCGTCACGTTCCAATGGCAAACTGATTTCATCAGTCATCCACTCTAATAAAATATCGCGACGCACCTTAATTTTTTTAGCCAAATCGGCCGGACGAAGGCTACTGCGTTTAAGATAGGTTTTTAATAGCTCTGCGAATGAGGGCATTATCAGTTATCAGTTATCAGTTATCAGTTTCACATTTCACGCTAAAGTTTCGCTCCGCGAAACTTTAGCGTGAAATACAGTTTTGCGCGCAAAACTTTTGCGTGAAAATCAGTTATCAATATCGGGTGGGATCGCTAAGTGGCACAATCTCAAACATTATCTCTCAATTTGAGCATCTGCTTGCCCACCTAAAGAATTAAAACGCATCAGTTTTCAGCTTTTTATGCTTCACGATATGCTAAAATGAATATTGAAATAGGTGGAATCTTTGATCTTGATGATCAAGTTTATAACTACTATAACTACAAGGATTATTTATAAGAAAGGATATAAAGTATTTTTTCACTGAAAAGTGCGCCTGACAATATTTGGCCTTGTTTTGATTTATAAAAGAATTTATGCTCTTAACTTAGATTTTTCACTGAAAAGTGCGCCTGACAATATTTGGCCTTGTTTTGATTTATAAAAGAATTCATGCTCTTAACTTAAATGACGATCTTATCCTTTCTTATAACTAATCCTTGTAGTGATATATAAATCACGAGGAGAAAAATGATGATTAGATTATCTGTATTGTTGTTTTGCATAACCAGTCTGGTTAGCAGCCTTGCTGTACATGCCGATGATAAAGCGGTCATTTTGCTTGTCAAGTCCACTGATGCCTTTATTGAAGGGCAATTACTTGACGATAGCAAGGATATCAATCTGCCATTTGGTGCCAAAGTGATTGTGGCATTTGGCAACGGGGATACACAAACCTTGGAAGGCCCATATTATGGCAAACTCAAGGCCCCAGTTTCCGACTATGTTGATCTGGAAGCCCAGGATTTAGTCACGAAATTAGTTGATTTCCGAAAAGAACCACCTACGCGCGGAACAACACAATCCGACACTGATTGGTCGAGAGTCAATGTGAACACATCGGCACGCTATCACTGCGTAGCCCCGTCATCCGTTGGTGTCGTTTTGTGGCGGCCTGATAGCATTAGTGCCAGCGACGTGATCATCAAACATAAAGCCACTAGAAAAGCCGTGATAGTGAAATGGCCTGCTTATCAAAGCACACTGAAATGGCCTGAAGACAAATTACCGCTGATTTACGGCGATATTTACACGGTGAAGATAAAAAACCGCACGGGTTCATCAAGCTTCAAAAAGCTTATATTGTATCAATTACCGGATCGTTTACCCACTAAATCGCATAAAGTGGTTTGGATGGTAGGTAGAGGCTGTATTCCACAAGCCAATATTTTGCTGGCAAGCTTACGTTAAATTAATGTATTTCACGCGTGAAATGGTGGGTAACGTCTTTATGTTGCCCACCATTAATCATGTAAGGTGGGTAACGTATTTTTGCTACCCACCAGCCTTCGCAACAAAATGTTAATAAACTTTTGCGTACCTACTTATCAGTAATGGTGGGCAACAAAAACCCGTTACCCACCCAGGTGATATGATCATTGATCATTGACAATTGAAACATAGTCTTTGCTGGCAAAGCCTAAAATGATATCACCCTTTTGATCAGTGTGATTGAGCATAACGAGATGCCATGTTTTACCGATTTGTGAAATACGCAAAGCGGAATCTTTACTGGCTGCTCCGATTATGGGCGACCAAGTACTTGCCTCAAGACGAATATTCAATGGCGATTCTTTCGTGATCACGATCCCACATTTTTCAGGACTTTTGGGAGTCAGTTTTTTGATGTAGTCTCTGCTGCCATAGCCCATTTTGCCATTGTTGAGTTTGACTTTGTACCAAGTCTTCTTCGTTTCCAAAATCCGCAATGTTGAGCCTTTTAGCGCAGTGTCAATCAATTTTGCCCTTTGACTCGGATTTTCACGGATGTTAAGTGAATCTCGCTGAGTGATAACGACACCACACTCGTAAGCCCAAACGGGCACGGTTACGCTGGCTATGAATAATAGCCCTAATGATAACAGTTTGATTATCCCATTGTTCATTGTTGAAAAGTCCTCTGTTATTTCTCTGTTATTTCTCTGTGCCACTCTGTGTTCTCTGTGTTGAATTGAAAATTCTAAACAACCTGATTGCGTAAGTAAACAGGCAAAGCCTTTTCAGCACTCACAATCTGCCCTTTTTGAAAAGCCGCTAAGGCGAGCGGTATTATAGCACGCGCCTGAGGATATTTTTCCCCCTGATATCCTTGCACCGCTGGCTCCAATTTCTCCGTTAATATATCCCCATAAGTTGCCCAACCACTCCCCACACCATACCATTGCCCACTCGTTGACAAGCTCACCGCTTGCGGCGCACAAACCCTTTCTTCATCTTGACAAAGCATAATCCCTTGATTATCAATCACATAGCTTCCCCAATAGACTTCACGCATTCGCGCATCAATGGCCGCCAAAACGTGTTCAGCGCCCAATTCAAGATAAGCACCTTGTGCTAAAGTCGCTAAAGAAGAAATCGGCGCGACGGGAATATCGGCAGCAAAAGCAATGCCTTGAATCACACCACAAGCAATGCGTAAACCGGTAAAACTGCCCGGCCCTCGCCCAAAAGCCAGGCCATCTAATTGAGTCGGTTTCAAATCCGCCTCTGTCAATAATTCATTCGCCTGCTGCAAAATCAAATTCGCATGTTCACGAGGCGCGATGACAGAGCGATCTTCGATTGCCCCATCTAGGTATAAAGCACAAGAACAAGCCTCAGTTGACGTATCAAGAGCAAGTAATTTCATTCGTTTTCCATTATCCGTTATGTGTTCGTCTGCCCCAAAAACAAAAAAGAATAACGCAAAAGGCGCTTCAGTCCGCAGATTTTAACTGATAACTGATTTCCACGCAAAAGTTTTTTGCGCGCAAAAAACTTTTGCGTGGAACTGGCTTTTCAGGCATTCAAAAATTTGATTGAAATTGATTAGCAATATCTTATACTATATTTGATCTTCAAATCTAATTACTTTATTCACATTGATATTATTGATTAAAACAAGAGGTCAATTATGACAGAAAGACAGGCTGTACATTACGGCCAAGTAGAAATCATTCCTGGGATTCAGTGCGATGGGTATGTATTGGATGATGGGACAGCATGTTTAAGTGAACGTGGTACCGCTGACTTGTTGGGAATGAGCCATACAGCTTTACAGAACGTGGCAACTACTGGAGTTCCAAAAACGCTTAAACCATTCATTAACAAGGATTTTAGCGTGGCAACTACTTTAGTAGAAGTAACCGCAAAAAATAGTCCACATAAGAATAGGAAAATTGTTGTTTATGGCAGTGATGTTATTGAAACCATAATGTGTGCGTACACTACGGCAATCGGAAATAATGTTCTACAAAGAAATCAAATACACATTGGACGAAGATGTGTACTTTTAATATCAGCACTTGTCCGCACTGCCTTAGAAACCGCCATCAAAGAAGCCTGCGGTTTACCTATAAACGTCCAAACAACCACCCAACAACGTTACACAGACATTGTCGAGTTAATGAAGGAATCGGGTTTAAAATGTTCGGTTAGTGAGGAGATTGCGATTAAAACCGATATTACCCGTTTTCTTGATATTCCATTAAGTACGCTTAATGGTTTTTTGTACAAACGGCGTAATGAAATCAAACCGATTCAACTTGATCGTAAGACTATTTGTGCTATTGGTTCCAAAGCGTTGCGTATGAATGGTTATCATATACAAGATGTGGGAACAGTAGCTTTGGGTATGGATAGCGTCATTGGAATTGGTTTGAAGGAAAAAATGTTTGGTAGTGTCAGTTCTTTAGCAAAATTTGATACTAGGGGTGAAATTGAATGGCAGCAGGTATTAACCGAAATTTTTGCGGGTTTTAATTTTTATCATAACTACACTATTGGTAGTTATAGAGTTGATTTTTATGTGAAGGAGTTAGATTTGATTCTTGAATGTAATGGCTATGACAGTCACGCTAATTATAATCAAGTTTATGAAGTAAAAAGGGAGCTGTTTTTAAATAACTATCGTGTCGTTCGATTTCATCATCAAATTGATTTGAAAACGCTTTTTAATGGGATTTTGCGAGCCAAAATGGGCACGATTACAAAATTATACCATTATGTTTATCCTGAAACTTCTAAAAGTTCTGTTACCGAATTGAATTAAATTGAATTGTATTTTAACTGATAACAGCCCCCCAAAAAAATAACGCTTCAGTCCGCAAAAGGCGCAAAAGACGCAAACGATATTTTCTCTTTTTTAGCGCCCTTTAGCGCCCTTAGCGCCTTTTGCGTTTATTTTCCTAGAATTAAGATGGGATCGGTCTAGGCGGCCTCTTGTTCTTTTTCTTGTAGCCTGTCATAATACGTGCTTTCTTTTTGCCGTTATCAGTTATCAGTTAAGTTACTTTGACCCAAAATTCTTATATTATAAATGGTAGATATATTTAATACAATAAGGCCGGTACTAAGCGGTTTAGTTGGCACGTTTTTCATTTATCTGATGATTAGGTTCACAAAACCAGAGGCAAAGAAAATTTGTAACAGAAAAATCCTTGAAAATTAACTGACAAAGAGGTTATCAATGCCATATAGCACATTCAAATCAGTTGGTGAAGTCACCCAAAAATTTGACATTGAGGTAAGGACTGAACAGTTTATAGATAAAAAAGAATTTAAAATACCTGATTATATTTTCTCCCGTATAGAAGTTAGCTTGACAGAAGATGCCTATTTTATTAATGAGTTTGCTATCTGCGAGCATATTATTAGTCATATATTAGATGAAGTGGCAGAACATTACAAACAACTCCTTGTATGGTCTCGTGCTCCCTTCAATGTAGATAAAGGACAGGATCTGGTAGGTGAACCTGATTATTTAATAGCACCAAAAACAAAGCATGGCATCATGTCTATTCCACCTCTTTGTGTAATGGAAGCAAAACAGGAGAAATGGAATGAAGGTTGGGCACAAACCTTAGCGGAAATGTATGCTGCATCTATTAAGGGGGCAGAAATTTGTTACGGTGTCGTCACTACAGGGAAGGCTTGGGAGTTTGGCAAGTTTGAGAATAACGTATTTACTAAAGAACCGACTCAAATATCAGCGACAGAGGATTTAAAGAAAGTGCTTGATGTATTGAATTGGTTATTCGACAAAGCAAACGCCCATACCAATAAAATGGCATAACAAGATGCTGCACCTGACGGCTTCGCCGCAAGTGAACTTCATCGTTAGTAAGTCAAAAAGGAAGTTTATGTGAGCTGGGCATGTATTTACAGGGGTATATCGGGAACTTGGGAGAGCTATTTGCGTACCAGATGCAGTTCGCTATGCTGATGATTTTATTATTGGTTGTGAATTGCTTCTTTCTGCTAATCGCATAATGGAAGTATTACCGAAACGGTTCAACCGCTTCAAACTATCTATTCATCCTCAGAAAACGAAGTGAGTTACATTTGCTAAACCGAGCCAGTAGAGACGCACGGCCGTGCGTCTCTATTTTAGAACCGGATGAGTTAATTGCGAACAAACGAGTCTGTGGGGGGAGCGACTGAGTAATCACTGCTTCTACCCGGAACGCAAAAAGCCGCGCGGCTGAAGAGGGGTGTTAGGCACACAGAAATGAGTAGGTTATAATTTTATGTCGTATAGTGATTTTACCTTAAAGAAAGTCAAAGAAGAACTTAATATAAGAGTAGTTGAGAATAGAGAACTGTTCTCTCAAATAAAAGAAGTAGAAGTTAGTGATATTTTGTCAAAGATTTTGAAATATAATGTGCCACTTGCTGTTGCTATTGGAACAGAAAAAGCCCGTTCAGAGATGATAGTCGTTAATGTTTTAATAGAAGTTAAGAGAATACTAGAAGAAAAAATAAGTCTATTTTCAGGTATAAACTTTGATGTTGATAAAAGCAGAAGTCTCAATGGATTTTGTGATTTTATTATCAGTAAATCACCTGAACAGTTTTATATAAATGCACCTGTTATTACTATTGTTGAATCAAAAGATGATAAAACGACTAGTGGATTGGGGCAATGTGTAGCTGAGATGTATGCTTCTAGTATTTTTAATGAAAAAGATAACGTGCAATTACCTACTATATATGGTGCAATAACAACGGGTAGTAATTGGAGATTTTTAAAGTATAAGGATAATACAGCTTTTATTGACTTAGATGAATATTCTATTGAAAATACTAAAAAGGTTGTTGGAATTTTGTTGCAAATGATAAGTCAAGAAGCCTAATTTTAATAATTCCTTCAATAATTTTTAGGTAGTGCTGCAATGTGGGTGATGTCGTTATATGATTAGATAGAACGCTGATTTGACTGATGATGGCCTGATTTACACTGATTAAATAAAGTGATTAAAAATAAAAAAATCAGCGCAGATCAGGCCATAATCATGTGTCATCAGCGTTCTATCATATCACCCACATTGCATGACTACCAATTTTTATAGCAAGCATTATAGCCGGGTAGCGAGCGAGTGTAGCATGGATTAAAAATAATTGGAGTCAGAGTAAAATTAATTTTAATTCTAAGCCTTGCAGCCTTTGCCTCAAGCCGCGCGGCTGAAGAGAGGTGTTAGTCTGCGTGATTCGAGCTTTTGGCACCTCATTTTCCAAAAGGAACGAGACTTGGTGATTAAGCGTTCTTTTGCAGCTGTTAACGGAAAAATGGTGTCAAGAAAAGATTGAGTGTTTCAAATAATGATGCAAATAGGCATAATAATGCCGTTCATTAGAAATAAGGTGACTTGTTATGCCGTATGGTACATTTAAAAACAGTATTAGAAGTGACGGAAAAATTTGGTATTGAGGAAGCAGATGCTACGAATTTTATAAGCACTTTAAAATTTGAAGTACTTGAAATGGACATAACTCGTCTTAAAAAAAGGTTATCCGAAAAAGCAAGTTTTGTAAGTGAAGAAGCTGTTTGCGAAAGAATAATTAGCCGTATTTTGGAACTATTAGACGATCATTATACGGGTTTTCTTGTGTGGTCGCACATAGCTTATAATGTGGATGAGAAAAATGATCTTATGGGTAGACCAGATTTTTTAGTCGCCCCAAAAACAAAACAAGGGCGTATGGACGTACCGGAGCTTTGTATCATGGAAGCTAAAAGACAGGACTGGGAGCAAGGTTGGGCACAGGCATTAGCTGAAATGTATGCAGCATCAACACAAGGAAGCAATATTTGTTATGCTGTTGTTACTTCTGGTAAGGCTTGGGAGTTTGGTAAGTTGTATAATGGCATTTTCACTAAGGACCCTAATCAAATATCTGCCACAGATAATTTACAAAAAGTTTTTGACACCTTGAATTGGCTGTTTGATGAAGTGGATAAAACAATTAAGCGCAAGGAAAAATAAGGGGAAAATAATAGGGGTCTGATCCATATTATTCCCCAGTGAGCAGGGAAAAATCAGTCGTCATAGAACACCTCTTTGCTGGTTCCCACGCGCCGGCGTGGGAACCCATTCGGGACGCGCCTGCGTCCAGTTTCTGTAGATCACGCGACGCTGGCGCGTCGAGAAGGCATTCCCACGCCAGCGCGTGGGAACGAGAAAAACAGCCTTTTTCTACAACATGTACGTGTGAGAATAAGGGCTGTTTTAGACAATAAAAACCTTCATCATACGCGGTTTTATAGGAGCCTTGTATCTCAAAATTCCAAGGGTTTTCGCCGTCTATATTAAGAGATTGAGTAAATATTCCCTATCCCAAAAATCTTCGACATTAACTGTGATCAGACTCAATTGTGTTGGTGAGCAACAAACACACGTTGTCCACCCTACCTATATTGTAGAAAATTGAACAGCCAGGCATCAACCACAACCTCAATATGTAATAATTAATTTTCTCAAAACGTTCATTAATTTTAATCTCAGTTTCCAAGGAATTTTGATTACGGAATCAAAGTACAGCATTTGCAATACACTTTGCCACTTCTTACCACCCTTTAACACATGCCGTTTAGATAAGTCTATTTCAATACCATGTTGTTGACAATATGTAAAGTGTTTAGGAACCCAGGAGCCTTTTTCCACAACATTTATCCATGAAAAAGGAGCAGGATGTAAACAGTAAAAACCATCATCATAAGCCGTGCGATAGGAACCTAATATTTCAAAATTCCAGGGGCTTTCCCCTTCAAGGAGGAGATCTAAGAGATAATTTCGCTCCCAAAACCCCACCACATTCGCTCGATAGGGTCTCCCCTTTCCATAGATACCAATATCTTCACAGATCCAGTCATCGGGCACAGGTTGACATTTTGGTTGAATATGCCTAGCTTTATGTTCTTGCATAAACTGAACATAGCGGGCGATGTTTTGAGAATTAACAGGCGAAGTAATGAAAAAATCTTC
This sequence comes from Candidatus Parabeggiatoa sp. nov. 3, assembly GCA_003645185.1. GTDB lineage: Bacteria > Pseudomonadota > Gammaproteobacteria > Beggiatoales > Beggiatoaceae > Parabeggiatoa. The sequence goes on from QNEL01000205.1 coordinate 8,921, forward strand.
TAACCATACTAAAAGATAAGGATGCGGAATTTGCTGTAAGATCGATTTAAAGCTGCGTGACCAATCCTTGTCCTCTCCCGATAAGACGGTGATGATACGATCATCTTGAAACCTGACTGTATTACTGCCTAAATACACAGGATATGGACAATTCTTCCAATTCTGCCAAAATAATTGAAAGAAGGGATTCCACATATCCGAATATTTATCACAAGACAGAATTAATATTCCAAAATCTAAGGGCATTGCTCTACCTCCATTACAATCCAAATGTATCTTAGTATTTGCTTAAACAACTACACAGCGTTTGAATATCTGTTTCAGTTAGTTCAGGGTAATTTCCACAATAAAAACCACATTCTTGAACTTTATCTGTGCCTGGCAGTTCATACAATATTGAAACATATTTTCTATAAAATGGCTGTTTCTGGATATTCCCTGCAATCATCGGCCGAATTTCAACTCCCGCCCCTGAAAATTGGGCAATATATTTATCTCTCAGTTTCCTGGTTTTGCATAGAATGGGAAATGCGAAATTCGATAACACTGAAATATGAGACCGAGCAAGGGTAATAATATCTGAATTTTCGTTAACGGTGGATTCCAGCATCATATAAGTTTTTTCTCTTATAACGATATTTTCTTTAAGCAATTGGAGTTGACAACGTCCAAGAAATCCCGTGATCTCTGTTGGTCTAAAATTATAACCCAGATCATAAAACGTGTATTTTGCCTCAAATTCTGAGTTAACATTATATTTCTTCCGCCATTTATGTTGTTGATTCGCGTTCAGATTACGATCCCAACCGTTAGCGCGAACAATTTTCAACATTTCCGCGAATTTTTCGTTGTTCGTGCAGACCATGCCCCCTTCGATGGTTGACATATGATGTGCCACAAAGAATGAAAAACTTGTCATTTCCCCAAATGTTCCAGTCTTGCCGGCCGGTAATTCAGTTCCCAGGGCTTCACAATTATCTTCCAGCAAAATAATTTTTTTTTCATGGCAGAGTTGCTGAATATTATCCAAATCCCCCGCAAATCCAAGCGCATTCGTCGTAAAGAATGCTTGGATATGGTCGGTAGTTAGCCGTTCTGTCAGGTTATATGACATCGCATTCAGCGTGGTTGCTTCACAATCAATCGCCACCGGCTGAAGTCCCATTTGGATGATTGGCATAACATTTGTTGACCACGTTAATGCAGAAAATCCGATTTTATCCCCTTCTTTGAGTCTCCCAAGATTTTTCAATGTCTGCAGAATAGCCAGATTTGCACTTCCTCCACTATTAAACAACACCGCTTCCCTGTCCCCTTGAAATTTGGCAAACTCATTTTCAAATTGAACACATTGCTCACCCATGCTCAATCTATCAGTTCGTCTAATAAATTCGGCCAACTGCTCTTTCGTTTCATGCTCGTTCAAGAAAGCACTTTTCATTAAGGGTATCATGTCTTCTCCTATCGCTTAACTTTTGGCTAATGGTAAAAAGTATACACAAATTTTCGTTATCACGGTTATGATAAAATTACTTGCGAGAGATAGAATTCGTATGATTTCTTAATTCCTTCTTCTAACGTATTATTCGGTTTCCACTTGAATGTAGTTTGTCGAGAAACATCCACTAATTTTTGTTTCATCCCCACAGGTTTTGAGAGGTCATGAGTAAATTTACCAGAAAAACCAATAACTCTGGCAATGGCTTCATAATATTCATTGATCGAATAATCAGTACTAAGCCCAACATTCATTAATCCGGGCAAATCATCAAAACGATCTATCCCTAACATTACCATATCAGCCAGATCTCCTGCATACAGAAACTCTCTTCTCGCTTCCCCGTCTCCCCAGATTTTCACCTCTGATTGCTCCTGCACTGTGGCTTCATGAATTTTACGAATAACCGCAGGAATCATATGAGAATGAGCAGGCTCAAACTTATCCCATCGTCCGTAAAGATTACACGGGATGAGTGTTTTATACTGATATGTAGCATCTTCTCTGCTCAGATATTCACATAATTTTGTCACTGCCACTTTGGCAATGGCATATCCTTCATTGGTTGGTTCTAATTCCCCCTTCAGCACCATCTCTTCTTGTAACGGATTCGGTGCATTTCTGGGATACATGCAAGAACTTCCCAAATTTAGCAATTTTTTAATTCCGACCCGCTTGGCAGCAACCACAACATTTCGTCCCATATCGAGATTTTCAAGCAAAAACCTAAATGGTTCTTGCATATTGGCCTGAATTCCCCCTACCTTTCCTGCACAGTGTATAATCAAATCAGGACGATTGTGTTGCAAATAATGTTCAACCATTCCATAGTCAAATAAATTGAGTTTTTGTCGTTTTGGTGCTAAGACATCATGGGACTGTACTTTATCATGCTCGAGAATGTTATGCCCTACCATGCCCGTTGCTCCGGTTATCAAAATTTTCATACCATCATTCTTTTCTTTGTTTTTAACGTTATTTTAAAAAAGTTGTTCATTACAAAAACTAACACAGAAAATAGGGTACAGACCACATTTATTTTGCCAATACCAAACATTATGGCAATTCTCCTTGATTGAAGTTCTCTTCATGTTTGTTACCTTGTGGTATAAGGACATATTAACTTTTTCTCGTTCCAACGCGCCAGCGTGGGAACGCATTCTCGACGCGCCAGCGTCGATGTTAAACGAAAATTCATATCGGCTCCCCCTATAAAAAAACAAATTGTCGGTCAAACTTATCAGGCTTTCCGAAGCAGAGCAATAAAAGTTGCCACCCGACTCCGCTTGAAACTTGGGGGAAGCATTCAAGTGGTTGTGCAGGTAATTAGTAATCAGTGATCCCGTTAATCATTAATAGTCAAAAATGACTTTTATATGGGATATCCATACTACCACGTCCTTCAAAAAAGGTCAAGCTTTTTATGAAAAAATTTTCTAGGTCAAAATAATATTTTCTTCGATTGCTGTAATTTTAAAGACTTCAGCTAATATAAAAATATTTTTTACGTTCTATTTTTTAATTGGCAATTACTAATTCCTAATTCAATTAAAGAGTTCAGGCTCGAAGTAAATTATAATTTAATTCGGGAATAAGTGGTTGTGCCATCCATCAATTCAGATGCTTGAATTAAAGATTATTATGAATTTTTGCACAAATCAGCAAAAGTTTAATTCGGTTGCTGAACTTTTAGAAGTTTCAGGATAAACATAATTGTATAATTTGGTAATTGTACCCATTTTAGCTCGTAAAATGCTATTAAAAAGCGTTTTCAAATCAACTTGATGATGAAAGCGTATTACGCGATAATTATTTAAAAACAGCTCCCTTTGTGCTTCATAAAAACGATCAATCTTATAATTATGAGAAAAACTAAAACCTGCAAAAATTTCTGCTAATACTTGCTGCCATTCAATTTCGCCCTTCGTCTCAAATTTAGCTAAAGAACGAATAATTGGGGTCAGAGTAAAATTAATATGAAACAATCATAGGTGTTCGGGATTATTTTTAACTTATTGATTTTTAAGTATAATAATAAATAATGAGTGGTGAAAAGTTGACGTTGATTTGGCACACAAAATTGAACTTATAAGATTAAAGTCATTCACAGTTACGCACTGAAACAGTGAAGCAATTACTTCGTGACGCAGTGAAACAATTCACAATTAAATGAGAGACTTAAAAATCCCGAACACATATTGATGAAACAATAATGCTTGTCAAAATTAATGTTACTCTGACCCCAATTATTTATGATTTCACAATGAGGGCGAACACGCAGGTTCGCCCCTACAAAGAAAATGTCATGTAGGGGCAGACCTGTGTGTCTGCCCTTTGTTGTGTGTCTGCCCTTTGTGAAGTTATTTATCTGAAAGTCTATATATACAAACCTGTCAGGTTTTTTTAACCTTTATGGTTGCCTCACAGCTTATGTTAATGGCGGCGTTGCCCATAAAGCTTCAAGCACTGATTGCGGTTTTCCGGATAAACAATCTTGTATTTGTTGACAATATTGAGGATAACATAATTGTTGGGCAACTTTA
>QNEL01000206.1 GCA_003645185.1 Candidatus Parabeggiatoa sp. nov. 3
ACCCAAAAACAACATCAGCAATAGGAGATAATGTGGGCTCAATTTTCGAGGCACATTGCTCTTAAAGTCGGCTAATTGAGCCTCTCGCCATAATCGCACGGCATCAGACACCACTAAACCGGTAGAACGGAAATAAAACCCGCTAAACCCCTTAACCGAACAACCCATTAAGCGTTTAACGTTGTGTGCCTGCCTACTTAAAGCATGTAATACACGAGACACCAGCGTGATTGGCAAACACAAGCGATGCAAAATCACAGGCAAAAAAACACGGAAATGATGGTGAGAGGATTCATTCCCCCACCCTTTTTTCAAGCAGCCAATGAGAAAAGCGAACACGTTCATGATTAAATACTCCATAAGAGTCTAACTGAAAAAAGACAATACTTAATAAGGTAATTAAGCGCGATAAATTGAACATACAAAACTTGGGTAAAATGTCCAATACGCCATATATACAAGCTATTTTCGTGCCACCTAGCCCAATATACAACTAACTGATTGTATTATAAGGTATTTTAAGAAATTTTGACTTAAATTTTATAACAGCAAACAGTCTAAAATTTAGACGCATAGTCTAAAATTTGGACGCATAGTCTAAAATTTAGACTCTATTTTTTATTTTGTAGTGGGCAACAGAATCTTAAACAGAAAATCAGGGGTTTGAACAAATCTAAAAACGTGATAGAACGCTGATTGTCATGATTGTCATGATTTACACTGATTAATCTTTTTGTGTACGTCATGATAATCAGCACAATCAACGATTTTAATCAGCGTAAATCAGTTTAATCATGACAATCAGCGTTCTATCAAATCATAAGTCGTTATTCCACAATAAACATAATCTGTTGTTCACCTGTGGGATAAATCAGCACGACATCTTCTATTTCATCGCCATTCGCATCTGGAATAGGTTCAACTTGTAGCGTGTCAGTCGTGGAATCGTTTTGAGTCACGACATAATCCACAACGCCATGATAAGTCTTGCCTTCCAGTGTGAATCTCACTAGCCCGAATGGCTCTGTGATAATCTCGTCATCAGATGAATACAACACTTCTGGGTAAGCGACAGCCGAATAAAGATGCTGTTTACGGCGCGTTCCCTCATCTTCAAACACCTGAGAGGCCATAAAATAGCCATTCACAATAGCTGATTGATCAATCAATAAGCCCTTGTCACTGTCTGACTTGACTTCAACAGCTAACCAATCTGGGCGTACACTGTACCAAATACCTGCTTCAACAGGAATCGACAAATTGCCATTGTCTTGTACCGTGAACTCAGCTAAACCCAACTCCGATAAAGCCGATTCTAACGCGCCCTGTGCTTGCACGGCCGGTTGGGTGAAGACATCGCAGCCTGACTCTGTGATAAAACTCAGACTGTGCGGATCACGCCGCAGCACTAAGCCGGCTTCTTCAGTTGTTTCTGTGACTGAAACGGGCATAATGGCATAGCGTATCACATCAATAGTCAACTCAAGATAGCCTAATGCCTTATCTTGTGTCAGTGCCCAAGCATTGTTCTTGAACAACGGCAAACCGTTGATAGCAGACAATAACTGCTCTGGTAACTGAGAGCCTTCTAGTTCACAGGCTTCAGATTCAGTCTGTTTTTCAACCGGAACCTCAACGTCGCCACTGGAAGTGACACCTTCACCGAAAATCACGCCTTCTCCCAGTTTGACACCTTTACCAAGAATAACATGGCTCAGTTTGGTGCCGGATCGGATTGTCAGATCGCTTAAGGTAGCCGGGCCTTCAGGATCGCCGCTGATTTCACCTGCGACTATACCACCGATAATTTGGGCATCTTTCGCTAAACGGACATCCTTGATAACGCCACCCACTTGACTGGTGTTCTTAATTTTGCCCGACAATATACCACCCGTTAATTCAGCACCAACAAACTCAATCTTAACGAGCGTGCCCTCATTGGTGACATAACCGCTGATCTTACCACCCGTCAACACGCTTTCGGCTTCAATCAAAACTTGGGAAACCATACCTTGATTCTTGATCTGGCCAGTCAGTGTGCCTCCAGAAATATTGCCTTCTGGCCCGATGGTGATATCTTTCAAGACGCGCCCACTGTTGCGACACAGACGGTTAATCACGCCACCTGGCGTTGTACAAGGCCCTGCGGCAATCACCGCATCATCAACAACAACTCTACCAATACTATTAACCTTTGTCGCTGTCACATTGATTTCTACCTCTGCGATAGCACTCACGTTCGGATTAGTCTGTGAAGTCGCTGTGATGGTGATCACATTCGTTGTGCCGGCACTCGACATCACGCCCGCATTTAACAACAACTCGACACTCTCTAAGGCCTTGATTTTCTTAGAGGCCGGTAACGTCGTCAAGGGCCAACCCATTGAATCGGTGACGCTGAGCATATAAGTATCGTCTTCCACGCCCGTGTTGGCCAGTTTAAATCTCAAGGGCAATACTGAACCTGATGGCTTAGACACCTTCTTCAATTGGCTTGTCAAAGCAACACTATGCGAAGCTTTGCTCGGCTTCACCACGACATTGTTCGCCTTGAACAGTTCTTCCAGTGTCATACCCGGATCCAGCAAGATATTGTCCATATCAGCATAAATCACCACTTCACCATCCGTTTCCAATACTGCGGCAGTGTTGCCTCTGAGATCAATTATTCCGCCTTCGCCTACGGCTAAAGTCACTTCACCCGTTGCGCTTAGGACTTGATCACCCTCTAAACTGCGAAAGTCAATCTTGCCGGCGGTAGAGAGTGTCACATCGCCCCCTTCTACGTTCAGGCTCACACCTGGCATCTTGACAAGCCCGGCATCAACAGTCGCAACGCCGTTGCCTTCAATGACAGAGACTTGTACTTGAGCCACTTCCCGCGCTTCGGGATCGTTCTGCGAACTGGCGATCACCGTTAGGGTATTTGTCGCACCTAGCGTGGCTGCCAGTGTCACATTGAGTTCTAATGTCGTTGAAGCCAGTCCTGCCAGTTCCAAGGTAGACGGTAAACCGCTCAATGACCAACCTGCTGTGTCCATAACGCTGAGCCGGAAACTATCTTGCTCAGGGCCACCATTAGACACGGTAACTGCAATAGGCACTATAGACTGAGGTTCAGCAGACAATTGACTGGGCAGGCTCACAGAAACCTCACGCAATATCTTGCTTGGGCCAACTACGATCTCACTGGCTTTCGCTATATCAGCTAGTTTCATGCCCTCATCTAACGCGATATTATCAGCAAAAACAGTGAGTTGCCCATCAGATTTCAGGATAGTGCCCGTATTACCGGTTAGATTAACCACACCCCCTTCACCAATCGCGATAGTCATATCGCCCTTGGCCGTTATGGCTGAATCACTGAGATTGTTCAAGTTGATTATCCAACCGTTACCACCGAATATCTTGACATCGCCTCCTTCAATCTGGGTATTCGCACCCGACACCGTTAGCACGGCTGGATCACTATTAAAGCGACCAAATTGACCATTTATACCAAGCGGTAGACAGTTTTCGCCCCCTTTGCCAGTCGCAAACACGCCATCTAGCAGATCAACACGATTGCTCGCATTCAACCGCGCATTACCCCCGTTGCCGCCAATTTGAGATTCAGTTGCATCAGGATTGCAGTTGCCACCATCGCCGCCATGAATACCTTCACCATCACTGACAAGGTAGTCATTGCCCCAGAGAGAGACATTACCCCCCCGGCCGCCTTGGCCAAATTCCGTTCCAGTCAGACTACCGCCTTTACCGGCACGGATCGTTCCAATATTGTCGGTATTCGTGATAGCGGCACCATAGATGCTAATCCTGCCACCAGAGGCTGCAAATTGTTTAGCATTACCGCCATCACCCGAATAAATGCTGCCTTCATTGCGGAATTGGCCCAGCTCACCCATATCAAAGTAAACACTTGCACCCTCTTTAGCACAATTGCCTTGTCCACTGATATCCCAGACATAACCATGCCTCAAGGTACATGAGGTTGTGTTGTCAGCTTCATCAGTACCTGGTTTACCTTGGATGGTACCTTTATTTTCAACATAATCAGTCACATACACCCATAAATCTGGAAAGTAAAAATAGTGACTGGACTCAGGGGGTTCCCAACTCGTCAGTGTCGCATTTTCTTCAATGCACAAGGTTCTGACACGAATCTCAGCAGGAATACCCATTATGGTGTCACCCGCATTAATCCGCACAATATCGTTTGCTAAGGGCCTATTGGGGGCAGCCGTCTCAGCAATATCAGGCGTATCTGTTTCTTCGGTAGCCGTGTCACCCTCATCAGGCGTACCCGTTTTGGGGGCAGCCGTTTCACCTTCCTCAGACGAGTCAGCCGTGTCAGCCTCATCAGGCGAGGTAGCCGTCTCACTATTCGGATTTTTCAGCCGTGTCCAAACCTCTGAATCACCCGTATGCCGCCAGCCATCATTCTCTGCTTTCGTAGCCCATGGCCCACTACCTGACGATTCAATGGTGATATTCTCATCAGAACAATCCTTCAAGTTCAAGTCTTTCGGTTCTTCAGCTTCCCCACTTAAAGACAGCAAGGTTGGCGTATTAGGCGCATTGGAAGCAATGCTCAGGTTTGCCAGCTTCTTACCGATATCGGTTGTTCTTGGGAAGAACTCCGTGTCTATCTGGCATTCTTCTGATGGCAGTAAAGCTTGATGGGTACATCTCCAACGGTCGGCCCAAAAATCACGGCTATCCTGCCCAATGACCTCAATTGAGTCCATCAGCATGTTGACATTACCCGTATTGGTAACCGTAAACTGATGTGAACTCACCCCATCAAAGTGATGAGAACTCGGAGACACTTCAAGATTTGGCTCACCCGATGTCACCGCTTCGGCTTTTATCGGTATCGTCTCCACGGTGGTATCGTTAAAGGTCACCGTCAGTTCAGCACTCTTCGTACCTTCTGCGAGAGGCGTAAAGACTGTCTTAAACCAACAAGACGAGTAGGACCACTCTTTCCATGAATTGTGATAGCAGTCCAGATCCGTGATTTCAAATTCATCACTGTCGTCACCTGTAAAACTAATCGTATCGATTTTAAGCGCATCGCACCCTTTTGTTCGACTGTAAACACCCTGGTACCTTCCAAAAGGAGCGGCTTGGCCAACTAATGCCGTACCAAAATCAGGGGTTCGTGGCCAATTCTGAAAAGACAGCTCATAATCCCCTTCGCACTGCGCCATAGCCGTACCCGTTAATGAGGCCTCCAAGGTAGGGGTATCGGGATCATTGGACGGAATAGAAAGCGTTGCCGATTTCTCCTCGGCGGCCGGTTGTGGCTTAAAGCGAATAGTCAGATCACAGTGTCCAGAAACGCTTACCGTCTTATTGGAACAGTAGTCACCGAAGTATTCAAAGTCTTTGCCAGAAAGCGTGATTAACCCTAATTCTAGGGGCGCATCACCCGTATTTTTAATGATCAGGTTTTGATACTCTGAAGCACTGCCTAGCTGAACTTCACCAAATGCCAAAACATTCGATTCCAGTTCGATATTCGGCGTAGGCGGCAAAAAACCCTGACCTGTTAACGAGATTTCCAGTTTTGGGCTATCCGGATCATCAGAAACAATGGAGAGCATAGCCGCTTTATCCCCCTCAGTTTGTGGCTGAAACTCAGCTTTCACAGAGCAGAATTGGGCAGGACTGACGCTGTTATTGGCACAACTGCTCTTAAATAAACTAAACTGATCAGCATCATCTCCTTCGATTTTGACTTCACCGATGTTTAAATCACCCTCGCCAGAATTAAAAATACGAATGGTTTGTTTATCCGAAAGGCCTATCTCAATCTCTCCAAAATCGTGAGACGTGATAGCGGCCTCAATCTTAGGCGGTTCACCAATAGTAGCCGGCGTTGGCACTTCAACACCTATCCCGATTAAGGCCAAATCCAATGCGCTTGATTGACCCGACTCATCCGTATAAGGGATGCTCAGTTTGAGCGTCTGAGTACCCACCGCTTTGGGTTCAAAGGCCACGGCAAATTGGCAGACAGCGTCAGAAGCGGACACCCCTAATTCTGAATTAGAGCAAGCATCCTGAGTCAGCTTGAACTCAGTCATCGTCGCATTGTCAAGTAGCTGTCCGATTTGTACCGAACTATCACCTTCATTGCTCAGCGTCACTGTTTTCTCCGGTGCTGAAGTGTTCAGTGTGATAGAACCAAAATCGTGGGCATTGGGCTCAATCGTCACGAGTACGCTGCCAGTCGTCGGTGGAAGAGTCGGATCAACGTCTGGAACCGGTGAGGGAACTGGCGTTGTCACAACGGGTTCCGGTTTAAATGTCGCGGCACATTCGGTATTTTTCAGCAATTCAACTTGACCATTCGGACAGTTTTTCGACCAAGCATCAAACAGATAACCCGCATTGGCTTTGGGTATCAGCTTAATCGTTTTACCCCCTTCAAACTCAAAGCGACAGCTTTGGCTGCTATTGCCACAGTCAATGCCCTTTGGTGAGCTGGTCACGATTCCATTTTCAGGGTAATCAACACTCAAAGTGCGAGGCTTTAATTTGAAATAGGCCGTACAAGCCCGATCCTCAATGAGGAAGAGGCCTGACGAATCATTACACTCAGTGCTGCCACTCCAAAGCGTAAACTCAGAATCCTCATTCGCTGTCGCTGTCAATCTGACACGAGAACCGGTGGAAAAAGTCGCTTCGCAGGTTTGATCTTCAGTTTGACAGTCAATACCCCTTGGACGGCTCATGATAGTGCCAGAACCTAAGCCACCAAATTTGACCGTGACTGTCATTGTAGAACTTAATGGCTTTGAGCTTGAATCATCAGTACTTGGGGTTGTTGCGGGACAGGCTTGTGTTGTCGCACTGACTGTCACGGCCTCAGACTCCCCATCCGCCGTTAGGGTTTTGACAGAATAAGTGTAAGTCGTGCCACAAGATAAACCCGTATCACTAAAGCTGGTGGCATCAGCGGCAAGGGTTGTGACTAAACTGCCCACTCGTTCTACTTTAAAGCCCGTTTTATCGTCGCTATTATCAGTCCACGAGAGATTGATTTCTGTTTGTGAAACAACAGTGGCATTGAAATCCGTTAGTGACGGCGGCGTTGATGGCGTTGACGGTATTGACGGTGTTGAGGGAGTTGAAGGAGTACAAGTCCCATCTTGCGAAGTTTTCCAATCGACTTGTGGTAGGGGATAACTCCAATGAGGCTTTGCGTCAATGAAGTCAATCAAACTTTGCTCAGTAGGCATTGTTAACAAGTTACAAGCTATACCTATAGCATATAAACCACTCAGATTCTCCAACTCTGATGGGATAGTCCCAGTCAATTGATTACTTTGTAACGTAATATCCTGTAAATGAGTTAAATTCCCAATTTCAGGAGGAATTGAACCACTGAGTTGATTATCCGATAAATCAAGTGAGCTTAAACTCGCTAAATTCCAAATTTCTGCCGGAATTGAACCACTGAGTTGATTCTTAGATAAACCAATCGACGTTAAACTCGCTAAATTCCACAGTTCTGCCGGAATTGAACTGAGTTGATTCTGATTTAAAAGAAGCGACGTTAAACTCCCTAAATTCCCCATTTCAGCCGGAATTGAAGTGAGTTGATTCTGAGATAAATCAAGCGACGTTAAACTCGCGAAATTCCCCATTTCAGCCGGAATTGAAGTGAGTTGATTCTGATTTAACAAAAGCCAAGTTAAACTCCCTAAATTCCCCATTTCTTTTGGAATTGAAGTGAGTTGATTATCCGATAAATTAAGCGACGTTAAACTCGCGAAATTCCCCATTTCGGCAGGAATTGAAGTGAGTTGATTACCAGCTAAATTAAGCTCCTTTAAAGTCGCTAAATTCCCCATATCAGCAGGAAGTGAACTGATTTGATTACCACCTAACTGAATAGTCTTCACACTAACTAACCCCCCAATTCCTGCTGGAATTGAAGTGAGTTGATTATCCGATAAATTAAGCCACGTTAAACTCGCTAAATTCCCCATTTCAGCCGGAATTGAAGTGAGTTGATTGCCATTTAAATAAAGAGACTCTAAACTCACTAAATTTCCAATCTCTGCCGGGATTGAACCCGTTAGTTGATTATTCCTTAAATTGAGACTGGTCAAATTCGTTAAATTCCCAATTTCTGCTGGAATTGAACCCGTTAGTTGACCAAGAGACTTAGACTTACAGGTGCCATCCGAGCAATCGGAAGTGGACGAACCACTCAAATCAATAGTGGTTAAATTAACTAAAGTCCCAATTTCAGCCGGAATTGAACCCGTTAGTTGACTATACCTTAAAGTGAGACTGGTCAATTTCGTTAAATTCCCAATTTCGGGTGGAATTGAACCCGTTATTCCAGAACCTAACTTAAGTGCCTGTAAACGGGTTAAATTCCCAATTTCGGGTGGAATTGGACCACTCATTCCATCAATATGCTCAGAAGAATCAATTGAAGAAACATGTCCATTCTCACAAGTCACACCAGACCATCCTGCTTGCCCCCAATGACAAGGGGTATTAGTTACATTCCAACCAGAATTATGATTGTACCAATTCTCGCCATCAGTACTATTATAGAAGGCCACCAAAGCCTCACATTCCGCCTCTGGAATCTCTGTGACTATCGCACAACTGAAAGTATATACCGTCACTTGGGCTTGTACCGCTGTGCTGGATAAGGCACCATTGTCATCTTTGGCTTTGACCGTAAACGCATCTAGTGTACCAGTCGCACCCGCATCAGGTGTCCAATAGGCTTTCGGACCATCCTCCCACATGCCAACGTAAATTGTGTCATTTGTACCAGGCGCATAGGCAGTCGCTCCCCAAGAATCAGAGCCTATTATCAAAGTCCCACTAGTCACCGCTTGAACAACAAAACTGACAACCTTACTCTCATCAGTTTCATCACCTTGAGCGGCCAGATCATCAAAGCTGATTTCGATTTGGCCATCTTTATGGATAGTGTCAATTGGGGCAGTAAATTGGGTTAAAGTCGGGGCTTTGTTCTCCATTACCGTCACTTGGGTTTGTATCGCTGTGCTGGATAAGGCATCATTGTCATCTTTGGCTTTGACCGTAAACGCATCTAGTGTACCGGTCGCACCCGCATCAGGTGTCCAATAGGCTTTGTGATTGTCGTCAATTGTATCATTTGTACCAGGCGCATACGCAGTGTTATCCCAATCCTGATAGCCAATTTTCAAAGTTCCAGTAGTCACCGCTTGAACAATAAAACTGACAACCCTACCATCGACATCAGCTTCATCAGCTTCATCACCTTGGGCTACAAGTTCGGCAAAGGTGATTTTGACTACGAGGTTTTCATTGATGGTGTCAATTGGGCCACTAAAATGGGTTAAAGTCGGTATATCATTTACTGGATTTACCCTAACTGTGGTTTTTAGCGCACTGTTGGATAAGGCATCACCGTCATCTTTGGCTTTAATCGTAAATGCAGTTAGGCTACCATTCGCATTTCTAGGCGGTGTCCAATATGCATTGTGACTGCTATCAATTGTCTCATTTGTATCAGACACATATTCCGTAGCTGTACCGGAAATGGTGCCAATTTTCAAAATCCCATTTCTCACTGCTTGAACAACAAAACCGACAACCGTACCATCACGATCATCTGCATTACCTTGGAGTTCGGCAACGGTGATTTCAACTTCGCTGTCTTCATTGGTTGTACCTAATACAATTGTATTACTATGATTAAAAGAGAATAGGGTTGGTGCATAATTAACCCTGACTTGGGCTTGTATCGCAGGGCATGATAAGGCATCACTATCATCTTTGGCTTTGACTGTAAAGGCATTTAGCGTACCGTTTCCATCCTTTGATTGTCTCCAATATGCCTTGTTATTGCTATCAATTGTCTCATTTTTACCATACGCATACGCCGTGGCTGTAGCTGAACTGGTGCCAATTTTCAATGTACCAGTATTCACTTCTTGAACCATAAAGGCGACAACCGTACCATCAGTATCAGCTTCATCACCTTGGGCTGCCAATTCAGCAAAAGTGAGTTCGACTTCGGTGTATTTATTGGTGGTGTCAATTGTTCCACTAAAATGGGTTAAAGTCGGGGCATTGTTCGGAGCAAGTTCAACTTTACGGATGTAATAAGAATCAGCAATATACAGCAGATTGCCACTGCTATCGAGTGCAACGCCAGAAGGAGAGTTAAGTTGTGCATTGATCGCATAACCACTTCTCCCGTTACCCGCTACCGTACTAATGACACCGTTCGTGTCCACTTTACGGATGCGAGCTTTAGATTCTTCAGCAATATACAGATTGCCACTGCTATCGACGGCAACACCAGAAGGTTCGCCAAGCCACACATCGGTCGCCGTGGCATCGCAGTCGCCGCTAGAGCCCCCACCCGCTACCGTGCTAATAACACCCTTCGTGTCCACTTTACGGATGCGGTTGTTTCCCCTATCAACAATATACAGATTGCCACTGCTATCGACGGCAACGCCAGAAGGAGAGGAAAGTTGTGCCTCGGTCGCCGCCCCAGCGTCGCCACTATAACCCGATGTTCCAGTACCCGCTACCGTACTAATGACACCGTTCGTCTCCACTTTACGGATGCGGTTGTTTCCCGTATCAACAATATACAGATTGCCACTGCTATCGACGGCAACGCCAGAAGGATACTTAAGTTCTGCCTCGGTCGCCGCTCCACCGTCGTCACCAAGGCCCCCACCCGCTACCGTACTAATGTCACCGTTTGTGTCCACTTTACGGATGAGGTAGTTTCCCCTATCAACAATATACAGATTGCCACTGCTATCGAAGGCAACGCCTTTAGGAGAGTTAAGTTGTGCCTCGGTAGCAGCCCCGCCGTCGCCACGATAACCAGATGATCCTGTACCCGCTACCGTAGTAATGACACCGTTTGTGTTTACTTTACGGATGCGGTGGTTATAATAGTCAGCAATATACAGATTGCCACTGCTATCGAAGGTAACGCCTTTAGGAGACTTAAGTTGTGCCTCGGTAGCCGCCCCACCGTCGCCACTATAACCAGATGATCCAGTACCCGCTACCGTAGTAATAACATACGCTTGGATAGGCGAGGTAAAAAACCCACCCATTAGTATAAAACTCAAACCACCAACCCTTAACCAAGATCGGCAAGGTTGGAAAGTGGTGTGAGCCAGTTGGTATAAATATCTAATAAATCGCATCAGCTTTCTCCATTTACAATTGATGAAAATTCGGATGGAATAGATACAAGACAAGCTTGTACGTCATGAGGGTTTGTCATAGGCCCAATAACATTAATGAATTTATCTTGGGCTACAGTTGAATCAAGATTACCAGCCAATAGTAGTGGCAATGATGAATCCAATAGACTTGTCCCTTCATTCAGTGTTGAAATACGATACACAAAATAGCTGCAAAATAAATTTTGCACTCCAATAGCTGCAAAATGAATTTTGCACTCCAATAGCTGCAAAATGAATTTTGCACTCCAATAGCTGCAAAATAAATTTTGCACTCCAATAGCTGCAAAATAAATATCAAGTTGGCTGTAAAATGTTAAATATAGAGCAAAACTAATGCCAAAAACCCAAATTTCATTTAAGTCATTGTATATTAAAGAGATTTAAAGAAATTTTGGTTTACAGCACTTTACAGCAACAGTCTATACTGCACGCGGGCACAATTTAAACTTTTAAAAGCTTTCCCGATGGCAGAAAGTACAAAGGCAAATTGATCAGAAAAAATTAAAACGCTAAGGCCCCCAGGGGGTTGAATGTGAAACTTCGTTCCGAGCGTAGCGAGATCATAGCCCTTCGTTGCAACCTGGGGTTGCCAAAAGTTTTTCAGGCAAAAGTTTCGCTTCGCTAAACTTTTGCCTGAAAGTTTATTCCCGCGCCGAGTATATCTCTGATCAATACAAACAAATCAAATAAAATGGTTTGCCATAAAAATCTTAGACTACACATAAGCAAAAAGAATACCAACAATTTATATAATCCATTTAAGTTTTTGAATTGATTAGTATTTAAAAATATTGTCATTGATAACGCTTGATAACGACAGTCTAAAATTTAGACTATCTTTGTATTTTGCAAACTAAAATGCCAAAATGACGCGAGGTTTAACTTGAGGGCAAGTGAATTGCCTTGGTGTGAGACACCAGTCAACAGCCAACAACTTTCAGCCGTTGTCTAAAAGATCAAATCAGGTGGTGACTAAATATATTTAAGTAGGTACGCAAAAGTTTATTAACATTTTGTCGGGGCTGGGTGGGCAGCAAAAACACGCAGGGAGCCCTACAGAAAATGTTAAAAGATTTATGCGTACCTACTTATAGGTGCCCGCGTGCAGTATAAAATTTAGACTGTTTTTTTATTCTTGCGAGATTGGAATGCATGTTATTTTGCGGTTGGAGTGCAAACTTTAGTTTGCGAGAGAGGAGTGCAAACTTTAGTTTGCGGTTGGAGTGCAAAATTTATTTTGCGGTTGGAGTGCAAACTTTAGTTTGCGAGATTGGAGTGCAAACTTTAGTTTGCGAGAGAGGAGTGCAAACTTTAGTTTGCGATTGATTTTAAGATTATCTGATTGAGGAATTGGATAGGGTGCATATGCTAGCACTTGATTTCTTACTCAAACCTAATCAAAGTTACTTATTTTAGTGCCGTTTTAGACTAATCTATTTTAATACTTGACTTTTGAAATTGTATCAAATATTATAAAAAGATGTCATCTGTTTGGATGACACCATGACGGTGTCATGGATATGAGGGGCTCTGCAAATCAGAGGTTGCAAATTCGCATCATAGATTAGGTTAATCTGGGTGTGAATTTTATTAGGCCTTGAGTCTAGGGACTTTTGACCAGCATCCCCCATTAAGTCGCTTGGATACAAGTGGCCGTTCGGATGAGACAGCCCATCCAGGACTC